>JBAQBC010000262.1:0-6913 GCA_049286035.1 Xanthobacteraceae bacterium
TTGTATTGCTGCTCGAACTCCTTGACCAATTCGCGGGTCTTTTCGACGATTGAGCGCTTGGAGTGCGGCACCACCATGTCGTCCTTGCCAAATGAGATGCCGGCCTTGAACGCATGATGGAAGCCGAGCGCCATGACGCGGTCGCAGAAGATCACCGTCTCTTTCTGTCCGCAGTGGCGGTAGACGGTGTCGATCATGCTGGAGATTTCGCGCTTGGTCATCAGTTTGTTGACCAGATCGAAACTCACCTTGCCGTGCTTGGGCAGGACCTCGCCCAAAAGCGCGCGGCCCGGCGTGGTCTCGAAGGTCTTGCGCACAGCCTTGCCGTCCTCGTCGACGCCTTCCCAGATGTACTTGATCTTGCTGTGCAGCCCGACCGTCTTTTCCTGCAACGCATGCTCGACTTCGCTGATGTTGCGATAATAGCCCTGCACGATGTTTTGTTTCTTGGGATCGCGCTTGAGCTGCTCAGTCGAATAGAGCTCGAGCTTGTGCTGGCCCGGGCCGTTGTCGATCATCAGCGTGAGATAATAGAGTCCGAGCACGATATCCTGCGACGGCACGATGATCGGCGAGCCGTTGGCTGGATGCAGGATGTTGTTGGTCGACATCATCAGGACGCGCGCTTCGAGCTGCGCCTCGAGCGACAGCGGCACGTGAACCGCCATCTGGTCGCCGTCGAAGTCGGCGTTGAACGCCGCGCAGACCAGCGGGTGAAGCTGGATCGCCTTGCCTTCGATCAGGACCGGCTCGAACGCCTGGATGCCGAGGCGGTGCAGCGTTGGCGCGCGGTTGAGCAGCACCGGATGCTCGCGAATGACCTCGTCGAGAATGTCCCAAACCTCGGGCTTCTCCTTTTCGACCAGCTTCTTGGCCTGCTTGACGGTGGTCGACAGGCCCTTGGCGTCGAGCCGCGAATAGATGAACGGCTTGAACAGTTCGAGCGCCATCTTCTTCGGCAGCCCGCACTGATGCAGCTTGAGCTCGGGGCCGACCACGATCACCGAACGGCCCGAATAGTCGACGCGCTTGCCAAGCAGGTTCTGCCGGAACCGGCCCTGCTTGCCTTTGAGCATGTCGGCGAGCGACTTGAGCGGCCGCTTGTTGGCGCCGGTGATGACGCGGCCGCGGCGGCCGTTGTCGAACAGCGCGTCCACCGCCTCCTGCAGCATTCGCTTCTCGTTGCGAATGATAATGTCGGGAGCGCGCAGCTCGATCAGCCGCTTCAAGCGGTTGTTGCGGTTGATGACGCGGCGATAAAGATCGTTGAGGTCGGACGTGGCGAAGCGGCCGCCGTCGAGCGGCACCAAGGGCCGCAGGTCGGGCGGAATCACCGGCACGTGGGTGAGAATCATCCACTCCGGCTTGTTATGGGACTGGACGAACGCCTCGATCAGCTTGAGCCGCTTGGCAAGCTTTTTCGGCTTCAGCTCTGAGGTCGATTCCGCGATCTCCTGGCGCAGATCGGTCGCCATCTTCCCCAGATCGAGGGCTTTGAGCATTTCGCGGATTGCTTCCGCGCCGATCATCGCCGTGAAGCTGTCGGCGCCGAATTGATCCTGCGCCTTGAGGTATTCCTCCTCGGAGAGCAGCTGGCGATCTTTGAGCGCGGTGAGGCCGGGCTCGAGCACGACATAGTACTCGAAATAAAGGATGCGCTCGAGATCCTTGAGCGTCATGTCGAGCAGAAGGCCGATCCGGCTCGGCAGCGACTTCAAGAACCAGATGTGCGCGACCGGCGCGGCGAGCTCGATGTGGCCCATGCGCTCGCGGCGCACCCGCGACAGCGTCACCTCGACCGAGCACTTCTCGCAGATGATGCCTTTATACTTCATCCGCTTGTACTTGCCGCACAAGCACTCGTAATCCTTGATCGGCCCGAAGATGCGCGCGCAGAACAAACCGTCGCGCTCTGGCTTGAAGGTGCGATAGTTGATCGTCTCGGGCTTTTTGATCTCGCCGTAAGACCAGGACAGAATCTTCTCCGGGCTCGCGATCGAAATCCGAATCTGGTCGAAGACCTGAGCCGGCACTTGCGGGCTGAAAAGATTCATAATCTCTTGGTTCATTATCCGCTCCATTTCAGATGACAGATGACGGATCACAGACGACAGATCGCCGCCTCGTTTCCCGTCCTCTGCCCTCTGTCATCCGTTCTCTTTAACTACTCCGCCGCCTCGGCAACATCGCCACCGCCGCGCTGCTGCTTGGAATTGTGCAGGTCGACATTGAGGCCGAGCGAGCGCATCTCCTTCACCAGCACGTTGAACGATTCCGGAATGCCGGATTCGAACGCGTCGTCGCCGCGCACGATCGACTCGTAGACTTTGGTGCGACCGGCGACGTCGTCGGACTTCACCGTCAGCATTTCCTGCAGCGTATAGGCCGCGCCGTAGGCTTCGAGCGCCCACACTTCCATTTCGCCGAAGCGCTGGCCGCCGAATTGGGCCTTGCCGCCCAGCGGCTGCTGGGTGACGAGGCTGTAAGGCCCGATCGAGCGCGCGTGGATCTTGTCGTCGACGAGGTGGTGCAGTTTCATCATATAGATGTAACCGACGGTGACCTTGCGATCGAAAGTATCCCCGGTGCGTCCGTCAAACAGTGTCACCTGACCCGAATGATCGAGCCCGGCGAGATCGAGCATGTGCTCGATATCGGCTTCCTTGGCACCGTCGAACACCGGCGTCGCGATCGCCACGCCGTGGCGAAGATTGTTGCCGAGCTCCATCAGCCCTTTTTCGTCGAGCGACTTGATGGTCTCGTCCTCGCCATAGACCTTCTTGAGGAGCTCCTTGAGCGGCTTGGAATCCTTCTTGCCATTGTGAAGGTCGACTGCGTGGCCGATCTTCAAGCCCAAGCCGGCGCAGGCCCAGCCCAAGTGGGTTTCCAGAATCTGGCCGACATTCATGCGGCTTGGCACGCCGAGCGGATTGAGCACGATGTCGACCGGCGTGCCGTCGGCGAGAAACGGCATATCCTCGCTCGGCACGATCTTGGACACCACGCCCTTGTTACCGTGGCGGCCCGCCATCTTGTCGCCGGGCTGGATCTTGCGCTTCACGGCGACGAAGACTTTCACCATCTTCATCACGCCGGGGGGCAATTCGTCGCCGCGCTGCAATTTTTCGACCTTGTCGAGAAAGCGCTGTTCCAGCCGCTTCTTCGATTCGTCGTACTGCTTGCGGATGGCTTCGATCTCCGCCATCACCTTGTCGTTTGGTGAGGCGAACATCCACCACTGCGAGCGCGGATACTCTTCCAGCACCACGCGCGTGATCTTGGTGTCCTTCTTAAAGCCTTTCGGCCCGGCAATGCCCTGGCGGCCCTCGAGGAGTTCGGCCAGGCGGCCATAGACGTTGCGATCGAGGATCGCCTGCTCGTCGTCGCGGTCCTTGGCCAGGCGTTCGATTTCTTCACGCTCGATCGCGAGCGCCCGCTCGTCCTTTTCGACGCCATGGCGGTTGAACACACGCACTTCGACGACCGTGCCCTGCACGCCCGGCGGCACCCGAAGCGACGTATCGCGCACGTCGGAGGCTTTTTCGCCGAAGATCGCGCGCAGGAGTTTCTCCTCCGGCGTCATCGGGCTTTCGCCCTTGGGCGTGATCTTGCCGACCAGGATATCGCCGGCGCGCACCTCCGCGCCGATATAGACGATGCCGGCTTCGTCGAGGTTCTTGAGCGTTTCTTCCGAGACGTTCGGAATATCGCGGGTGATTTCCTCCGGCCCGAGCTTGGTGTCGCGCGCCATCACCTCGAATTCCTCGATGTGAATCGAAGTGAAGACGTCGTCCTTGACGATGCGCTCGGAGAGAAGGATCGAATCCTCGAAGTTGTAGCCGTTCCACGGCATGAACGCGACCAGCGCGTTGCGGCCGAGCGCAAGCTCGCCGAGATCGGTCGACGGACCGTCGGCGATAATGTCGCCGCGCCTGACCTGATCGCTCACCTTCACCAGCGGCCGCTGGTTGATGCAGGTGTTCTGGTTCGAGCGCTGGAATTTCTGCAGCCGGTAGATGTCGACGCCGGGTTTGGTCGGATCCGGCTCATCGGTTGCGCGAATGACGATACGGGTGGCGTCGACCTGATCGACCACACCGGTGCGACGGGCGGCGATCGCCGCGCCTGAATCGCGCGCCACGATGCCTTCCATGCCGGTGCCGACGAACGGCGCCTCGGCGCGAACGAGCGGCACGGCCTGGCGCTGCATGTTGGAGCCCATCAGCGCGCGGTTGGCGTCGTCGTTTTCCAGGAACGGGATGAGCGCCGCGGCAACCGAAACCAGCTGCTTCGGCGACACGTCCATGAAATCGACCTTGTCCGGCGGAATGAGCTGCACGTCGCCGGCGTGCCGCACCACCACGAGATCGTCGGTAAAGCGGCCGCGCGCGTCGATCGCGGAGTTGGCTTGCGCCACGGTGTAGCGCCCCTCCTCCATCGCCGAGAGGTATATGACCTCATCGGTGACACGGCCGTCCTTGACCTTGCGATACGGCGTTTCGACGAAGCCGTATTTATTCACCCGCGCATAGGTCGCCAGCGAATTGATCAAGCCGATATTCGGCCCTTCCGGCGTCTCGATCGGGCAGATGCGGCCGTAATGGGTCGGATGCACGTCGCGCACTTCGAAACCGGCGCGCTCGCGCGTGAGCCCGCCCGGCCCCAGCGCCGAAAGCCGGCGTTTGTGGGTGATTTCCGACAGCGGATTGGTCTGATCCATGAATTGCGACAGCTGCGAGGAGCCGAAGAACTCGCGCACCGCGGCGGCGGCCGGTTTAGCATTGATCAGGTCCTGCGGCATCACCGTGTCGATATCGACCGACGACATGCGCTCCTTGATGGCGCGCTCCATCCGCAACAGTCCGATGCGGTACTGATTCTCCATCAGTTCGCCGACCGAACGGACGCGGCGGTTGCCGAGATGATCGATGTCGTCGATGTCGCCCTTGCCGTCGCGCAGATCGACCAGCGTGCGGATCACCGCGAGGATGTCCTCCTTGCGCAGCACGCGCACGGTATCTTCAACGGTAAGATCGAGCCGCATGTTCATCTTGACGCGGCCGACTGCCGAGAGGTCATAGCGTTCGGAATCGAAGAACAGCGATTGGAACATCGCCTGCGCCGTATCGATCGTCGGCGGCTCGCCCGGACGCATCACGCGGTAAACGTCGAATAGCGCGTCCTCGCGCGTCATGTTCTTGTCGATCGCGAGCGTGTTGCGGATGTAGGCGCCGACATTGACGTGATCGATGTTCAGAAGCGGCAGCTCCTTGTAACCGAGCTCGATCAGCGCCTTCAGCGATTTCTCAGTGATTTCCTCGCCGGCCTCGGCATAGATCTCGCCCGTCTTCGGGTTGACGAGATCCTCAGCGATGTAATGGCCGATCAGCTCGTCGTCGGAGAGGCGGAGCGCTTTCAATCCCTTTTCGGCGAGCTGGCGGGCCTGTCGGACCGTCAGCTTCTTGCCGGCTTCCAGCACCACTTTGCCGGTATCGGCGTCGACGAGATCGTTGATCGCC
The DNA here is from genome assembly GCA_049286035.1 of Xanthobacteraceae bacterium. Lineage (GTDB taxonomy): Bacteria > Pseudomonadota > Alphaproteobacteria > Rhizobiales > Xanthobacteraceae > BOG-931. Next base: position 5,520 of record JBAQBC010000262.1, read on the forward strand.
TTGTAGCCGCGCAACCGGTTGGCATCGAACGGCACGCGCCAGCCGTCTTTCGCGCGCTTGTAGATCACCTGCTTGTAGAAGGTGTTCAGAATCTCCTCGCCGGTCATGCCCAGCGCGTAGAGCAGCGAGGTGACCGGAATCTTTCGCCGCCGGTCGACGCGGGCATAGACGATGTCCTTGGCGTCAAACTCGATGTCGAGCCACGAGCCCCGATACGGAATGATACGCGCGGCGAACAGGAGCTTGCCCGACGAATGGGTCTTGCCCTTGTCGTGATCGAAGAACACGCCGGGCGAGCGATGCATCTGTGAAACGATGACGCGTTCGGTGCCGTTGACGATGAAGGTGCCGTTATTGGTCATGAGCGGGATGTCGCCCATGTAGACATCCTGCTCCTTGATGTCCTTGACCGATTTGGCGCCGGTTTCCTCATCGGTATCGAACACGATGAGGCGCAGCGTGACCTTGAGCGGCGCGGCATAGGTCATGCCGCGCTGCCGGCACTCGTCGACATCGTATTTCGGCGGCTCGAATTCGTATTTGACGAATTCGAGCATCGAAGTGTTGGAGAAGTCGGAAATCGGGAACACCGACTTGAAGACGGCCTGCAGGCCTTCATTGGGCCGCCCGCCTTGCGGCTCCTGCACCAGCAGGAATTGGTCGTAGGACGCCTTTTGAACCTCAATGAGGTTCGGCATCTCCGCGACTTCCTCGATTTTTCCGAAAAACTTCCTTACGCGCTTCCGACCTGTGAACGTCTGCGCCATCATGTCCTCTCGCTCAATCGAACCATCGGGCCCGCACTACGGCCGCACGCCGCAGTTCGAGCCATCGCCCCGGCCTGACGCGCCGGATGCCTTGGGACATCCGCGCCCCGTTCCAAGGCAGCGAGGCGATCAAGACGACTCTCCAGAGGGCCGCAATCCATCGCGACCGTCGGGACAGGCGTCACTCGCCTTGTTGCTCCACCCTACTGTGGGCGATTCGGTGGATACCCAATCGCCGCAATGATTTGCCGCACTCTGCGGCCGGCGGGTCGCCGGCCGTCGCACTATGCACTTATGGATTCCCCCGGTACTGCTCCGCTCGCCCGGGGGCCTCGCTTAAGTAAGCATTCCTTACTTAAGCTCAACCTTGGCGCCCACTTTTTCGAGCTGCGCCTTGAGCTTGGCGGCGTCATCCTTATTGACGCCTTCCTTCACGTTCTTTGGCGCGCCCTCGACCAAGTCCTTGGCCTCTTTAAGACCAAGTCCGGTAATGGCGCGGACCTCCTTGATGACCTCGATCTTTTTCTCGCCGACACTGGCCAGAACGACCGTAAATTCGGTCTTTTCTTCAGCAGCCGCCGCTCCCGGCGCACCCGCTGCCGCCGGTACCGCGGCGACCGCCACGGC
>JBAQBC010000263.1:0-4447 GCA_049286035.1 Xanthobacteraceae bacterium
GTACCAACAAATTTTTACAGAGGCACTGGTGGCGCGGTTCGAAAATGATGTAGGGGGACACATGATCAGTCCGATTTTCAGCCGGCAGTCTTCGTAAGCTCTCTGTGAGACGTTGGTTTACGAAATACCGGTTTCGATGGGCACACAGGTAAGAATTTCGGTCAGTTCATTTTTGCCTTTTTCAACAGCATCGACCCAAAGCAGACATCCAAGCGATGTTGGGGTTTCAAGGCGCGGTGGCTGAACCGATTATAGTTCCGTCGGACATCACGACCGTCGGTCTCGCCGCTGAACGAGATTTATTCTCGCGTGGCCTTTTCAATCTACGTTCATAAAAACGAATTTAGTTTTCTGATCTTTATTTTAGTGGCGACCGCAAAGCGGGCATCTATTTCACAAAGTGCAATGCTCACTCTGGGTTTTCAGTCGAATGGACGCACAGTCGCGTCCGAAGGAGTATTCCCATGTTCCGTAAGACCATGATCGTATTGTTGACGGCTGCCGCTCTCACCGGGGGACTGACCGCCGACGCGTTTGCGCGCGGCGGCGGGGGAGGTGGAGGTGGACACGGGGGCGGGTTCGGCGCTGGCGGTCATATAGGCGGCGGGTTCGGTGGCGCTCATATGGGCGGCGGCTTTGGCGGAGGCCATTTCGCCGGGCGTGGCACGGCTCTCGGTCGCGGCCTTGCGGGTCTGCATGCCGAAGCGCGCGGCCACGTCGACCGCGATCATTTTCATCGTGGCCGAGGCTTCGGGTTCGGTGGCGGCTACGACGACGGGTGCTACGAGTACCCCTATTACACACCGAACTGCTATCGGTATGGGGGCTGATGTCCCTCGGCGTAGGGGCAAATCCCATGAGGACTCCCGATTACGTCGCATTCGGCGTTCTGTTCGTCCTGATGATGTGGGCCGTGGCAGACTATTTTCTATGATGATGCGCTTAGCTGGTCCCGACGCGACCACACCGGCAGTATCCTTCGCGTCTGACTGAACTATCAATTCCACTGATCTGATTACGGCGACTTCTGCTTCTGGCCCCATACCGACCTCACGCGATGTCCGCATTGTGGTCGCTATCGAGAGGAAAGCGGACGTGACGCGGACATCACCCGAAGGCGGAGTCTGACCCAGGGTGGACATTCCGTCATTTGGTCCTGCACCTGCCGTTAGCGCCTGTCCCTTGTCTCCGTGATGCGCTGGGCATTGGCTGATCCCCAGCTCTGATCACAAAATTAGCCTTTTCCGACGGCTAAATTCATCTCCGCTATCAGACGTGCAGATCGGCGATGTCCAGAGTTAGCGCCAGTTGCTCATTCAAAATTGATCGCGATCAGATCGCGATCGCAGCTACGTTCGTCCTGATTGTAGGAATTCTTGCACAGCCGATCGGCCTGTCGGCTCATGCTGCGGCGGGCGTGGAACGGAAAGTCCAATTCGCCACTTTCCCACCTGCAATATTCGGACCGTCGACAGCACCACCTGAGCCGCTTCGTCTCCCCGACGCCGCCCTCGAGCCGATTGAATGGAATGCCTTACAGGGATGGTCAGCGGATGATCACGCCGCTGCCTTTGCTACATTTTTAGCGAGCTGCCGCCCTCTGCTACGAAGTAGCCTCAGCGAGGGCGAAAAGCGTCCGATGTATCCTGCGCTTATAGAGGTCTGTCGTCGGGCGCTTGCTGCAGGTCGACTGACCGACGATCAGGCGCGGCTGTTCTTGGAACGCAATTTTCGTCCGCTGCGCATAACCAAGCTGGGCGATAACGCTGGCCTCTTGACCGGCTATTATGAACCGATCGTCGACGGCTCACGCTTCCCCACCGGAATTTTCAAGGTACCGATCTATCGCCGCCCGCCAGATCTGGTCCCACCGCTCCACAGTGCCGGTCCCGGCTTTCCCAACAGGGGACAATCATTGCGGCGGACGGACAGTGGGACGCTCGTCCCTTACTACGATCGCGGCGAGATCCTCGATGGCGCTCTCGACGGCAAACATCTCGAGATCTGTTGGATCAAGAACCAGTCGGATGCTCTTACTATCCAGATCCAGGGATCAGCGCGCGTGCGCCTCGAAGACGGGGCCATACTGCGCATCAACTACGATGGACATAATGGCTACCCATTCGTGCCGCTCAGCCGCATTCTCGTCGAGCGCAACATAATTCCGCGCGAGGCGATGTCGCTCGAGCGAATTCGTGACTGGGTACACGCTAACCCACAGGTCGCCGAGGAACTCTTGCGCCAAAATCGATCCTTTATGTTTTTCCGCATCGTCGGACTATCAGATGATCGGCGACCGGCTGGCCTGCGGGAGACGCCGCGTGAGCGCGAGGCGATTGGCGCCCAAGGTATATCGCTGACGGCGGGGCGCTCTATTGCTGTCGATAATGCGTTACATGTGTACGGCACGCCCTTTTTCATCGACGCCGACTTGCCTCTCACCGATGAAAAGCGCGGCAGCCACTTTGACCATTTGATGATCGCTCAGGACACTGGCTCGGCTATTGTCGGCCCAGCCCGCGCCGATATCTTTTGGGGAGCCGGAGATCGCGCCGGGCAACTCGCCAGTCACGTCCATCATCCCGGCAACTTCGCGATGCTGGTCCCCCGTGAACTCGATCCTGTGGCAGCTGGGGCGCGAATGCCGCTGCCCCCGCAGAAGCCGGCACCGCCTGCCGAGCCCAAGGTCAGAACGCGATCAACAACATCCTCTGCTGTCCAGTCGCATTCGATGCAACTCAGGCGTTCCATACGTGGATTGCGAGACGTGCCCAAGCCCCGCGATGGTAGGACGATGCAGAGCAGATAAAGTTCAAACGCTCGCACGTGCCGATTTCCCCTTTCAGGGGTAAAGCGGAAATTAGTCGGACATTCCGATATGTCCCGTTTTGACCCACCGCGGACTTCAATAGTCATTCCGCGCGGACCTCATTGAGGATGCTGCTACCCGCAACTTAATTGGTTTGGTGCTTGGCTCCGGGCAGCACACCCATAGGAACCGATTCGCGCGGCGACGGCATCTGTTCGTATGCGTCGATGAGGAAGTGATCGAAATTCTCGATACGAAGTAAGCCAAGCCGCGGATATTCCATATCTGTAACAGCGTAGAGCGTCACGGTCAGCGTTGCCGCGAAAATGACCATGTGAATCCAGCTCCGCATTTTAGCGGCAGCCATACCGAAACCGGCCAGCAGGGATCCGCCCAGGGCCGATTTTGCGGCGTGGGCGTCACGATTGATGACCTGCAGGTTAGGCAAGCCCCAAAAATCGAGCAGCTTCGGCCAGGGGGTGTCTCGGTATTCGTTCCATACTCGAAATAGCGGAATTTGATGATCAACCTCAGCACTCTTCCATAAGCGTCTGCCGGTTTGACGGCACTGTCTTGCTTGCAGACGCCGCAGGAGAGAAGCCTCGCCACTCGGCGTATTCCAGAATTCCCACGCAATCACACAGGCGCAGTGCCAGTTCGCCTTTTCATTGGCGCCGGCGTTCCATAGATCAACATGCCAGCCGAAGCGATAAACCGGCTGAGCGCACACGCAGCAGAATCCAGGTCCCGGGGTATAGGCGCGCTCTCGATACGGCGCTGGCGGCGTTCGGAAGGTAATGGGCAGACCGCTCTTGCGATTGCTGCCAAGCTGCCATGTCCAGCCGTCCGGGGCTCCGCTGCGGGCCGCCAGCGTGCGCGCTAAGCGATCGGCCCGAATTGGATGCGCCCGCCAATAGGAATCGATCGCGAGCCGCGGCGTCGGCGGTATGAACGGCCGACTGTGTGCGCGAGCGAGTACGGCGGGCGGAAAAATGGCGGGCAAGCTCTTCGAGAGGCGCGCCAGCGCCTGTCCATTTCTTCTGTCCGTTCTTCACTTGGCGTGGCGCCGGGATACGTCGTCGAGACGAGACAGGAACTGAAGCAGGTCGATTATCTTGAATCGTTCTCGCGAGAGGGACTGTCGGTCATCAAAGTCTTCGTCAAGCCTTCGTACACATCGAAGGATATTCCCCAGGTTTGGGACGAACTCCGTTCCTGATGCATCATCGGGCGAAAGGACGGCCCAATCGCTTCTGGAATTCGTCGGGAGCGGTGCCTGATCGTTCCAAGACCACGGCGGGGCGTGAATGAAGGCGATCGCCGCATCGCGATCTGACCCGCTCTGACGCATGATATCCTTTGCACTCCTCTCGGAAATCCTGATGGCCTCGACCTCGGTGCTTTTTTTGAACTCGGACAATTGGATTGAAACCGCCACCCCAATATCCACCGCCCGCCCAGCGGCCAAGAGCATAGCCGGCGCCGAACGCCAACCCGGCGCGATCCAGCGGCGCGGCACGCTCAACGTTGAAGTCAAACCCAGGTTTGAGCGCCCGCTATTCAAGAAACGAGGTCGCTGGAGGCGCGCCGCCTGATCGGGGCCGCTTGATCGCCGCCGTCGTGGCGATAGCGCGCGGC
>JBAQBC010000264.1:0-2258 GCA_049286035.1 Xanthobacteraceae bacterium
AGCACGAGCGGCGCGCGCGATGGACCCGGCCGCCACCGCGCGGATCGCTGAAAACCTGTCCGACATCAAGGACCAGGAGTTAAAGGAGGCGCTGGCGCGGCTCGGCGCCAGCATACGGCGCGCCGAAGGGCACTAACGCCACAGTGTAACTCGGTGCCTGCCTCGCCGTGTTTTTGATCTTTTGCCGCTCTTTGGCACCGTTTCGGCACCCTTGGCGCGGTGGCGCGCTAATGCCACATTGCGGCTGCAGGACATTCGCTCCTGCAAGACATTGCATTCGCCAGATTCGGAGTCAGCTTTGCATTTCACTCGCCGCCGATTTGTCACCGCGGGCGTCCCGCTTAGCCTTGCCGTCACTGGCTTGGGCGCTGGCCTTGCCTCATTTTTTTCCGGTCCGGCCAGGGCCGACGACAACCCCTCGCCGGCCGATCTGGCCGATGCCGGGCCCGACGGCGATATCATGATCGGGTCGGACCAGGCGCCCGTAACGGTCATCGAATATGCCTCGATGACCTGCCCGCATTGCGCGCACTTTTCCGAGACCACGTTTCCCGAGCTGCAAAAGCGCTACATCGACACCGGCAAGGTCCGCTACACCTTGCGCGCGTTCCCGCTCGATGCGCTCTCGGCTGCGGGATTCATGCTGGCGCGCTGCGGCGGCAAGGACAAATACATGCCCATGGTGGAGACCCTGTTCGCCAAACAGCCCGAATGGATCGTCAAGGAGCCGTTGCCGCCTTTGAAGGAGATCGCCAAGCAGTTCGGCATGGGCGAGAGCCAATTCAATGAATGCCTGGCGAATCAAAAGCTCCTCGACAGCATCCAGGCGGTCCGCGATCACGCCGCACAGAAGCTCGGCGTCAATTCGACACCGACTTTTTTCGTCAATGGCAAGAAGCTGGTCGGCGATGTCTCGATCGACCAGATGGCTAAAGAGATCGACCCCTATCTCAAGGCAGGATAACGGTTTTTTGCCTCTGCCAGGATCGAGGATCGGCCGCCTTTCGGGCGGCGATAGACGCTCCACTCACGCAAAGGCTTGGATAATTTTGCCGGCCCTGGTTGCGCTCGGAGTCCCGACGATTCATTCTCCGCGCCGATGCGGCATCGTCCCGCGCCCGGCCTTTCCGCCCGCGGCGTGAACCTTTGGGGGATTCGCTGCTAGTGATTCCGAAGTTCGCATGAGAGCGTCCGGCTAAGGCGTGCGAACTTCGGAATCGGGGCACTTGGGAGAGGGACGTAATAAAAGAATGAAGCTCACACGGCTTCGCCTGATCGGCTTCAAATCCTTCGTCGAACCGACCGACTTTGCCATCGAACCCGGCCTGACCGGGGTCGTCGGCCCGAACGGCTGCGGCAAGTCGAACCTGGTCGAGGCCGTGCGCTGGGTCATGGGCGAGGCCTCCTACAAGGCCATGCGCGCCGCCGAGATGGATGACGTCATCTTCTCGGGTAATTCAGAGCGGCCATCCCGCAACCATGCCGAGGTTTCGGTGCTGGTCGACAATACCGACCGCAAGGCGCCGGCCTCATTCAACGAGTTCGAGACGCTGGAAGTCTCCCGCCGGATCATGCGCGAACACGGCTCGACCTTCCGCGTCAATGGCCGCGAAGTGCGCGCGCGCGACGTCGCCATGCTGTTTGCCGACGCCTCGACCGGCTCGCGTTCGCCGGCGCTTGTTCACCAAGGCCGGATCGGCGAGATCATTCAGGCCCGTCCGGATCAACGCCGGCGCGTTTTGGAAGAAGCTGCCGGAATTTCCGGCCTGCATGCGCGCCGTCACGAGGCGGAATTGCGCCTCAAAGCCGCCGAGCAAAACCTGGCGCGGGTCGACGATGTCATCGGCCAGCTCGCCGGTCAGATGGCCGCGCTCAAGAGTCAGGCGCGCCAGGCGGTGCGCTATCGCAATATTTCCTCGCAAGTGCGCCGCACCGAGGCGCTGCTGTTCCATTTGCGGTGGATTGGCGCCCGCAGCGAAGTCGAGGACACCCGTCGCGGCAAGGACGAGACAGTCCGCGTCGTTGCGGCGCGCACTAGTGAGCACACCCAAGCGTCAACCCGGCAAGCCCAAAGCGCGGCCGCGCTGCCCGCCTTGCGCGAAACCGAAGCCAAGGCCGCCGCCGCGCTACAGCGGCTCATTATCGCGCGCGAAACTCTTGAACGCGAAGAAGCGCGTGCCAAGGAGCGGATCACGGAACTCGATCGCCGCATCGAGCAGTTCGCCGCCGACCTGGCGCGCGAGCGCGCGCTCGCCGCC
>JBAQBC010000265.1:0-5790 GCA_049286035.1 Xanthobacteraceae bacterium
GGGCTCGAAAGATCGAGTGGAGCGCCCTGCGCACGCGGTGTCGCGGCGGCGGTTACTGCCGGCGGCGGCTCGTTGGCGTCAGTGCTGGTGCCGAGCAGCCGCGGCGCTCCGGGCGCACTCGGATTGCGGTCCGGATCAAACGCATCGCCTCGACGCGCGGCTGACAAATTCGCATCACTCGAAGGGAGCGGCGGTGGCGGCGCCGATGCCGGCACTGATGCGACCGCGCCCGGGGACTGCGCGGGCGGATATGCGTTAGCTGCTGGCGGATATGCGGCAGTCGCCGGCGGATATTGCGGCGAAGAATACTGCGAGCCCGGCGGCGGTGATGATTGTGCGGTCGGCGGCGTCGCGGCAGTGGCCCCCGGAGCCCCGGCGCGCAGGCGCTGCACTTCCTGCTCGAGTTGCTGATTGCGATATTGCAATTCCTCGACCGTGCCGGTGAGCTCGCGCACCTGCGACTGCAGGCGGTCGATGCGCGTGACGAGGTCGGCGCCGGACATCTGCGCGTGTGCGGCCCCGGCCCACAGCGCGCCCGTCATGACGAGCAGGGAAGCTAAGCGGATCATTGTATGCGATGTTTTTGGCGATCTGCGCTGCCTTAACATAGCGCGTCCTGCGACCAAATTGTGACTGCAAATTGTGACTGAAGGGATTGGCGACACGGCTGCTTAAGGGAAGGAGGCGCCGGAAAACGCGATCGGCGCCCCGCGGGCGCCGATGCAGTGGTTTCATCCTGCACGCGCCGGTCTACGAACTCTGGTCGAGCACGGTGACGGCGCGCCGGTTTTGCGACCAGCAGGAGATGTCGTTGCACAGCGCGACCGGCCGCTCCTTGCCGTAGGAGATCGTCCGCATGCGCTGGCCTGAAACGCCGCGCGACACCAGATATTCGCGCACGGTCTCGGCGCGGCGGGCACCGAGCGCGATATTGTATTCACGCGTGCCGCGCTCGTCGGCATGGCCTTCGATGGTGAAAGCGTAGCGGTTGTAATTGCCCAGCCACTGCGCCTGCTTGTCGAGCGTCGCGCGCGCCTGATCGGTCAGCTCGGAAGAGTCGGTTTCGAAGAAAACGCGATCGCCGACATTGACGACAAAGTCCTGCTGGCTGCCGGGGATCGCGGCGCCGGCGAGGGCACTTTGGTCGGTCGTTTTGGCGCAGCCCGCGATCGCAAGCGTCGCCAAGACGGCGGCAGCGAATTTGGCGCCGCGCAAGATGGTCGCGATGTTCATTCGGGTGCCCTCCATAATTTCCGCGGTGTCCGGAGCTGGCTTGCCGGACCGGTAGTCCCAAGCGGTCTAGCAGTGCCTTCGTTAAGCGAAGGTTCCGTCAACCTTGATGGGGGGTTGCAAACGACCCCCGATCGTGCGGATTTCCCCGAAAGCTTTTGCAATGGTTAATGAGGCGTCAATGCGGCGACTCTATGGAACCGGCTGCTACCTAGGATAGCAGCGGCGACCAAGCCGGATCGGACGCATAGCTCGGCGTTGGCACCCGCTGCTCATTGCGCCCGGAAATGTCCACCGAATACAGCGACGGCCCCGCATTGCCCCCCGGATCCCGGAAAAACATGATCACCCGCCCATTCGGCGAAAATGTCGGTCCTTCGTTGTGGAACCCCTCCGTCAGGACCCGCTCGCCGGTTCCATCGGGTTTCATCACTCCGATCGCGAATTTGCCCTGCGCCACGCGCGTGAATGCAATGAAATCGCCGCGCGGCGACCAAACCGGCGTGGAGTAGCTGCCGTCGCCGAAACTGATCCGCTGCGCCGGCCCGCCGGCGGCGTTCATCAGATAAATCTGCTGCTTGCCGCCGCGGTCGGATTCAAAGCAAATCCGCGCCCCGTCAGGCGAATACGAGGGCGCAGTGTCGATCGCTTGCGTGTCGGTAAGCCGCGTCGTCGCTTTCGAACGCAAATCCATGACGAAAAGATTCGAATTGCCGCCCTCTTGCAGGCTCATGATCACGCGCTGGCCGTCCGGCGAGAACCGTGGCGAGAAGCTCATGCCGGGAAAGTTGCCGACGATTTCGCGCTGACTGGTTTCGATATTGTACAAATAGACGCGCGGATCGCCCTGGCCGTAGGCCATGTAGGTGATCTCCTGCGTCGATGGCGAGAATCGCGGGGTGAGGACCAGCTCGTCGCCGCGGGTGAGATAGCGCACATTGGCGCCGTCCTGATCCATGATCGCGAGCCGCTTCACGCGCCGCTCCGGCGGACCGGTCTCGTCGATAAACACCACGCGGCTGTCAAAATAGCCGCCCTCGCCGGTGAGCCGTTCGTAAATTGCGTCCGAGATGATGTGTGCGATGCGTCGCCAATTGTCGGGGGTGGTGAGATATTGCTTGCCGTCGAGCTGTTGTCCGCCGAGGACGTCCCACAGCCGGAATTCCGCCTGCAGGCGCCCGTCAGCCTGCCGCCCGATGCGGCCGGTGACCAGTGCCTGGGCGTTGATGTTGCGCCAGTCCGGAAAACGCGGCACCGCGTCAACGCTCGCGATCTGTTCGATGTAGGCGGTCGGGTCGATCGGCGCGAACAAGCCGCTACGCTGCAGGTTCGCCGTGATGATTTGAGTGACCGCGTTGGCAGCGTCGCCGTCGTCCTGACCGGTGGCGAAAAATTTTGGAATCGCGATCGGCAGCGGCTGGAAATTTCCCTCGGTAATGTCGAGACGGACGACAGCTCTGGCGCGGCGCGGCAGCAAGGCAAAGCCACCGGCGAGCGCGCCCAAGCCAATCGCGCGCAATCCAAGCGCACGCCGCGTCAACAGAAAGCCGGATCTATCGTGAAGCATTGACAACTCTTGTCAGCGTAATCAGCCGCCGAGCAGTTCGTGTGGATCAAATTTAAGTTCGAGGTCTTTCCATTGATCGTAGTGTTCAGGCTTAAGCATCGTGAATGGCTGACACAACAGCAAGGCGCGCTTGGCGCTTTCCGCAAGCGCCGGTCCAAGCGGCGAGGCAGAGCCTTCGACCAAAGTCGGCGCCTGCACCATCGAGCCGTCGGTCTTGAATAAAACGCGGAGCACGACATAGAGCCTTGAATTGGCGTTGATGCCCGGAGGCGGGCTCCAGCAATTGGAAATGCGCGCACGCAAAGCGTCGATCTCGCTCTGCGACAGTTGTGCGTCTTGGGCTCCGATCGCCGCGCCGAGCGTCGGCGAATCGTTGAGCGATTGGGCGGTCGCGACTTGGCGCTGCGGCTCGCGCTTGTCCAGTAATTGGGCGACCTGGTTGGCGTCGAATTTTGGCGTACTGTCGCGCACCGGCTGCGTCGGCGCGTCTTGTTGCTTCGGCGGATCCTTGGCCGCATCTTTCTTTAAGAGATTGGCGATCTGATCCGGCTTATATTCCGGCGGTTTCGGCTTGTCGGGCTTATCTGCCGGCTTCGGCGCCGGCTTAAGCTCGGTTTTGAGCTCGGGCTTGGGCTCCGGCTTTGGGTCGGGCTTGGGCTCAGGTTTTGCTTCGGAAACCGGTTTCGCCGCCGGCGTTGTGATTTCCGGCTTGGCGGAAACTTTCGGCGCCATCTGATCCACCGGCTTCGTCTCGTCTACCTTGTCGGCGAGCGGCTTGACGTCCGGAACTTTAAGCTGCGGCGCATTCTTCATGCCCAAAGGAAGCTGGCTGAAGTCTTTTTCCGAGACGAAGGAGACCGGCAGCGCTTGGACTGGCGGCGCCTCCATCGGTTGCGCCGAGATCGCCATGAAACCGAAGAACAGCGCGACGGCGTGAGCGACGCACGATATGGTCATGCCAGGCTTCATTGGCTGCCCTGCTCGACTTCGGTGACCAGCGCGATGCGATGATAACCAGCGCCCGAAATGCGGCCCATCACCCGCATCATCATGCCATAAGCGACGGTCCTGTCGCCGCGAATATAAATGAGATCGTTGCTGGTCCCGCCGCGAGCGCCGATGATCGCCTGCAGCTTGGACAACAGATCGTCGAGCTTAATCTCATCATTTTGTAGAAAGATCTGACTCTGGTTGTTGACCGAAATCGTCAACGGCTCGTTGTTCTGTTCAAGCGCTTTGGCCTGGCTCTGCGGCAGATCGATCGGCACGCCGACGGTCAGAAGCGGCGCCGACACCATGAACACGATCAACAACACCAACATGACGTCGACGAACGGCGTCACGTTGATTTCGCTCATGACGGGTCGGCGTCGGCGCTTACTTCTTCCGCCGGCCGCGGCAATGTTCATGCTGCCTGCCGCCATATCGTGCCCTCACCCGCGCTCGTCGATCTGTCGCGACAGGATCGCGGTGAATTCGTCGGCGAAGCCTTCGAGCCGCTGCGCCTGCCGGTTCACCTCGCTGCTGAATTTGTTATAGAAAATGGTCGCCGGGATGGCGGCAACGAGGCCAATTGCGGTGGCAAACAAAGCCTCCGCGATACCCGGCGCGACCACGGCGAGTGAAGTATTTTGCGACGCCGCGATCGACTGAAAGCTCGTCATGATGCCAGCGACCGTGCCGAACAGGCCGATAAACGGCCCGGCCGAACCGACCGTCGCCAGCACCAGCAAGCGCCGTTCCATATGTTCGACCTCGCGGGCGATGGTGACGTCCATAACTTTCTCAATGCGCATCTGCAGTCCCGCCAACGAGCGGACGTGGCCTTCGAGGCTGCGCTTCCATTCGCGCATGGCGGCGACGAACAGTGCGCCGGTCGAATGCCCCGGCTGGGTCGCCAGCGACTTGTACAAATCTTCCAGCGATTGGCCCGACCAGAACGCCTCTTCGAAATGGTCGCCGGCGCGCCGCAGCCGCGCGAATAGCAGCGTCTTGTCGATGGCGATCGCCCACACCCAAACCGAGCAAACGAGCAGGCCCGCCATCACCGATTCCACGATCCAATGGGCGTGCCAGAAGAGATGGAACAGAGAAAGATTGGACGATGTCAGCGGTGCGACCGACGATGAGATGTCGGCAGGATTCATGAGCGTCCCTTGGAGCGTCCCTTCAGGCGATCCCGGCCGAACTGCCCAGCGGACCGGGACCAAGACGGATACCGTGACTGGAGCCGCACCCTGACCGTGGACCAAAGGGCCATCGGAGGCGGGCGCTTCGCGCACGCCGACCGAGACCCGAAATTTCACGACGACCCAGCCGGCCCGTCACCGGCCCAGCGAAATCAATCGCGAAACGTGTCCAAACTAGGGCGCAACCCCCGTCATCTCCGGTTACGAAGCCCGTTTGTCGTTAATGCGCCGTTAACGCCGCTGCTTCGCCGCGGCCAATGGCAACCGGTCGAACAGCATGGGGCCTTGCATAGGACCTCGGGGCTGCGCGCCCTCGATCGTTAAAAGCTGGAGCTTTGTCGCCACGCCTCCCGGGGCGGAAAAGCCGCCGGGCTTGCCGCAGGCCGCCAGGACCCGATGACAGGGCACGATGATGGGGCAGGGATTTTGCGACAATGCTTCGGCGACGTCGCGGGCCAGATTGCGGTCGCCAAGACGCTCGGCGACTTCGCCGTAGGAGAGTGTCGCGCCGGCCGGGATGCGGCGCGCGACCTCGTAAACGCGGCGATGGAACTCCGGCGCCGCACCGATATCGATCGTCACATGATTTAAATCTCTACGCTCGCCGCCAAGTAGCGCAACGATATCGTCGATGGCGCGCCGTACCTCGGCAGGGGGTGCATGCTCGCGCGCCGCGGGAAAGCGGCGCAACAGGCGGTTGGGCGTCGCGGTCGCGCCGCGTTCGGGCAGTTGCACGCCGGCAAGCTCCACACGATGCCGCAGCGCCCGATTGCGGTTTCGAAAAGGGCAAAGTTCATCATGTAA
>JBAQBC010000266.1:0-18440 GCA_049286035.1 Xanthobacteraceae bacterium
GGTTGAGCGCGCCCAGGCCGACGCTGGCGCGGCGTTCACGAGCGACGTTCTGCAACGCCTCGCAGCACTGAAGACCGAGGATCGGGCCGCTTTCGAAGTCCTTCGCGTGGAACTCAGAGGTGCAGGCGTGCGCGTCGGCGCGCTGGACGAATCAATCGCCGGCGAAAGTGAGGAAGACAGTGGCCGTGGGCCGAAACAGGCTGACCTGTTAATCAAACTTTCCGAAGCGGCCGAACTCTTCCGCGCACCGGACGGCATGGGCTTCGCTGACATTGACATCAACGGCCACCGTGAGACTTGGCCGATCCGCAGCAAGGGTTTCCGCCGGTGGTTGGCACGCTGCTTTTACGAGGCGACAGGAGGCGCGCCGAGCTCGGAAGCTTTGCAATCGGCACTGAACGTCATCGAGGCCAGGGCACATTTTGATGCGCCCGAGCTTGCCGTACACATCCGCGTCGGTGGGTTGAATGATCGTCTCTATCTCGATCTCGGCGACCAGTCCTGGCGGGCGGTAGAAATCGACGCCACCGGTTGGCGCATTATCGACAGTCCGCCGGTACGGTTCCGCCGCGCTGCCGGGATGCAGCCTTTACCGATGCCGATGTCTGGCGGTTCGGTCGAGAAGTTGCGTTCCTTTCTCAACGTCAAGACAGACGCCGATTTCGTGCTGGCAGTATCCTGGCTACTGGCAGCCTTTCGTGATTGCGGGCCGTACCCAGTCCTGGTCTTGTCGGGTGAGCAGCGATCAGCGAAGTCCACCTTCTCCGCTTTGTTGCGGGCACTGCTCGACCCCAATACCGCGCCGCTACGAGCGCTTCCCCGCGAAGACCGCGACCTGTTCATCGCCGCGAACAATGGCCATGTCCTCGCCTTCGACAATGTCTCGGGACTGCGCGACTGGATCTCCGATACGCTCTGCCGGCTTGCTACGGGCGGCGGTTTCGCGGTCCGTCAACTGTACACCGATCAAGATGAGGTGTTGTTCGACGCCGCCCGGCCTGCGATCCTAAACGGCATCGAGGACATCGTTGCTCGGCCCGATCTCGCGGACCGTGCGTTGTTTCTCACGTTAGAGCCGATTCCAGAAAGCCGGCGTCGGCCAGAAGCTGAACTGTGGACTGCATTCGAGGTCGACCGTCCGTACATTTTGGGCGCGCTGCTGGACGTCGTGGTCGAGGGCCGGAAGCGTTTGCCCGAGACGCGCCTGGAGGAGTTGCCGCGTATGGCGGACTTCGCGCTGTGGGCGACAGCCTGCGAGACTGCGATCTGGCCGGCGGGAACATTCTGGACGGCATACTCCAGCAATCGCGACGAGGCAGTCGCCGGCGTCATCGAGTCCGACCCGGTTGCCAACGTCGTGCGCGCGCTCATGGCGACGCGGACGGAGTGGACGGGGACTGCCTCGGACCTTCTGGACGCCCTGACAGAGCTGGTCAGCGAAGCACAGCGAAAGAGCAAAAGCTGGCCTAACACGCCCAGCACTCTTTCTGGCCGCCTGCGTCGCGCAGCCACCTTCCTCCGCAAGGCCGGCATCGAGATCGCCTTCGACAGGGAGACGAACCATATGCGGAGCCGCTCCATTTGCATCACCGCGCTGCCAGAAAGTGGAGGAGATTTTGCGTCCGCACCGTCCGCGCCAGACAATACCCCGTTAGACGCTAACCCCTTGAAATCTACTGGTTCGGACGGTGCGGACGGCACGGACGCAAATAACACCCCACATTCTGGCGCCAACAGCACACCCGGCACCACGGTGATCGACCTATGAACGCGCCGCTCAACATTCTGGCGGCGCTCGCCTCCTACGGCGTCAAAGCGGTGATCGAGAACGGGCGTGTACGTCTCGTGTGCCCCAAGGATAAGCCGCCACCGGCAGAACTGATCGAGGCCGCGCGCGCGCATAAAAGTGAGCTGCACGAGCTTCTGGCCCAAGAAGCTCGGTGCGACCGCTTCGAGGAGCGCGCCGCAATCTTGGAGTTCGACGAGGGCCTATCGCGTGCCGAAGCTGAAGCAACAATCGCGCGTCGAGAGATGATGGCTGGCGTCTACGATGACATGCAGGCGGCGCACGATCCCATCTCCTACGCTTCTGCGCTCGCAGTGCTGCGCGCTGAATGCCCGGCCTACGTCGATGCAGCCGACTGGCAGCAGGCCATTGAAGACGGTCACCGCTTCGTCACCCAGTGGGGTAAGCAGGCTGAGGGTCTCGGTTGGGCACCGGCCGACCTGTTCGGCTTGCACACACCGCCCGAGAAGCCGGCGCCCAACTACCGACGACTATCCCGCTACGACCAGACGGGCTTGATCTGGCTGTTGCATGGCCGGCGGGTTGTCGAGCTCGCCAAAGACAAGGCGGTTATTGAGACCGCAACAGGCACCGTTTCCTACCGCCGGTACAACAAGCCCGCGCTAGGGCCGCTCGGCGACAGCTTGGACGATTTTGCGTCGGGGTCGGAGGCCGTTACGGCGGATGAGGCCAAGGTTAAGACTATCCTTGATCCGCGCGACCATGTCGGCGCGCCTTAAGCGGAAGACGATGCCCCGTCGCCCTGCTCATATTACTCAAGCTGATGTCGCCCGTGTCATACGCGCGGCAAAGCAAGAGGGCGTCCGCGAGATAGAGGTGCGCGTCGGAGCAGCCTCAATCGTGATGCGAATTTCGCCGTCCACAGACGCCGACGAGGCGCTTGATCAGGGCAAGGAAATAGTCCTGTGATAGCCAACATGCCTCACCCGCGACTGCCACACCTGCACCGGGAAATGACCCGTCACGGCAGGGTTGTCTGGTACGCGAGAGTCGGCGGCAGCAGTCGTGGCCCGCGCATCAGGTTGAGGGCCGAATACGGCACGGCCGAATTTTGGGCTGAATATGAGTCGGCACTAGCAAGCGCGCCCCGCAAGCCGGCACCGAATCATGAAGGCACGCTCGCGTGGCTGATCGAGCGATACCGGGAAACGACAGCGTGGACCTATCTTTCGGCGGCGACACGGCGGCAGCGCGAAAACATATTTACCCACGTTCTCGAGACGGCCGGCGCGCAACCATTCGCCAAGATCACGACCTCAGTCATCATGGCCGGGCGCGACCGGCGCGCCAACACGCCGGCTCAAGCACGCCATTTCCTCAACGCGATGCGCGGCCTATTCCGATGGGCGCTAAAGGTGCGACTGGTCAAGATCGATCCGACTGCCGGCGTGGACGATCCGCCACGACCGCAAAGCGACGGCTTCGCGCCATGGTCGGAAGACGACATTGCCGCTTATGAGTCGCGATGGCCCATCGGCACGCGGCAGCGCGTGTGGCTCGATGTGCTGATCTACACTGGCTTGCGCCGCGGCGATGCTGTTCGCTTTGGTCGCCAACATGTTCGCAATGGCGTAGGCACTATTAAGACGGAAAAGACCGGCACCGAAGTGACGCTGCCGATCCTGCCGGTACTCGACGCGACTCTGAAAGCAGGACCGTGCGGCGATCTGACGTTCATCGCGGGCGAGAACGGGCGACCATTGACCAAGGAGTCATTCGGCAATCTGTTCCGTAAGGCGTGCCGCGATGCCGGGCTGCAGAATCGATCTGCGCACGGCTTACGCAAGTCTGCGGCAACCCGCGCGGCTAATGCCGGTGCCACTGTGGCGGAGCTTGAAGCGATCTTCGGCTGGCAAGGTGGAACGATGGCTGCGCTTTACACGCGCGCGGCAGATCGGCGACGCCTAGCGCAAGGCGCAATGCACAAGCTCGCGCGAACGAGCGATGAACAAACACTACCCGCACCTAGCTGACAAACTACCCGCACCTAACCAAAAGTCAGGCAACATCAGAAGCTTAATTTTTTGGTGGTGGGCCCGGGAGGACTCGAACCTCCAACCAAGCGGTTATGAGCCGCTAGCTCTGACCATTGAGCTACGGGCCCTGCTGTCGTGACATGATCCACGTGTGACAGGACTGAGCCAAGATTGGCAAGATAATATAGTAGATACGTTCATCAAAGTTGCAGGAGCGCGCGCAATGCGACCGTTCGAGGGAATCCGCGTGATCGACGTCACCCATGTTCTGGCCGGGCCTTTCGCTACCTATCAGCTCGCCGTCCTTGGCGCCGACGTTATCAAGGTCGAGCATCCGGATGACCCCGATCAGAGCCGCGGCGTCGGTAGCGACAAGGAGCTCAATCGCCGCAACATGGGCACTTCGTTCCTCACCCAGGCCTCGAACAAGCGCTCGATCACGCTCGACCTGAAGCAGGAGAAAAACCGCGAAGTCCTGAAAAAGCTGGTGGCTACCGCGGATGTGTTCGTCGAGAACTATCGCCCCGGCGCCTTCGAGGCGCTGGGCCTCGGCTATGAGGCGCTGGCGGCGATCAATCCGCGGCTGATCTACGCCTCGTTCTCGGCCTTCGGGCAAGAGGGGCCGCGCGGCCCGCAAACGGCATACGACCACGTGATCCAGGCGACCTCCGGCATCATGGCGATGACCGGAACCAAAGACGTGCATCCGGTCAAGCTCGGCAGCCCGGTGATCGATTATGCCACCGGCACGACCGGCGCGTTCGCGCTCGCGGCGGCTTTGTTTCAACGCGAGCGCACCGGAAGGGGCCAGCGCATCGACATGGCGATGCTCGACGTGGCGATGATCCTGATAAGCTCGCATCTGACCGGCTATCTGCGCAACGGCACCCATCCCAAACCGCACGGCAACAGCCATCCGCACGCGACCAATTCCGCCTATACGGCAAAAGACGGAATCGTGATGCTGGGCGCCAGCAATTTGCGGCAACAAAAGCGTTTGTGGACGGTTCTCGGCCGCCCCGACATGATCAAAAAATCCAACGACGAGCGCGACGCCGATCACGCCCGCGAGGTTGCGGTACTCACCGAGATCATGGCTACGAAGAGCGCCGCCGAATGGGAGGAATTCCTGCAAGCGCGCCATGTGCCGGCGGCGCGCGTGCGCCCGATGGGGGAAGCTTTGGCCGATCCGCAGCTCGCCAGCCGCGGCGTCATTCACAGGCACGCGACAGGTGGGGGCGTCCAAGGTGAATTGTCCGTGCCGCTCGCCGCGTTCACTTTCGCCCATGGCGGCCCGCGCATCGACACGCCGCCGCCCAAGCTCGGCCAGCACAATGATGAGATTTTCGCTGAACTCGGCGAGCTTCGCGCATCGTCGGATGCGCTAAGCACGCATTGAATTTGCGCGACAAATAATTACATCAGATTGGATTAGGCCAGGCTGGGCGGCCACCCCGTCCCCCGACACCCCTGGCCGCTCAGCTCTAGAAGCCTAACGTTTGAGGCAACAAACTGCGAACAACCCCGTGCGCGTATCTGGCTCGGGGTTCTTTTTTGTGGCGGCCGCCGGAATTCCCGTCACTTATTATTGCAATTCACTGGTTTGCGTTGACCGGGTTTGGGCCAATTTTGCTTGGGTCAAGGCCGGGAGCGCCGTCATAAAGCCACGCCAGACAGTCAAAAAGGTGCGCTTCATCCCACGCCGCGACGGTCGCATTGCGCACGTCGCGGGCAACGCCCTCGACATGATAAAACGATTCCCACAGCGCACGGGATTCGAGCTGCACGCGCGCGGTTCGCGTCAGCCGGAGCGCCTCATAGCGGCGGAAGGCGGCGGCAAAATCGCGCTCGGCGGCGTGAATTGCCTCGCCGAGGCAGAGCCCGTCCTCGATCGCCATGCACGCGCCCTGCGCCAATGATTGCAGCGGGGCGTGCGCCGCATCGCCCAGGAGTACGATGCGCCCCGTATGCCAGTGCCGCACCGGCGCGCGATCGGCGACCGAGCGCCGCCAGCGAAGGTCCATCATCGCGTTCAATTGGCGTATCAGAGGATGTGCGCTGCGGTAGGTTTGTTCTAGCTCGGCACGATAGATTGCCGCACCGGCTTTTTCAGCATGCGTCGTGGTGCGAAACACCGCGACGATGTTGAATTCGGCGCCGTGGCGCAGCGGATAATGGACAACGTGATAACCCGGTCCGCCCCACAACACGACGCAATCACGCGGGACGTCGGCTGCTAGCTCGCCCATCGGCACAATCGTGCGCAGCGCGGCATAGCCGACCGGATGCGGCTCGCCGTCGCCGATGAGTTTTTGGCGAAACAGCGAACGCAGACCGTCGGCTGCGAGAAGCGCCGGGCCGCTAAAGTTGCGGCCGTCGGCCGTCGACACGCTGACGCCGTCGCCGCGATCCTCGAAACCCGTCACCATGGCATGCGGCACAAGCTCGATCGCCTCGCTGCGCCGGCAGGCATCGAGCAGCACGTTGTGCAGGTCAATACGGTGAACGATGACGTAAGGATATTTAAAGCGCGCCCGGAACGAGGCGCCGGTCAGAATGCGAAGGAGTTCCTTGCCGTCAAGCGCATCCAGCAACAATAGCGCCGCCGGAGCATCGGCGACGGCAAGGACTTCATCCATCAATCCAAGCCGATCGAAGACGTGAAAAACATTCGGCCCGAATTGGATGCCGTAGCCGATGGCGCCGAATTCCGCCGCGCCTTCAAGCACGCGCGTGGCGTGCCCACGCCGCGCCAAAGCGAGCGCGGTCGTCAGCCCGCCAAGTCCGCCACCCGCGATCAGGATGGGGTCATGTGTCGTCATGAGAGAAAATTAGCATCCATTGTCCGCGACCAATAGACTCGCCCGCAAGGAAGAGGCGATGGTAGATTTCCGGATGCCATCCATCACGCGCCGCGATTTTTTCGGCGGTACCGCCTTGGCGATTGCCGCCGGATTGCCGCCGGCCGATCAAATCGCCGCCGCGCCTGTGCAATATCCGCCGGCGCTGACTGGCCTGCGCGGCCAGCATCCCGGCTCGTTCGAAGTCGCGCATGCCTTCGCGCGCGAGGGCCGGCGCTTCGGCATCGACGATGCGCCAAGCGAAGAGACTTACGATCTGGTCGTGGTCGGCGGCGGCATCAGCGGCCTCGCCGCGGCATGGTTCTATCGTCGCGCGGTCGGTGCGGAGGCCCGCATTCTCATTCTCGACAATCACGACGATTTCGGCGGCCACGCCAAGCGCAACGAATTCTCCGCCGGGGCGCGCACACTGATCGGCTATGGCGGCAGCCAATCGATCCAATCGCCAAAAACACTGTGGGGCGATGTGGCCAAAGGTCTCTTGCGCGATCTCGGGGTCGAACTCTCCCGGTTCGACAGTGCGTTCGACCGCGGCTTCTATTCGTCGCTCGGTTTGTCGCGCGGCGTATTTTTCGATCGCGAAACATTCGGCCGCGACGCGCTCGTTGTCGGCGACGCACTGCTGTCCCGGGGCGCGGATGCGGGCCCGCAGCTCCAGAACTTTATTGCGTCCATGCCCATTGCCGATGCCAGCAAACAGGAGCTGCTCGCGCTCTACGATTCCGGCCGAGATCCGCTGGCCGGTAAGTCGGCCGAGGAAAAAGCGAAGATTCTCAAGACCACGAGTTACCGGGATTACCTCGTCAAGATCTGCGGCTGCAGCGGCGAGGTGGCGAACTGCTTTCAGGGCCGCCCGCTCGGCTTTTTCGGGCTTGGCTGCGATGCCGTCTCGGCGTTCGACCTGCGCAGCTTTGGCTATCCCGGCTTCGCCGGATTGAAACTTCCCGCCGACGATCATCCGGAATGGAACGAGCCGTACATTTATCATTTCCCCGACGGCAATGCGTCGCTGGCGCGGCTTCTGGTGCGCGCGCTCATTCCGGATGCCGCACCCGGCCGCACAATGGACGACATCGTGCTGGCCGGCTTCGACTATGGCGCGCTCGATCGTGCCGACAGCAACGTGCGCATCCGTCTGCAGTCGACGGTCATCGATGTGCGGCAACGCGGCGACGCCGTGCGCATCGGCTATGTCAGTGCCGGCGCACCGCATCGCGTAACGGCGAAATACGCCGTCCTGGCCTGTTTTAACATGATGATTCCCTATTTGATGCCCGAACTGCCGCGGCTGCAACGCGAGGCGCTGGCGCTCAACGTTAAAACGCCGCTCGTTTACACCAATGTCGTCGTGCGCAATTGGCAGCCCTGGCTCGCCCTCAAGGTCTCCGACATCGCCGCGCCGATGGGCTTTTTCAGTCATATTACGCTGGATTTTCCGGTCGATCTCGGCGGCTATCGGCATCCGCGCGATCCGGCGGAGCCGATCGTCCTGCATCTTGAACACGTGCCCGGCGCACCGAATTCCGGCCTCGATGCGCGCGCGCAATTTCACATAGGCCAGGCCAAGCTCCTGGCCACGACCTTCGCAGATTTCGAGGCCCGCATTCGCGATTCTCTCGGCCGGATGCTTGGTCCCGGTGGATTCGACGGCGAACGCGATATCGCGGCGATTACCGTCAATCGCTGGCCGCACGGCTACGGCTACGTGGCGAATTCGCTGTTCGATCCCGACGACTATGAGGATCGCGTTCTCAGACTGGCGCGGCAGCCGTTCGGCCGGGTTGCGATCGCCAATTCCGACGCCGGTGGCGACGCCTATGCGCATCTGGCCATCAACGAGGCGGCACGCGCCGTCCAGGAGCTACTTCCATAATTGGCTTGGCTTCGCTTCGCCTTCCGTGACCGATCTCGGCTGACGGGTGCAAGGCGCCGGAAATTCCGACATTTCGGGCTAAAGCGAAATGACTTCAGTGATTCGGCATTTCGCTTTAGCTTGTTGTTTGAGCATGATCTTTTCCGAAAACCGGCGGCCACTTTTCGGGATCATGCTCTGAAACCACGCGGCATCGGCGATTTCAGGTCGAAGAATAGTCGACAAAACTAATAACAAATAAACGCCAAAACACCGCGAATCAGATAACGTTGTCCGAGTCCGACTGAGGCGCCGACTAACGCACTTCTTTGGAGGCAAGCACTTCTGGAGGCTAACCATGGCAGTCAAATCCAGTCGCTCAGTGACGCTTAAACACCTTGCGGCGAGTTTGGCCAAAGAGCACGACATGTCCAAACGCGCCGGAAATGATCTCCTGCATGATCTGATCGGTTTGATCACCAGGCATCTGAAAAAAGGAGAACGCATCCGGATCCACGGCCTCGGCATCCTGCAAGTGAGGCACCGGGCCGCGCGCATGGGGCGCAACCCTGCAACTGGCGAGCCGATCCAGATCAAGGCCGGCAAAAAAGTCGCGTTCCGGGCCAGCAAGGAATTAAAGCTCGTCGCGTGACGCCTGAATTATTCGGAAATTCGCCCCGTCAACCTCGTTTGGCGGGGCGTTCTTTTTAGCTCAGTCCGTTTAGTTCAGGGCGCAGTGTCTATTTTTTGATTCCAGCCCGACAGCCGGAAAACTTTACGGCCTTCGACCGATCGAAGCTTAGCACGTCGGAAAGGGTGCGCCGCTGCGACCAAGTTTCGGCTCGCCTGACCGCTCAGGCGAGCTGATGCTGGGAGTGGTCAACGCGCGTACTTGCGCCCCCAATCGCGCATGGCGCGGACGATTGGGCCGAGGTCGCGACCTTTTGCGGTGAGGACGTACTCGGCCCGCGGGGGACTCATCGAATAGAAGCGTCGCTCGACGACGCCATTCTCCTCAAGCGTCCGCAGACGCTCCGATAACGTATTCGGGGCAATGCCTTTCAACGAGTCCTGCAACTGCTGAAAGCGCCTTGGCCCGTGCAGAAAAAAATCGCGCAGGATAAGGCAGGTCCAACTCGATCCGATGACGCTGATCGTGCGGGCCACCGGGCCCTCAGCGGTGTCTTGATTCTGCATGATGAAACTTTATTCAGTCGTTGCGTCAATCGCAATTCTTTTCGCAGTCACTATTATGTGATTTCATCACTATGAATATATTTGTTGACTAGTATTAATTTAGTCACTATTGAAATGATAGTAAAGAGATGGAGTTGTACCATGATGCCGCAAATACCCGAATACCTCCTGTCATTCGAATCGATCCTCCGGCCGGTCGTGACGATGATTGCACTAAGCCTCATCTGGTTGGGCGCCGCGCGCATGCCGGCCTCCGCGAAGTCGCGTTACGTGACTGCGGGCGTGCTATCGGTGGGGCTCATCGCCTGGTTGGCTGTCGCCCAGTATCTCGGCGCGACAAATACGTATTTTGCAACCACGGAGAGAGCGGTGCCGACGTTATTGTTCGGTTTGCTGATCCCGCTCGCTGTCGCCACCATCGGCCTGTGGCAGTCGGAAAGCATCGCAAGGCTGGTCTCCGCGATCCCGCTGCATTGGCTCGTGGCGGCTCAGGTCTACCGCGTCGCGGGCGGCATTTTCCTCGTGCTTTGGGTTGACGGACGCCTGCCCTGGCAATTCGCGCTGCCGGCGGGGATCGGCGACGTCACTACGGGCATCGTTGCCGTCGTCGTGGCCGCGCTGTTGGCACAAAACGCAATCGGCGCTCGCAGGGCAACATACGCCTGGTGCCTTTTCGGAATCGCCGACCTGGTCGTGGCCATCACCATGGGGGCAATGACCTCTCCGGGACGTCCGCATCTTCTTGCGTTCGACGCGCCGAACCTTCTCGTCACAGCCTATCCGCTGGTCATGGTGCCCACCTTCGCGGTCCCGCTGGCCTTGATGCTGCATGGCCTCGTTCTATGGCGGCTGCGGCGAGGTGTCCCCGCGTCCGGCCGGCTGGCGGCGGCGTGACGCCTCTCGCCTGATCAAATGCGCCCGGGAGGACGGCCGAGGTGGTCGTCCTCCCCTGATCCTTCATAGTTGCCAACGTCCGCTTCGGGTCAAACGCGGCAGTCGCAACAGCGCAACCGCACGTGCGCTCTGCCCCTAACATCGCCGCTGGATTCAATGCAGTTTCACCTGCGGCTCGGTGCGCCGGTTGATGAGGCGCACGGCGGTGTCGAGCGCGACCTTGATAAAGCCGTGCAGCGCGTATTCGTGCATTTTGTAGAGCGACACATACATGAACCGCGCAAAATAGCCTTCAACAAACAAATTCCGACCGACCAACTTGCCCATCAGGCTGCCGACGGTGCTGTATTCGCCGAGCGACACTAACGAACCGAAGTCGCGATAGTGCCAGGGCGCAAGCCCCGCTCCGGCGAGCTTTCGCGGCAGCTGTTTGGCCAGATGTGTCGACTGTTGATGCGCGGCCTGGGCGCGCGGCGGCACGGTGGTATCGCGTTCCGGCCATGGACAGGCGGCGCAATCGCCGATCGCGAAAATGTCGTCGTCGCGCGTGGTCTGCAATGTCTGGCGCACGACGAGCTGATTGATCGCGTTGGTTTCGAGGCCGTCGAGATTTTGCAGAAAGGCGGGCGCCTTGACGCCGGCCGCCCAGACCACGAGCTCCGCATTGATGACGCGCCCGTCTGCAAGCTCGACGCCGTTTGGCACCACGGCGGCGACCCGCGCCGCGGTGTAAACTTTCACACCGAGCCCGGTGAGGAGATCGGTCGCGGCGGTGCCGATGCGCGGCGGCAAAGCCGGCAGAATTCGCTCGGCGGCTTCGATCAGGTGCAGCGTAATGTCGCGATCGGGATCGATGCGATCGAGCCCAAACGCCACGAGCTCACGCGTCGATTTGTGCAGTTCGGCGGCGAGCTCGACTCCGGTGGCGCCGGCGCCAATGATGGCGACCTGAAGTTGACCGGGCCGCAACGGCTCATTCTGGCCCTGGGCTCGCAGGCATGCATTGACCAGGCGACGGTGGAATCGCGCGGCCTGGTCCGGCGTCTCCAGGCAAATTGCGTGTTCCGTCACCCCGGGCGTGCCGAAATCATTGGTCAGACTGCCGACCGCCAAGACCAGCGTGTCGTAGGGATAAGCGCGGGCCGGCGTCACTTCGATGCCGTTCTCCTCGATAACCGGTCCGACCAGCACCTCGCGCCGGCCGCGGTCGAGCCCGATCATCTCTCCCGTGCGATAGCGGAAGTGATGCCAGTGAGCCTGCGCCAAATAGTCGAGCTCATGATGACCGAGATCCATGCTGCCGGCGGCGATCTCGTGTAGCAGCGGCTTCCATAAATGGGCGCGCGCCTTCTCGATCAGGGTGATTTCGGCTTTGCCGCGGCGGCCAAGCTTGTCGCCAAGCCGGGTGGCAAGCTCCAACCCGCCGGCGCCGCCCCCGACGATCACGATGCGATGGGGGCGGGCTTTATCGTCCCTCCCGCCAATGTCATGGCGTCGCACTGCATCAGCCATCGCTCGCTCCTGCCGCTGTGCTTCGATCAGCGCACGAGACAAGGCTTCTTATCATCAAACATTCAGCCGGGAATAAGGTACTGCATCGCCATCGCGTCGTCGCGCCAGCAAGGAACTAAAGCTCGCCGCCTGAAGCTTGCGTTGTCCGGAAATTCGCCCCGCAATCAATGATAGGGTTACGAAGGGTATGCCTAATGTTGGCCAGCAGTTGACGTAGACATTGCAGACCAGTGCCGCACCATCAGGCGCGATGAAGTGAATATGATGGGTATTCGGACACCTGGACAATCGTTGATGAAAAAAATCTTTGGCGCCGTCTTACTGAGCGTCTTTGGGTTCGCGGCCTTTCCATCCCAGGGAGAGGTGGCCTATCCCACGGCCGAAACGACGCCGGCGGCGGGCGGTCATGATTCCGTGCAGCGCTGCCTAGATCTGGTTCAACTGAACGTCGCCGGAAAAATCGTTCCCGCGCTTCCTGTGACGTCACATCCTGTTCAAAGTCCTCCGAAAGATCTTCCCCTTCAGTGTCTGGCCGGGAATCTGACGGAAATCAAAAGCGCTCTAAAGAATCAAATCGCAAATTGCGAAAGAAAATCGGCCGAGCAAAAGGTCCAAACGTTCCAGTTCGGCTGCCGAATGGTGAAAAACGAGGATTATTGCCTGAACGCCAATGCGCAGATGCTGAAAATCGCGAGCCTGCCGAACATGGATTACGCCACCTTCGTGAACCGGGCAGCGCGGGAGTTTGACTGGTACAAGAGCAGTGGCCGCCAGAGTAACGACGGGAAATTCAAGACGGGAACGACGCGGTTTACAGGGTACTACAGTCCAACGGCGGTTGACGCCTCCGCCGAGCCGTCGGATGTGTACCGGTATCCGATCTATGCGGCGCCCGAGGGTCTGACATATTTCGAAAATCCCAAGCCGGAGTTGGGGCAGGGCTGCGGCGTCGACGAGGTCACCAAAGTTCCAATCCATTGGTGCATTGATAATAAGGACGGCACCTTCTCCGCATTACCCACTCGCGAGCAGATGGCCAAGGGCGCCTTAAATGGGAAAATTCGGAAGATCGCGTATTTCCGAAGCCTTTATGAGGTTTCCAGTCTTATGCTGGAAGGCGCCGGAAGCGTGAACTTGAAACAGAAGGACGGCTCCATAGCAAGCGTACTTTTGAATTTCGCTGGAACGAACGGCAGACCCAATAACCTGATCGGTGACGTTCTGAAGTGCGAGAATAAAAAAATAAATGGTTCTCTGGCCGCTTACTACACCGCTCATCCCGATGAGGCCTATCGGGACACCGTCCATTACAATCCATCAACTGTCTTTTACCAACCGGGAGTCGGTTACGAAGGCGTCGATCATATCGTGCTTACGCCGAACGCCTCGATCGCTACGGATCCAACGTCAATTCCGACCGGCACCATCACCTTGCTGAACGTACCCGCGACGAACGCGTGTAAAACCGTTTCTTCGATGGCAGTCGCGCAAGACATCGGCGGTCGAATCAAAGGCGCTCACATCGACATGTATACGGGAGCGGGCACTCCCGCCGGGGCAAAGGCCAATTCTTCTAACAATTCGGGATTTGTTTTTATGGCGGTTCCCAAGGGAACCGGGAGTCCGGTCGCAGATTGCGTGTCAAAAACCGCCAATTGAAAATCTTCGTTGGTGAACCGTAAGCCGCGGACTCGGCAGGCTCCTGCCGCACTTGATGCATTCAGCGCACGAGACAAGGCCTCTTATTGTCGAACCTCCAGCCGGGAATGAGGTACTGCATCGCCATCGCATCGTCGCGCGCGCCGAGGCCGTGCGATTTGTAGAGCGCGTGCGCCTGCTCGATTTGCTTAAGATCGATCTCAATACCAAGTCCGGGCCGCTCCGGCAGCTCGACCATGCCGCCGCGGATCTTAAGCGGCTCCTTGGTCAAGCGCTGGCCGTCCTGCCAAATCCAGTGCGTGTCGATCGCGGTGATCCGGCCCGGCGCCGCCGCGGCGACATGGGTGAACATCGCCAGTGAAATATCGAAATGATTGTTGGAATGCGATCCCCAGGTCAGGCCCCAATCGCGGCACATCTGCGCCACCCGCACCGAGCCCCGCATGGTCCAGAAATGCGGATCGGCCAGCGGGATGTCGACCGATTGCAGCAGGATCGCATGGCCCATTTGGCGCCAGTCGGTCGCCACCATATTGGTCGCGGTCGGCATGCCGGTTGCGCGCCGGAATTCTGCCATGACTTCGCGGCCCGAATAGCCGCGCTCGGCGCCGCACGGATCTTCCGCATAAGCCAGCACGCCGTGCATGCCGCTGCACAGCCGGATCGCCTCTTCGAGCGACCACGCGCCGTTCGGATCGAGCGTGATCCGCGCTTGCGGAAAGCGCTCGGCGAGTGCCGACACGGTTTCGATTTCCTGCGCGCCCGAGAGCACGCCGCCCTTGAGCTTGAAATCGTCGAAGCCATAGTGCGCATAAGCCGCCTCGGCGAGACGCACTATCGCTTGCGTCGTCAACGCCTCGTCGTGGCGCAGGCGAAACCAATCGACGTTCGCGTCCGGCTCGGCGCGGTAGGGCAGGTCGGTCTTGTTGCGGTCGCCGATGAAAAACAGATAACCGAGCATCTTGACCGCGCTACGCTGGAGCCCTTCGCCGAGCAGCGCCGCGAGCGGCACACCGAGAAATTGACCCAACAGATCGAGCAGCGCCGCCTCGATCGCGGTGACGGCATGAATGGCGACGCGCTGATCGAAGGTCTGTAGTCCTCGTCCGCCGGTATCGCGGTCGGCGAAGCGGTTGCGCATTCTATTGAGAACGTCGTTGTAGTTTCCGCTCGACTGACCGATGACCAGCGATTTGGCGTCCTCCAACGTGCGCCTTATTTGCTCGCCGCCCGGCACTTCGCCGACGCCGGTGCGGCCGGCATTGTCGCGAAGAATGACGATATTGCGCGTGAAAAACGGCGCATGCGCGCCGGAGAGATTGAGCAACATGTCGTCATGCCCGGCCACCGGCACAACCAGCATTTCGGTAATTTTGGGCGACGATGAATGAGGCCGATCTGTCATGGCTATGTCGTGGCGATCTCTTTGTGCATCACTCTAACCGCATGGGCCGCATTTTGCGACGGCAGGGCAGGGAGACGGTCACCGCGGCAAAATCTTTGTTTTAGCCGCGCGTTTCGTGCTCTCATTCCACTCTGCTAAGATCGCGGCGATACCGGATTTTAGTAAAGTGAACCATGAAAGCACTGGTCTATACCGAGCCCAACGTTCTGTTGTGCCGCGAGGAGCCTGAACCGACGCCCGGCAACGATGAAGTGCTCGTGCGGGTCGAGGCGGTCGGGATCTGCGGCTCCGATATGCACGCCTATCACGGCCACGATTCGCGGCGCCCGCCGCCGTTCGTGCTCGGGCATGAGGCCGCGGGCCTGGTCGTCAGCGGGCCCGGGCGTGGCGCGCGCGTCGCGGTCAACCCGCTTGTCCCTTGCGGGATTTGCGACTGGTGTCTGGAAGGCCGGCCGCATCTTTGCCCGTCGCGCCAGCTACTGTCAGTGCCGCCGCGGGCCGGTGCTTTTGCCGAACTGGTGCGCGTGCCGGAGGCCAACGTCGTTACGCTTCCCGACGGGCTCGACAGCGCCAAGGCGGCGCTGACCGAGCCGCTTGCAGTTGCCTATCACGCGGTCAATTTAGGCGCGCGCTTGCTGCAGCACCCGCTCGCGGCGAGCCGCTGCCTGGTGCTCGGCGGCGGCGGCATCGGGCTCGCCTGCGCTTTGGTCTTGGCGATGCAAGGTGCTTCCGAGATTCATATCGGCGAGCCGAATGCCGCACGCCGGCAGACCGCCGCTCGCGCCGGGTCGTTCCGCTGCTACGCGCCCAATGCGCCCGGCGAGCCGGCAAAATTGTCGATGGACCTCGTCATCGACGCGGTCGGCGCCGTGGCAACGCGTACCGCGGCCAGTCGCCTGGTCAAACCGGGCGGCGTGATCATTCACGTCGGCCTGTTGCCGGGCTCGGAGGGTTTCGACGTGCGCAAGATCACGCTGCAGGAAATCATCGTCGCGGGCACATATTGCTACACGCCGCTGGAATTTCGCCAAACGCTCGACGCCATTGCCGCCGGCCGGCTTGGGCCGCTCGACTGGATCGAGGAGCGGCCGCTCGCCGACGGCCCCCGCGCGTTCCAGGATATCGATGCCGGCCGTACCGCCGCGGCCAAGATTGTGCTGCGGCCGTAAATTCCGATGCAAGAGGTAAACTACGCCGGCGAATTTCGAGAGGGCTTCACGATGCGGAACGTCGCTGCTGCCGTGTCAGTCGGGTTTTTCCTGAGCGCATCGGCGCTGGCCGCTATCCAGCCATACCCGGCGAACTTCGGGACCGAGAATGTCATCACCAACGGCACGCAGATCTATGTGCGGGTCGGCGGCGGAGGTCTCGCTGTCGTCTTGCTGCACGGCTACGGCGAAACCGGCGACATGTGGGCGCCGCTTGCCGCCCAGTTGGCTCGTGATCACCTCGTAATCGTGCCGGACCTGCGCGGGCTTGGGCTGTCCTCGCGGCCGGCCGGCGGTTACGACAAAAAGAACCAAGCGGAAGACGTGGCTGGCGTACTCGGTTCACTGAAGATCGATAAAGTCGATCTTGTTACCCACGATATCGGCAACATGGTCGGCTACGCGTTTGCCGCTCAGCACCCGGAGCGGGTGAGAAAATTTGTGATTATTGATGCGCCGCTTCCGGGCATAGGTCCATGGGACGACATCATTCGCAGCCACGCACTCTGGCACTTCTCGTTCTATGGACCGGATGCCGAACGGTTGGTGAAGGGCCGCGAGCGCATATACCTCGACCGGTTCTGGAATGAATTTTCGGCCGATCCCAAGAAATTCGACGAAGCATCGCGCAAGCACTACGCCAAGCTTTACGCCGCGGCGGGCGCGATGCACGCCGGATTTGAACAGTTCAAGGCCTTCGATCAGGATGCCGCCGACAACAAGGTATTCGTCGCCAAAGGCATGCTGACCATGCCGGTTCTCGCGATCGGCGGCGAGAAATCGTTCGGGCCGATGATGGGGACAGTGATGCGCGCCGCGGCGACCAACGTCCAAACGGCTGTGGTCCCCAATTCGGGGCACTGGGTCATGGAGGAAAATCCCGCCGCGACCATCAAGCTCATTGAGGATTTTCTGAAGTGACGCCGGGCTGAGCGCTGAACAAAAGTCAGCTGCCGTCGTCTTCAAACTGCGGACATGCCGCACTGTGCGCCGTGGTGAAAACGCCACGCCGCTCGCACAGCCCGGTATCGGCGCGCACCGAACCGTAAGCCGAGCTTAGAATATTGAAACCGGGAATCACCCGCTCAAGCGCCGCGGGCGCGCCGGTAAAGAACCGGCAGCTAGCGCATTTCATCGTTTTACACACCATCTCACCTCGTTGCAGGAATCCCCACAATTAAATTGTCTTCTGCATTTCGTTCCGTATCATGACATTGCTTTTGGCAACACAGTAACTCGCGCATTCTGTTGCCAGGGCGTTGCCAAAACGGGCGGCATTTGTTGCCAACGGGGGAAAGCATGGCGAGGCTCACGGATCGTAAGCTGCAATCACTGAAGCCGGCGCCGGCAGGCAAGCACTATGACGTCTGGGACCGCGACGGCTTCGGGGTCAGGATATCAGACAGGGGCACAAAGTCTTTCGTGCTGATGGCCCGCTATCCGGGCAGTTCCAATCCGGCTCGCCGCACCATCGGTCATTACCCAACTGTGAGCCTTGCTGCGGCCCGAGCGACGGCCAGTCAGTGGCGTGAGTGGATCGCTGTTGGTAAGGATCCAGCCGTGGAAATCGAACGACAGCGAATTGCTGAGGCACAAAAGCGGGCGACTACGTTCGCAGCCGTTTGCGAGGACTTCATTCGGGACAAGTTGCCGGGCGAGCGTAAGGCCAGGGAAGTCGAGCGAGATATTCGGCGCGTATTCATTTCTGCCTGGGGCAAGCGTCCGATAACTGACATTCTCCCGCTTGAGGTCCGAAATCTAGTCAAGGCATATAAAGACGACGGCAAACCTTATCAGGCCCACAACTTACTCGGCTACGCGCGACGCATTTTTAATTGGGCGATCAATCAGCATTGCTATGGCGTCGAAGCGAGCCCCTGCGACCGGCTAAAGCCGAAAGACATCATCGGCGAGAAACGAGCCCGCTCCCGAGTTTTATCTGATGCCGAATTACGCGCTGCTTGGAAGGCAAGTGAAGGACTCGATTACCCCTATGGCCCACTTTTTCCGGCTGTTGATGCTCACTGGCACGCGTCGATCCGAGGTTGCCGAGGCGAAGTGGTCCGAAT
>JBAQBC010000267.1:0-1626 GCA_049286035.1 Xanthobacteraceae bacterium
CCAGGGGCGAATGACGAACTGTATGACGACGAATATCTCCACCGCATCATTGGGTTGGCATCTCGATCGCGTCGGGTGGCGGCTATCTGTACCGGAACGTTCGTGCTCGCAGCCGCTGGACTGCTTAACGGCAAAAGGGCGGTCACCCATTGGGCCTATTGCGACAAGCTTTCGCGGCAATATCCTTCCGTCGTAGTTGAGCCTGATCGGATTTATTTGCGAGATGGGTCGATTTATACGTCGGCAGGTATTACGGCTGGGATGGACTTGGCGCTGGCACTCGTAGAAGAGGATCACGGTCATCAGGTTGCTCTCGAAATCGCACGGATATTGGTGATGTTTCTCGTTCGTCCGGGCGGACAGTCCCAATACAGCCATATGCTCTCGCGGCAAGCGGCAACATCGCAGCCGCTCCGCGAACTGCAGGTTTGGATGATCGAGAATCTGCGTGAGAATTTAAGCGTTGAAAGACTTGCTAAACGAATGGGAATGAGCTCACGCAATTTCACCCGTGTTTGTCTCCGCGAAACGCGAATGAATCCAGGGCAATTCGTCGATCGCATGCGCGTGGAGGCGGCACAGCAAATGATCGATAGCTCCGCGATGGGTCTTAAGGAGATCGCGGATGCTTGTGGATTTCAGACGCCTCTTGCCATGCGCCGAACGTTTCTACGTGTTCTCGGCATTACTGCCGGCGAATATGCAAGACGCTTTAAGCGGTCGCAAAGCCAGACCGAAATGGATAGATGAAGCCAACGCCGGATATCTGATCACAAGTTGCATGCTGGTTGCGCGGGGCGCGGCACGTGCGATTTCGACATAGCTACGACTTCGCAATGAGTTCTTATATCCTGAGGAACCGATTGCGAATAATAGGAGGATGAATGGCGCAAGTTTGGTTAGTGACGGGCAGTTCTCGCGGTCTGGGTCGCGCGATTGTCGAAGCGGGCCTTGCGGCGGGTAATAAAGTGTTGGCGACAGCTAGGGACATCGAGTCTCTACATGACCTATCGGAGCGCCACGGTGACCAGATCAAGCTTTTCGCGCTGGACGTAACCGACGAGTCCGCGGCAGCGAGCGCAGTGAAGGCGGCGATCGGTGCCTTTGGCTCGCTGGAGGTTGTTATCAACAACGCAGGATACGGCAATCTCTCGTCCGTCGAAGACACGCCGATGTCGGATTTTCGCGCACAAATCGAAACGAATCTCTTCGGGACGATCATCGTGACGAAGGCCGCTCTTCCGTACTTTCGCCAAAGGAAAGCCGGTCATTTTGTTCAGTTTTCGTCGATGGGCGGAAGGATCGGGCCTCCAGGGCGTGGGCCCTATTCGGCTGCGAAATGGGGTGTCGAGGGTTTCTCAGAAGTGTTGTCGCGCGAAGTGGCGCCGCTAGGCATCAAGGTCACCATCGTTGAGCCGGGTGGCTTCCGCACGGACTTCGCCGGCAGTTCCACCAAACTGAGCGAAGGAAATCCCGACTACGACTCGACTGTTGGAGCCACCGCCAGGTTTCAACGCGACTACAACGGTAAGCAGCCCGGTGATCCGAAAAAGGCGGCTCAAGCGATCGTGCGACTGACGCAGGAACAGAAACCTCCATTGCGACTGTTGCTCGGCAGCGATGCGT
>JBAQBC010000268.1:0-4982 GCA_049286035.1 Xanthobacteraceae bacterium
CGCCGGTCCCGCGGCGACCGCCACGGCCGCGGCGGCCGAAACGCCCCACTTCTCCTCGAGAAGCTTGGCGAGTTCCGCAGCCTCAAGCACGGTGAGGCCGGAAAGATCGTTCGCGATTTTCTGCAGATCAGCCATGAGTTTTTCCTTCGGTTCTAACCTTGGCTCTAACCTTGGCCGCGTCAGGCGGCCGCGTTTTCCGTCTTGCTGGCGTAAGCCTGGACCACACGGGCGAGCTTCGCCGCCGGCGCGTTGACCACCTGGGCGATCTTGGTCGCCGGGGCCACAATGAGCCCGACGATTTTCGCCCGCAGCTCATCGAGCGACGGCAGAGCGGCAAGCGCTTTGACGCCGTTCGGATCGAGCGCGGTCGTGCCCATCGCTCCGCCGAGAATGACGAAGCGCTCGTTGGTCTTGGCGAATTCGACCGCCACCTTCGGAGCCGCGACCGGATCGCCGGAAAAGGCGATCAGAGCCGGACCCTTGAGCAGCGGCGCGATTGACGCCACGTCGGCACCTTCGAGAGCGATTTTCGCGAGCCGGTTCTTGGCCACCTTCACGCTCGCACCCGCCTGCTTCATTTGCCGGCGCAGTGTCTGCATTTGGGCAACCGTCAGGCCCGAATAATGCGCAACGACGACCACCTTGGTGGTTTTGAAAACCTCCCCAAGGGCTGCAACAAGCTCGCTTTTTGCTGCGCGATCCAAAAGCTCTCTCCGGTTGGCGGTCCGCCTTGCGGCTCGCCGGGTTTGCCGACCAGCCGTCCCGCTCTCCCCGCCTGCAACGGGGTTTTGGGCAGAACGACATTCACCCTGCCCCTCGGACGTGCTTTCGCCGCGCCCGAGCCGTCGAGGTCAGAACCGAAGCTGCCCCCAGCCAGCGAAAGCCGTGGCCCCTCGTCCTTCACCCGTCTATGCAGGCCTTACGATTAAGCCGTGACCGGCGCCCGCAGTCTTGGACAGGAGCGCCTCCGACACGCCATTAAGCTATTCAACTTCTTAGAGAATCCGAACCGGAAAACTAAGAAATGTCCCGCTTTGATGGTGTTCGAGAAGCGCGTAAAGGCGCGCCGACAAATTGGGCCGGCACGCCCATACCCATTATTTAACGCAGCACGTCGCTAATGCCAAGCCCTTTAATGCCAAGTCTTTTAACGCGAACCTTTCTTAATGCTGCGGCTAGGCGCTTGCGAACAGACTTGCGGGCTCGATCTTCACGCCGGGTCCCATGGTCGAAGAAATCGCGACGCGGTTGATGAAGTGACCCTTGGCGCCGGCCGGCCGCGACTTCTGCACCGCATCGGCAAAGGCGCGAATGTTCTCGATCAGCTTTTCGGCGCTGAACGAGGCCTTGCCGACGCCGGCCTGAATGATGCCGGCCTTTTCGGCGCGGAATTCCACCGAGCCGCCTTTGGCGCCGCGCACGGCATTGGCGACATCCATGGTCACGGTGCCGACCTTTGGATTCGGCATCAGCCCGCGCGGCCCCAGTACTTTGCCGAGCCGGCCGACCAGCGGCATCAAGTCAGGCGTGGCCACGACGCGGTCGAAGTCGATAGTGCCGCCCTGGACTTTCTCCACCAGGTCTTCGGCGCCGACGATATCGGCGCCGGCGGCTTTGGCCTCATCGGCCTTGGCGCCGCGGGCGAATACGGCGACCCGCACCGAGCGCCCGGACCCATTCGGCAGGTTGACGACCCCACGGACCATCTGATCGGCATGACGCGGATCGATGCCGAGATTCATCGCCACTTCGATAGTCTCGTCGAACTTGGCCTTGGCGCGCTCCTTGACCATCTTCACCGCTTCGGAGAGCGGATAAAGCTTCTCGCGGTCGACGCCCTCGCGCGCCTGCGTTGTGCGTTTGCCCAGCCTGCTCATGGCTTCACCTCGTAGCCCATCGAGCGCGCCGATCCTTCGATCATGCGCATCGCCGCCTCGATCGTGTCGGCGTTGAGATCCTTCATCTTCTGCTGCGCGATTTCGCGGACCTGCGCCTTGGTCACCGAGCCGACAATGTCGCGGCCCGGAGTTTTGGAGCCGCTTTCGAGGTTCGCCGCCTTTTTCAAAAAGTGCGAAACCGGCGGAGTGCGCAGCTCAAAGGTAAAGGAACGATCGGCATAGACGGTGATGGTGACCGGGATCGGCGCCCCCTTCTCCAGCTTTTGCGTCTGCGCGTTGAACGCCTTGCAGAATTCCATGATGTTCAGCCCGCGCTGGCCCAGCGCCGGACCGATCGGCGGCGATGGATTGGCCGCCCCCGCCGGGACCTGCAACTTCACATAGCCAGTGATTTTCTTCGCCATTCTTCGTTACTCCTTAGTGGTGCGGCTGTCGGCGGTTGGCGACCGCCTCACCTCCCACGCTTTCGCTTCTTCTCCTTCTCCCCGCGCGCGGGGAGAAGGAGAATTCCTACAACTTCTCCACCTGCCCAAACTCGAGTTCTACCGGAGTCGCGCGCCCGAAGATCGAGACCGCGACCTTCACCCGCGAGCGTCCTTCGTCGACCTCCTCGACCGTGCCATTGAACGAGGCAAAGGGCCCATCCGACACTCGTACCTGTTCGCCGACCTCAAATGAGACCGAGGGCTTCGGCCGCTCGATACCTTCCTGCACCTGCTGTAACAGCCGTTGCGCTTCAGCCTCGGACAGCGGCATCGGCTTGTTATCGGAACCGAGAAAGCCTGTCACCTTCGGCGTGTTCTTGATCAGGTGATAGGCCTCGTCGGTCATTTCCATTTTGACGAGCACGTAACCGGGAAAAAACTTGCGTTCGGCGTCGACTTTGCGGCCGCGCCGCACTTCGACGACCTTTTCCTTAGGCACCATGATGTCCTCGAACAGGCTCGACAGCCCGCGCTGCTTCGCCTGTTCGCGGATTGAGTCCGCCACCTTGTTCTCAAAATTCGAGTAAGCGTGGACCGCGTACCACCGCGTTGTCATGTGATCAGTTCCAGATCGTTAATTTTGCTCTTCAATGCAATTCACACGCCCAAGATTCACACGCCCAAGATTCACACGCCCAAGATAAAGCTCACCGCAATCCGCATCAGCTGATCGGCAAGCAAAAAGAAGATCGAGGCGACAGTAACCATCACGAACACCATGATCGTGGTGACGGTCGTCTCTTTGCGCGTCGGCCACGTGACCTTCTGCGCTTCCGCGCGCGTTTCCTGCATGAACTTGAACGGGCTGACTTTCGCCATCACGCTATCCAGCGGCTTCCCCGCCCAATTTTAAGGACGAGACCGGCCGGCGGTTCCTTTTGGGGATTAGGTTCGTCGCGGAAGTCCGTCACCGGGCCGCTGACGATGAGTGTTACCTACTGCCGGTCCGCCGGATCGTCAAGCGAGACCAGGTTTCGACTGGCCGATCAAGCGCTTTATCAAACCCTTGGCGGCGGTCATTGCGCTTGAATATCGGCCTCGCCAATGACGCCGCCATCCTGGACTTGGGGTGAGCCTTGGCATGACCTTTGGCATGAGCTTTGGGTCTCCGGCCTGGCAGGAGTGGAGGGACTGCCCGTTTTGAGCGGCTTCAATGGCTTGCGCGAAAGTGGGGCAATTGCTCACCCTCACATTATACTGGGAAACCCAGGCGACTGCCCCACCCGTCAATGCCGAGCGCCACCTCGTTCGGGACGAGGGGGTCGCAGGTTCAAATCCTGCCACTCCGACCAGCCCCATCACCAAGGCGCTGATCGGTCGCAGCTATCCGCAAACGCTCATCAATTAGAACGACGCCCGGTACACAAGCCGGTACATACACGCGCTTTGCGGATGGTCAGTTTACGTCAGGACAGCAAGGGTAATTACATCGCCCGCAAGCGGCTTCCCGACGACGTGCGCGAAGACTATGGGCAACTCTACGGGGCACGCTTCGAGGCGAAGTTCTTCGCCCGTGCGAGCGTCGGAAAGCAGGTCGCCCAACAGAAGTTTCACCTGTGGGCATCCGAGGTCGAGCGGCGCATCCAAGCCATCAGGAAAGCGCAGCGCGGCGAGGGCATGGACCTCGACCGGGAGCAAGCGGCGGCTCTGGCAGGCGAGTGGTATCGGTGGCAAAAAGATGCCGACGATGACCTGATGAAGCGAAGCAAGTCACCCGCAGCCCAAGCGCGGCAGCGGCTCGCTGCATGGGTACGAAAGATTGGTGTGAATGATGCGCACCTGTCACCAAATCATGCCTGGCGGCACACATTCAAACACATTGGCAGACGTTTCGAGCCTAACGATACCTTCTTGGATTACATCTGCGGTCACGCGCCAGCGACAGTAGGGCGGGCGTACGGTGCGCCGGAACTGAAGGACTTGGCGCGCGTGATTGAGAGATTTCCCCGTTATAAAGTCTAAGATGTGCCGGTGATTATTGTTGAGCCTGAGAAGGCGGTGACAGCACGTCCTCATCGGTCAAAGAACGCGGAGTAGGCGGTTCGCCAATTTGAACCCGTTCGCTTGGGCCGTTTGCTAACAATTCGTCCACAAGAGATTGCACTGCATCCGTGTCGGATAGATAACGGAGGACGACCACGACCCACCGCATCCGTTCATGGTGGTGCGAGGTCACGGCTTTCTCATTGATCTATCGCGAATATCCGGCGAATTATGGGATCAGAACAACGACGCCTCTTGCGCTTAACAAAGCCGGCCTGTTCGAGAGACGGCCAGTACATCAGTTCCAAATGCAGGGCGTCGCATTTTGCGCTATCGATGCTTCCGAGGCACTTTCGCCATAGCGCAATATGCGCGCTTCATTGCGTCTCATTTCCCCAGCACTCGCTGCCTGTGCTCTTCCCGCATTTCATCAGCGATGCTGGTTCGTGATAGCCGCACGAGCTCAGCAAAAGGCGCGTTCGGCCGGCACGAGCGGCACCCTCGTCGCGATCCGCATGATATGGACCCCGTTTGCTGATCACGTCGGCAGGGCGCTTCTCGCCTTTGGGGCCTCGGGGCATCAATTGATCCCCTTAAATTCAACATCGATAAATCG
>JBAQBC010000269.1:0-2734 GCA_049286035.1 Xanthobacteraceae bacterium
GAGCATTGCATCAAGAAGGTCGAGTGTATCGAATATCCCGAGCTCGGCATGGAAGCGATCTGGCGCATCGAAGTGGTCGATTTCCCGGCTTTCACCGTCATCGACGACAAAGGCAACGACTTCTTCAAGGACTTGAATCTGGGGTAAGGCAATGAAGCCTCCTCCACTTTCGCTCCATCCGGTCGTCCAGTGGCTCGTCCACGGCGCGCGCAATGCGCCGCTGTCGCACGAAGTGCTGACCGAGCTGTGTCAGCGCCTGGTCGCGGCCGGATTGCCGCTGTGGCGGGTCATGGTGTTCGTCCGCACGCTGCATCCGGAGATCGTCGGACGCCGGTTCGTCTGGCATCCGGAGACCGGCACGGAAGTCACCGACGGCAGCTTCGAGCTGCTCGAGCGCCGGTCCTTTATCGAAAGCCCGATGATGCATGTGGCCAAAACCGGCGAATCATTCCGCCGCCGGCTCGCCGATCCGGATTGCATCATGGATTACGGCATCCTGCACGAGCTGCGCGCCGAAGGCGTTACCGATTATTTCGTGGCGCCGCTGCACTTTTCCGGCGGCGACGTGCATTTCTCGTCCTGGTCGACGCGGCAGCCCGGCGGTTTTACCGACGCCGAAATTGAAGCGATCGAGGCGATAATTCCGCCGCTGGCGCGAATTGGCGAAATCCGCGCCTGGTACCGCGTCGCCAGCAATCTTTTGACGACCTATATCGGCAAGAATGCCGGCGAGCGGGTGCTGGCCGGGCACATTCGCCGCGGCGACACTGAAGCAATCCACGCCGCGATCTGGTTGTCCGACATGCGCGGCTTCACTGTGCTCGCCGACACGCTGCCGCCGCAGAATCTGGTCGATCTGCTCAACCGCTATTTCGATTGCCAGGTGCCCGCGATCGAGCAGCACGGCGGCGAAGTGCTCAAATTTATGGGCGACGGCCTGCTCGCGATTTTCCCGATCGGCGCGGAAGGCGATTTTCCGGCGATCTGCGCGTCAGCACTCGCCGCCGGCAGGGCGGCGCGCGACAATATCGCCGCGCTGGATGCCGCCGAGGACGGCCCGGCGCTGCGCTTTGGCCTCGCACTTCATCTCGGCGACGTGCTGTTCGGCAATATCGGCAGCGGCAACAGGCTGGATTTCACGGCCATCGGCCCGGCGGTAAACTTGGCGGCGCGGCTTGAGAAACTTGCCGGCCGGCTCGGCCGCACCATCCTCGCTTCGGAGGATTT
Source organism: Xanthobacteraceae bacterium (assembly GCA_049286035.1). Taxonomy (GTDB): domain Bacteria; phylum Pseudomonadota; class Alphaproteobacteria; order Rhizobiales; family Xanthobacteraceae; genus BOG-931. The sequence goes on from JBAQBC010000269.1 coordinate 1,228, forward strand.
CGTCGATTACTGCGGCGACGACGGCTTGCAACCGGTCGGCCGCTTTGCGGTCGCCGGATTTGCCGCCGAGCAAATGGTGTTCGGATTGGCAGATGAAGGATTGGCCGACGAAGGAAAGGAAACAACAGAATGAACGCACCGACTGCGGCGGCGACTGCGCAGCGCACCAAGGGGCCGCAAGACAAGGGACCCATCGTCTGGCTCGACATGGATCAGCAGGCGCTCGACGATGCCTACGATCAGCTTGTCTATGCGCCGAACCGCGACCAGTTGGCGAAGCGGCGCATCGCCAATAGCGCGGCGGCGCGCACGCGCATCGGCGATCCGCTCTGCTTTGCTTATGGGCCGACGCCGATCGAGGGGCTCGACGTTTATCGCGCCGCTCCGAGCGGCGGCGCGAAGGCGGTCGATAAAACGCCGGTCGCGATCTTTGTTCACGGCGGCGCCTGGCGCACCGGCGCGGCTGCTGAGTTCACCTTCCTGGCCGAACCCTTCGTGCGCGCCGGCGGCGCTTTTGTCGTGCTTGATTTCACCACGGTGGACGACGCCGGCGGCAGCCTGTTTCCGATGGTGGAGCAGGTCCGGCGCGCGATCGGCTGGGTCTATCGCAACGCCGACACATTCGGCGGCGACCGCGATCGGCTTTATCTGCTCTCGCATTCGTCGGGCTCGCATCTCGCCGGCTGCGCCGTGACGCACGACTGGCCGAAGGAGGGATTGCCGCGCGACATCCTCAAAGGCGCGACGCTCTCGAGCGGCATGTACGATCTCAAGCCGGTGCGGCTGTCGAAGCGTTCGAAATATGTGAAGTTCACCGACGCGATGGAGCAGGAGCTGTCCGCGATCCGTCATCTCGACAAGCTCGCGGCACCGCTGAACGTCAGCTACGGCACTTACGAGACGCCGGAATTTCAGCGCCAGGCCCGCGATTTCGCCGCCGCGGTGAAAGCCGCCGGCAAGCCGGTCGAGCTCCTGGTCGGCGAAGCCTATAACCATTTCGAAATGCTGGAGACGCTGGCGAATCCTTACGGCCTACTCGGCCGCGCCGCGCTTAAGCAGATGGGGTTGAGTAAGAGCTGAGGTAAAGCCTGATTACCGTCACCCTGAGGTGGCCGCGCAGCGGCCCTCGAAGGGCGACGGTCCAGTCGTGGCCGTGCATCCTTCGAGGCTCGCTACGCTCGCATCTCAGGATGACGGAAGTAACGCTTGGTATGACGTTTAGTTTGGGTGGACTTACGCCGCTTCGGCGCCAGTACTCGTCGCCTTGCGAATCGAGCTGCGCACGAGTTCAGCGCCGCAGCGCCGGCAGGCATAAACGGTGTCTTCCACTTCGGCGGATACCGCGCGCCGGCCATGGTAGGCCATCCGTCCTGCACAAATCGGGCAGGGCATCATCAGCGAGGGTAAACTCGAGGCGGGCACGGCCGCTTGATGGCGCATCCACGGTCCCAGTAAAGCGAAGATGACAAGTTAGTGAATTACTGGTCGGTTTGGTTCCAGAGTCAAG
>JBAQBC010000270.1:0-2641 GCA_049286035.1 Xanthobacteraceae bacterium
CGGCTCCATCGGCACGCCGGTGACGCGCTGCACCCAGGTTTCGAACCGCGTCACATGCGCCGCTTTGGCGAAAGCCGCCGCCGTCGCCGCGGCGTCGCCAAGCTCGGCATCGAAACAGACATTGGAGCGCGCGCCCGATCCGGGATCGTCGTGGATGCGCGGCGCGTCCTGCCGCGCCGCGGCTTCCGTTTCCACCACGGCGGGCAAGACCTCGTAATCGATAGCGAGGCGTTCGGCGCCGTCCTTTGCCGCGGCAAGCGTTTCGGCAACGACCATGGCGACCGCCTCGCCGACGAAACGCGCTTTCTCGGCGGGCAGGGGATAATGCGGCGCTTCGAACGGCGGCGCGCCGCCGGCATTACGGAGCTGCGTCTCCGCCGGATGCGGCGACCAAGGTTTGTGCGGAATGGGTTTTAGTCCGTCGGCGAGGGCGTCGGCGCCGGTGAGCACGGCCAGCACGCCCGGCACCGCGAGCGCCTCGTCTTTGCCGATGCCGCGAATGCGGGCATGCGCATGCGGCGACCGCACCATCACGGCGTAGACTTGATCGGGCAGGTTCTCGTCGGCGGTATAGCGGCCGCCGCCGCGAACGAGTCGCAAATCTTCGCGGCGGCGCACCGGCTGGCCGATGCCGGAGCCTTGGACGTCATGCGCGTGCGTTGGTTGGTCCATTGCCGCCGCGATGTTAGTGGACACATCGACAGGCTGACAACCTGCGCCGATAGCGGTAGACAAAACAGGCGGTAGAGAAAACACTCGGGAGAACACGCATGCCCGATCAGCTCGGCAAGCCGGTGCTGCGCAAGGAGGATCCCGCGCTGCTTTCAGGGCGCGGCCGCTATGCCGACGATCTTCCGATCCCGGTCGGCACCTTGCACGCCCATGTCATCCGCTCGCCGCACGCGCATGCCGACATCGTGCGCATCGATGCCGAGCGAGCGCTCGCACATGACGGCGTCTGGGCCGTCATCACCGGCGAAGATGTCCGCAAATTGTCGGATCCGTTCCTGGCGGCGGTGAAGACGCCGGTGCAGCAATGGACGCTCGCGGTCGAGCGGGTGCGCTATGTCGGCGAGCCTGTCGCCATGGTCGTCGCCGAGAGCCGTTACATCGCCGAGGACGCCGCCGAACTTGTGACCATCGACTATCAGCCGCGCGATGTCGTGCTCGATCCGGTGCAAGCCTGCAAGCGCTCGGCGCCGCTTTTGCATCCGCAAGCCGGCACCAACGAAATTTCCGTGCGCGACTTTCGCTATGGCGATCCAGATGGAGCCTTCGCGCGCGCCGATCGCCGCATCGCCATGACGGTGCCCTTCCCAAGACTCTCGTTCACGCCGATCGAATGTTACGTCGTCGTCGCGCAGCACAACGCTGCCGAAAGCAGCTACGACGTTCTCGCCAATTTCCAGGGCCCGTTCTCGATGCATCCGGTGATGGCGCGCGCGCTGCGTGTCCCCGGACCGAAATTGCGCTTGCGCATCCCGCCGGATTCCGGCGGCAGTTTCGGCATCAAGCTGTCGATCTTTCCCTATATCGTCCTGATCGCGCTCGCGGCCAAAATCACCCGGCGCCCGGTGAAATGGACCGAGGACCGTATCGAGCATCTGGTTGCGGCAAGCTCCGGACCGAACCGGGTGACGCAGATCGAGGCGGCGGTCGGCAACGATGGCCGCATTCTCGGTCTCAAACTCGATCAGCTCGAAGACTATGGCGCATTCTTGCGCGCGCCGATGCCCGGTCCGCTTTACCGCATGCACGGCGCGGTGACCGGCGCCTATGACATTGCGCATGTCGAAGTCAAAAATCGCGTCGTCTTGACCAACAAAATGCCGGCGAGCCTGATCCGCGGCTTCGGCGGGCCGCAGCTTTATCTGGCGCTCGAACGCTTGATGCACCGTATCGCGATCGAATTGCAGCTCGATCCGCTGGAGGTGATCCGGCGCAATCTCATTCCGGCGCAAAAATTTCCATACCGTACGGCGGCCGGCGCGCTCTACGATTCCGGCGACTATGACCGCGCGGTGGACATCGCCACTGCCGACGGCCGGCTCGCCGATCTGAAAAAGCGGCGCGAGGCGGCGCGCGCGCAAGGCCGGCACTACGGCATCGGTTTTGCCGTCGTCGTCGAGCCGGCGATGTCGAATATGGGCTATCTCTCGACGCTGATGACGCCGCCGGCGCGCGAAAAGGCCGGGCCGAAGAACGGCGCGGTGTCGATGGCGCGCCTGACGATCGATCCGCTTGGCGCGGTCACGGTCACCGCCGACGTCACCGTGCAGGGGCAAAGTCACGAGACCGTGCTGGCGCAGATCGTCGCGCAGGAGCTCGGCCTCTCGGCCGACGAGGTCGAAGTCGTGCTGGAGTTGGATACGGCGAAAGATCAATGGTCGATCGCGGCGGGGACCTATTCGAGCCGGTTCGCTTCCGGCACCGCGGTCGCCGCGCACATGGCGGCGGTGGCGATGCGCGACAAGCTGAAAAGCATCGCCGCGAAGCAGCTCAACGTGCTCCCGGACGATGTCGAGTTGGCGGGCGGCAAAATTCGCAGCCGTTCCAATCCCGATAATGCGCTGCCGTTCGGGCGCGTCGCGGGCACCTCGCATTGGTCGCCGGTGATGCTGCCGGAAGGAACGGCGCCGGC
>JBAQBC010000271.1:0-21004 GCA_049286035.1 Xanthobacteraceae bacterium
CTCGTGTTCATGGACGGCGACGGCGCCGACGATCCCGCAGCGATCGCTGTGCTGATCGCGCCGATCGAGGAGGGGACTTGCGACTTCGTCATCGCCTCGCGCGCCCGCGGCAAGCGCGAGCCCGGCAGCATGAGCTGGCATCAGCTTGTCGCCGGCCGCGCCATCGGCGCGCTGATCGGGCTGTTTTATGGCGAGCGCTATACCGACATGTGCGCCTTGCGCGCGATCCGGCGCGACACGCTCCTTAATCTCGGCATGCGCGAGATGACCTATGGCTGGAATCTGGAAATGCAGATGCGCGCCGCGCGCACGCATTTGCGCATCCGCGAAATACCGGTCGACTATCGCTGCCGCATCGGCGGGCAATCGAAAGTCGCCGGGTCGCTCTCGGGCTCGCTCAAAGCCGGCGCCAGGATTATCTCGACCTTCGCGCGTGTCGCGTTGGAACGACTGAGATAAACATTGCCCTCCCCTGAAAGGGGAGGGAAGGCGCGCGGAGGGCGCTAGGGAGGGGTCATTGGCGTTGCGAGTATTGACCCCCACCCGGCGGCTTACGGCCGCCGACCTCCCCCTTTCAGGGGGAGGCAAAAAAATTCTGCCACGCTAAATCAGCCGGCGCTCAGCTCGTCAAAATGTGCTTGTCGGGATCGAGCCAGAACGCCCACACCGCCGACCCGATCACCAGCAACGCCGCTGCGACGATGAACGGCGCCTGCCAATTGCCGATCTGAACGAGCACGCCGAACACGATCGGGGAGAGCGCGCCGCCGATATTGCCGGCCATGTTCATCATGCCGGAGACCGTGCCGGAATATTTGCCGCCGGTATCCATCGGCACCGCCCAGGATGGGCCGATGGTGCATTCCAGAAAGAACATCGACGCGGTCAGGCACCAGACCGCGACATAGGCGTCCTCGGTCAAAGCCGCCGGCACGATGAACACCGCGCAGCCGAGGAGCCCGGTGATGGCGACGACGCGCCGGCTGATCTTGGCGCTGCCTGTGCGCTTGAGAAGGTAGTCGGTGGCGAGGCCGCCGACGGTGTCGCCGATGACGCCCGCCCATAGCGGCAGCGACGCCAATAGCCCGACTTTAAGGAGCGTGAAATGCCGGAAGTCGACCAGATAAGATGGCAGCCAGCTTAAGAAGATCCACAGGCAGTAAACGTAAGTGAAATAGGCCGCCATGATCGCCCACATGTTGGGCGAACGCAATAACGTGGCCCACGGCACATTGGTCTGCTTCTCCATCGGCGGTGGCTTGATCGCGCCGGTTGCATCGAGCCCGCGGATGCGCTCGAGCTCGGCGCGGTTCACCATGCCGTGCTCTTCCGGGAGGTTGCGGTAGGAGATTCCCCACCACAGCGACCACAGAAATCCGACCGCGCCGCAGATCAGGAACACCGCGCGCCAGCCCCATTGGCTCATGATCAGCACCACGAGCGGCGGCGCAATCGCGGCGCCGAGTCGGCTCGCGCTATGGGTGATGCCTTGCACGAAGCCGCGCTCGGGCTGCGGGTACCACAGCTGCATCGCGCGCGTGGCCCCCGGAAAGGCGCCAGCTTCGCCAACACCGAACAAAAACCGCACTACGATGAAAGAGACCGCGTTGAACGCGCCGGCGGTGACCGCGGTCATGATCGACCAATAGGTGACGATCGAGCCCAACACGCCGCGCGCGCCCAATTTGTCGGACAGCCAGCCGCCGGGAACCTGAAACATCGCATAGGCCCACACGAAGGCGGAAAAGATGAATCCCATCGTGACTTTATCGAAGCCGAACTCCTTGCTGATCAGCGGCGCCGCAGTCGAAATGTTGACGCGATCGAGATAAGTGATGAGGTACATCGCGCTGATCATCAGCAAGACGTACCAGCGACCTCGGCTCGGACGTGTAGCTGCGCGTGCGGATGCGGCGGCGGCCTGCTCGAGCATATGTTTCACTCCCCTTGGAATCGTTTTTTGGCGCGGTTTCTTGACGTGGTTTCTTGGCGCGCCACCAGCCTGCCTGTTTATGCCGTGATCGGCAAGCGCGCCCGATGCCGCGGCGTTACTGATGTAACCCGGATGAAACGAAGCGACATCCGGGAACGGCCCCTTGGTCTGCGCTGCGCCTCGAAAACTCTTTTTCTAATTCGGACAAACCGCGCCGGTCTTCACCCAAGCGTCAAGCAGCGCGCCGGCCCGCGCCTGTGTGCCGGGCGCGGGCTGGCGGTTTCCTCCCGGAGCCCAGGCCCAGCCGACCAGCGGATCCTCGCCCACGTGATGCACGACGTCATCCAGCGAGCGGCCGCCGTTGCGGCCGGGATTCTTGATCTGAGCGCAGATCTCTCCGAGCGTCTTGCCTTCCCAGCCCATCTCGCGCGGCGCGAGACGCCAGCCTGGATTGCCCGGCACTCCAGCGCGTTCGAAATTGGCCGCCTGGTGGCAGATCTGGCAACGCATCGCCGGAAGTCCAAAGCCGTCCTCGCCCCGCTCGACCGGAGGCTGATGCAAACGCCGGACGTCGCCCTGGCGCGGGCGATCGCCGGCGGGATGGCAATTCACGCAGCGCGGATGGGTCAGCACTTTGCCGGCTTCAGTGAACAAAGCCGCGGAGCGCGCCGCGGCGTCGGCGATTGCGTCGAAGCTGGCGACGCTCGCGAGACTTTCCGGTGGACCGTCTGAAACGGCAGGCGCGGAAACCACGCCTGCCAGCAGCATTGCGGCCGCGATCAGGATGGCGGCGCGGGGCGCGACTTTGACTTCGGCTTGCGTCACCGCATTCCTCACTACCTTGCTAGATCAGATAGCGCTGCGGATCGGCGAGAATCACGTCGCGCACCGCCTCGTGATATTTGATGTAACCGGTGCAACGGCAGAGATGGCCGTCGAGCGCCTCGGCAATGGTTTTCTCAAGCTCGTCGCGCGGCACCCGTTTTTTCGCCAGCCGCTCGAGCAGCGCCTGGCTTTCGTTGAGAAAGCCCGGGGTGCAGTAGCCGCACTGAAACGCAAAGTGATCGATGAAGGCTTTCTGCAGGACCGAGAGTTCGCCGTTTTTGGCGTGGCCTTCGACGGTGCGGATCGATTTGCCGTTAAAGCTCGCCGCCGGCACGATGCAGGTCGGACTGGTATAGCTGGTGCCGTCGGGATTATCGACGATCACCGCGCAGCTTAGACACTGCGCCGCGCCGCAGCCGAATTTTGTGCCGGTGAGCCCGAGATATTCGCGCAAATAATCGTTCATGGTGAGCTCGCCACGAACTTCGCTCGGGCCGTATGTGCGACCATTGATCGTTACGCTCAACGTCGTCACGTCAGCACTCCTTTGATCATCTGCTGCGTCACCGGCAAGGAATTGAAGCGATGGCCGGTGGCGTCGAAGATCGCATTTACGAGCGCGGCGACGACCGGATTCATCACCGCTTCCGACATGCCTTTCGGCCTTTCGTTTGCGTCTACGGGCGGCAGCATCTCGATCTCGAGATCGCGCAGCGGCAGGTCCGAGCCGCGGGCGACGAGATATTGTCCGAGATTCCATTTGCCGTTGCCGGGCCCGTCCTCGTAGAGCGGCAGCGTTTCGAGGAAGGCGCCGCCGACGCCCATGGCGAAGGCGCCTTGCACCTGGCCGATCACGACCTGGGGCACCAGCGCCGTACCGCATTCGAAAACGCTATAGGCCTTGGCGATGCGCAGCGCGCCAGTTGAGCGATTGATCTCGACGCGGGCCAGCGTGCCGCACTGCGCTGTGTAGGTGGTGCCGATCCGGGTGAAGTCGGTCGGCGGAAACTTGACGCTGGTGCGATCCAGGCGGACGAACTTGCCGGCGCCGCGGCGGAGCGCCAGCGCGTCGATATCGGCCGTCCAGTTTTGTCCGTCGATCTTGAAATCGGCCTGCGACCAGGCCCAGCGATTAAAACCATGGGCCATCGCACCGGTGATGCCGTTCTTTGCATGCGCGCGTGCCGCAACGTTGGCGAGCGCGAGCGGGGAGAGCCCGGGAGCGGTCAGCTGCCCATCCTTCCAGCGCGCCGTCTGCCATTGTGCCGCGCGCAGATCCTTCGGGCCGATGCGCCACAAATCGAGCGCTGCCGGCCATAAGCCAAAGCGGAAAATCACCCGCGCGGCTTCGGCGGCCGCATGCGTGCCGACATGGGCGCCGGTCGAGGCCGCCGTGGCCGAGGAGATTTCCGGGACCCAGCGCGGATTGCGCGCCGCGGCGTCCTGCGTCTTCTGATCGATCGTATAAGGATCGCCGGACTTCACCAGCGCGAGCGGACCGAACGCATCGATCTGGGCGAGCGCAACCTCGTCCGCGACGTTGCCCAGATAGGCCGCGACCCGGTTCGCGACCGCCGTGCCGACACCGGTGCCCATCTCCGTGTCATCGATGCGGATGGCAAGGCGTCCTTGCGGATCGATTTCCACCGCCGCCAAGGAACAATCCGCGCCGGTGCCGTAATTTTTGTGGGCGCAGGCGACGCCGGTGCCCACAAGTATTCCCGCCTCTTTGCCGCGGGCTTTCTCCGCGGCGCGCTCGCGCCAGATCGCGTGCTGCTCGAGCTTGTCCAAAATCTCCGGCGTGCGGATCGAGTCGTTGTAGGTATTTCCCGTTATGGTCCGCTCGCCTGGTTTAATCGCGTTGCGCCGCCGGAACTCGATCGGGTCGAGCGGCAGGGCCGTGCACATTTCATCGACCAGCACTTCGAGCGCCGTCATGGCTTGCAGCGTGCCATAGCCGCGCATCGAGCCCGCGGTGACTGCGCGCGAGGGCAGCGAAACCGTGGTGATATCGACTTTGGGAGCATAGTAGATGCCGAGCGCCGCAACGGCTCCGACGCTTGCTACATGGGGCGAAAAGTTCATCAACCCGCCGGCGTGCAGCACGTGGTCGGCGGCAAAAGCGAAGATTTTGCCGCTAGCCCGCTCGACACCCATCCGCGTGTGTATCGAGAAGCCGTGCCGCTTGATCCCCGATTGGAATTGCTCGTAGCGATTGTTCGCGAGCCGGACCGCCCGGCCGGGGAAGAACATCGCCGCGAGCGCGACATAAAGCGGAAACGGCGTATGGTCGCGTCCGCCGAAACCGCCACCCATGTAAGCAAAATGCGTGTTGATGCGCGCCGGTTTGTGCGCGGCGTCGGCTTCGCCGAGCAGGAAGGCGACCGATTCCGCAGCATCGTAGGGCGATTGCACGCCGACCACGAGCTCAAGATTCTTGCGGCCAGCGTCGTACCAGGCGAGACCGCTTTCCGGCTCGAGAAACATCGGATCCGCCGATTGCGTCTCGAATTGCCGCTCCAGCACCAGCCGCGCCGGATTGTCCGCCGCAAGCTCGGCGCGAATGTCTTCGCCGTAACCCGCGGCTTCCGCATAATCGAGCCCGGTCGGAATCGGCAGCCGCTCCCAGACCGGTTGCTGGGACTCGTTGAACACGCCCGGACTGACCCAGCCGTTCTTGACCGGCGAATAGATATCGGGCGCGTCCGGGGTCGCCCCGGCTACTCTGGTGAAACGAAAAGCCGCGTAGGGCGGCCGCGGGACGCTGCCGGTCTCCTCGCCATATTTCACGAAAGTCGCGTCGCGCAACGCGAGCCGCGCCTGATCGAAGGCATCGAAATCCTCGAAGATTAGAAGTGCGATCGGCTGGCCGAGATAGAGCGGCGTCTTGCGGAGCGGGCAGAACAAGTCGCCGGCGTAAAATCCGGGAACCCGCGTGCCGATGCGCGCCAGATCTTCGGCGGTGACGACCACGGCGGGTTTGGCGGCGCCGGTCAGGCGCGACAGATCGAGACCTTCAAAGGTATGGGTTGCGTCAGTCGCGCGGATGATCATGGCGTGCGAGGTTTTCGCCGGCCAGCCGGGGAGATCGGCGGCGCGAAAATCGCCGGCATAGAGCTTCGATCCCGTGACCTTGACGACGCCATCGATGCGCCCGGCTCTGGTGGCGGCCGGATTGAAGTTTTGCCGGCCCGGCAAAGTTTCGCGCGCGGCGAAATCGGGTTCCTCCGCCAAAGCGAGACGCGACACGGAAAGCGCAATGCCGCTCGAGGTGAGCAACTTCACGAAATCGCGTCGCGAGGGCCTCACAATGCCCACCCTTCTCGAACTGGCTTTTTGCTATTGCGCCGTCGCGAGCTTGTCAGATGCGCTCGAAATTGCTTCGGCAGAAAAACGTGCAAACAAGATTGTCGAGACGTGACGATCATAAGCACGTCACGCGGCGAATACTACAAGATTGCAGCGTCGTGAACACGAACATGAAATGAGCGCTGAGTTCCGTCTGAATATGAGTTGCGTCATCGCTGCGTTGAATTATGATCTTCATCGGCCTGGGATATTTCCGAATGCTTCGTGTTGAATAGCGGCGGCGCAGATTTGAAAGTCCGCTGGCGTCGCTTATCGTCATCATGAACCCTAACGGCGCATCAGGAACCTTCATGAATAAGCTTTTGCGCGACGCGCTCCACGGAGTTTGCCTGTATAGCTTCCTGACACTCGGTGCCGTCGCTGTCCTCACTATCGTCATCGCGGTCGAATGGCCCAGCGTCACTGCCTCCGCGCAAAGTGCGGACAAAAAGACGGATCTCGCAATTCGTCCGGAGTTCCGAGAGCCCGTCGTGCTGACGAGCAAGGAAGGCGTCCTCGAAATTCGGCTGACCGCAAGGCAAGGCCAAGCCACGCTCGACACGGTCGCCACACCGGTCCAAAACTTTCTTCTTTTCGATTATGAGGTGATCCGCGGCACGGCGTCCAACGGGCAGAAGTCCGGCGGCAATCTGTATCCGGCGCCGACGCTGCGGGTATTTCCCGGCGAAACGCTGATCGTCCATTTCGAGAATGAACTCACCGGCCTGACCATCCGGGATTACTTCGTTCCCCAGTACACACCCAAGGATCAGCCCATCCCGCTCTACCCTGAGCAGATGACCTCGTCACCGATAAATCTCCACACGCACGGCGCTCACATCAGTCCGAGGGGGAATGCCGACAACGTCATGCTGCATATCCCTCCGGGGATGTCCAATACCTACACCTACGACATCCCGAGGAACATGCCGCAGGGTTTGTACTGGTATCACTGTCATCTCCATGGGCTCACTTCGGCGCAGGTCTATGCGGGTCTCGCGGGTCTGCTTGAGATCGGGCAAACGGACGGCAACCTGCCGCTCGTCACCGACAAAAGCATCCCCGTCCGGAACATGGCGCTTCAGTATAATTTCGTCTTTGACCGCGCCGGCGGTCTGGCGCAATTGAACAATCTGAATTGGCCGCAGTGGGTCAGCACAATAACGCTGCCGAAGGATGGCGAGCTGGCGAACGGCACTTATCGTCCTTTGCTTGCGCCGGTTAATTTCAACCAATCCAAGTTGGGCACGCAGTACTTTACCGTTTGGTATGCGGGTCCGCTGTCGATCAACAATCATCGCGGGCAGTTGGAGTTCATTCCCAGCAATCTCCAGCAATTCACCGCGGCGGATCCCAAAGCTGGCAGCGATGTGCCGGCCAATCCATCGCTCCCGGATTACCAACGTGATGTGCAATTCACAGTGAACGGCCAATTTCAGCCGGTCATCAAGAGCAAGGCCGGTCAGACCGAAATTTGGGTGCTCGCGAATGTGAGCGACATTGCCTATATCAACGTGCAGCTCACCGAAACCGCGACTGGACGACATCCGCCGATTGCCATCGTCGGCCAGGACGGCAACCCCTATACGACCGTTCACTATCCGCCCACCGACAATGGCACCCGGCTGCTGATTCCGCCGGCGAGCCGGTTCGCGATTGCGGTGACGATCCCGGCCGAAGGCGAGCTCCATCTCGAAATGCCGGAGCGCAGCGGCGCTGCGGAGACGATCACCGCCCCCGGCGTGCTCTATACGAACAATGCAAGCGATAATCCTTCCGCCGTACTGGGGACGCTCAGCGTCTTGCCATCGGCCGTCAGCTATTTTGACGGGTTCTTCTTTTTTCCAACCCAGGTGCTGGCGACAGCCACGGCGTCTGAACGCGGCGGCGTAACGACTCCTTTCGTCGAAGGTCAGTCGCTCGGCGCCTACACATCCTTCGTCGATCTTGCCAACGCTGTCCCAGACTTTAAGCGGCAGATCGTGATATCAGGCGGCTTTCTCAACAACATGGCCAGCCCCGCCGATCCGAAAGCATTCGTGTATGCGTTCGACGCAGGCGCCTTCCCGAATGTGCCGCTGATCCAGCCCCGCCTCAACTCGGTCGAGGAATGGAGGTTCGTTAACAACAACAATGACGAGCATCCGATTCATGTTCACGTCAATGATTTTCAGATCGTCGAGTATTTCGATCCCACGACCGGTCTGCGCACTGGCCCCGACAAGTTTTCCATCGACAACGCCAACGCGCCGGCGCCGACGATGAAGAGCGATGAGAGCGTGATCCAGTCCGGCATCCTCGCCATCCGCACCCGGTTCGACGAATATACCGGGCTTTACGTGATGCATTGCCACCGCCTCAACCATGAAGACAACGGGTTGATGGCGCTGATTAACGTCATACCGACCGTCTCCATTTATGCGGTGGCGGTTCCGGGCGCGCCCGGCAAACCTGCCGAGGTTCGTCTGTACGACGGCAACGGCGATCGGTTCGTCGCCACGATCATCCCATTTCCCGGTTTTGAAGGCAGCGTCAACGTGGCGATGGGGGATGTTGATGGTGATGGCGTGCTCGACCTGATCGTCGGCGCCGGCAAGGATCACGCACCGGAAGTCGTGGTCTATGCCGGCGCGTCAATACGCGGCAAAGGCACCTTCGGGACAGAGCTGGCGCGTTTCCACCCGTTCGATTCCCAAGCGCGTGGGGGTGTTAGCGTGGCAGCTGCCCAGATCGACGGGACAAATGTCGACAACATCATCGTCGGATCGGGTCCGGGCATCCAGAGTGAAGTGAAGGTCTATCAAGTCACGCTGGCGATATCGTCTAGCACCGGGCCGGCGCTGTTCGCGGCGTTCAAACCGTATGGTGGTGAGGATCAGTCCGGCGTGAGCATCGCCACGGGCTTTGTGGATTTTTCGACCGGCCGCGAGAGCATCGTCACGGCGCCCGGCCCTGGCATCCCGGCGAGAGTCAAGGTGTTCGCCTTCCCGCTGTTGAAGCCGATCGCGAAGGCCGGTCAATCAAGCGCGCAGACGGCTGACCTGCCCGTGAATACCGCCTCTTTCGTTCCGTTCGGCTACGATTATCGGGGCGGCGTTTCCCTGGCCACGGGTTGGCTCGCCGGCTCACTCGGCGGCGCCAAACGAATTATAGTGAGCCAGCTCGCGGATAGCGGTTCAGTAAAGATTTTTTCCAGCGGCTCCGCGCTCGACGGGGGTCCGTCGCTATACCTGCAGAGTCCTCTTCTCCACGATCACGGCGCGCATTTCCGCGAGATCGCGGGCTTCGAGCCATTCGCTGGTTCTGGCGGCACGCGGGTGGCCACGACCAGTACGACGACCGGCGCCAATCTCTTAGTCAGCGGCGTTGCGCCTGGAAGTACGGACGCAAGCGTCGTCAAATATGATCTCGTCAGGCCGGACGCTCAGTCGACAACACTTCAAGCCGTGCGTGTGGGACAAGTCTGGTCCGGAAAAGGGGCTCAGCCGGCCAGCCTGGGCGGAGACTAACAGGTCGCAATGCAACGGCACCGCATCGAATTGCGAATGTTTGTGAAAGCGTGCTGGCATTGCTTGCCGATATCGTGAAGCCTAGAGGGCATCGCCGTTACCGGGAGGGAATCATGGGAACGATCGTTACGCGCAAGCGCTACTACGCCGCACTGCTGTCGATCGTGCTTGCGGGTTTTGCCGGCGCCGCAAGCGCCGATGATCTGCCCTCCTACATGGCGCCGATCGGCGGCCGCACCGCTTCGAGCGCCGCCGAGACCGCGACCAAGGACGTGCTCGCGCTCAATACCATGATGTTCCAATTGTATGGCGCGTCCGGCGCGATTTTCCGCAAGAACTTGCTGGATAACCACCCGATCATCCTCGGCCTGTTCACCGGCGCCGGCGGCCGGTTCATTCTTTACCGGCCGGGTCAGTCGCCGCTCGAAGCGCCGCCGGTGCCGATCAAATATCAGCTGATGAAATCGGTCGGGCACTCGACCATGGCGTTGTCGGAAGTGGTAATGCCCTTCCTGGATAACGCTTCCGATACGTCGTGGCGCGGCTCCTTGCTCGCCTATCGCAGCCAGATGCAATCGGCGCTCGATGACTTGAACAAAGCCGACGTGCTCGGCGACTGGCAAGAGAACAGCAAGCTCATCCTGGCGAACAACATCGCGTTCATGGACGACTGCGCCAAGAACGGCGTCATCACGGTCGCGGCGTTTCAGGCCTTCGCCAAGAAGCAGGCGCCGTTACTGAAAAAGAACATCGCCTGGGCGGCGCAGACCCAGATCGGGCATTGGATGGGCGTGATCGCTGATTGGAAGAAGATGCTCGGCAGCGACTGGGACAAAACCTATGCTGCAAGCAATGCCATCTATGTGGCGCGGCAGAACAATATGCTGTTCAGCGTGCTCGCGCAGTTCTTTGGGCCCGACGCCATCAACAGCCGGCTCGTTCTGATCGAGACGATCTCATTTACGACGACGCCCGAGGAAATGCTCGACGCGCTCACCCGCATCGTCGCCGATCGCTCGGTCGGCGCCGCCTTCTTCGGCAGTTACTATCTGATGGATTACGAATTGATGGGCGGCGACGGCCGTGCGGCCATTATCGACGAAAGCAAAAAACGCGGCATGACGCCGTTCCTGCCGCCGGCGGTGGCATTCGGTTCGCATCAATGGCCGACGCTGATCACGCCCGGCAGCGGTCCAGCCTCCTTGGCCGATCTGCCATAAGCATGATCCCGAAAAGTCGGCACCGGTTTTCGGAAAAGATCATGCTTAACAAATAAAACATGATTTCGGCGGGCGAAGGCGGGTTGGAAAAGATTCGGAAAAGATCATGCGCAAATTAAAAGAGAAGCGGCCGATCACAAGGTGCTCCCCGCTTTGGCCAGCACGCCTGATCGCCGCGACAGCGGCGGTCGCGCTGTTTCTGCCTGCGGCGCTTTTTGCGCAGGACGGCGTCGACTGGATCACCAAGTTTCCGCGCACGGACATCGATGTCGCCGCCTGGCCCGGCGGCAAAAAAGTCGCGGTGAGCTTCGCGCTGTTCGTCGAGGAGTTCGGCTTCGGCCAGGGGCCGGTATACCGGCCCGACCTTGCGAGCCGCACGCCGGACCTGGTGAACGAGAACTTCCGCCAATATTCGCTGAGCTGGGGCAACTTGCGCGTCGCCCGGCTGTTTAAGGATCTCGATGTTCCGCTGACCGTGGTCTTGAACGCCGAATATCCGCGCGCGCATCCGTCGGAATGGAAGGACATCCGCGCCGTGCAGCCGGACGCGCCGATCGTCGCCCACGGCATGAACAATACGAGCCACATGCTGCCGCTCAGCGGCGGGCTGGACGAGCAGAAGGCCTATATCCGCGATACGCTCAATCTGATCGCGGCGACGACCGGCGTGACATCGACTGGCTGGTCGTCGCCGAGCGTCTACGCCAATGCCGACACGATGCAGGCGATGGCCGCTGCCGGCATCGCCTACACGCTCGACGGGATGGATTCCGACATCGTGTCGCGCCTGAAGACCCCGGACGGGCCGCTGGTGCTGCTGCCTTATCCGGTAGTCACCGTCGACATGGGGCAGAACCTGGCGCGCATGAAATCGCCGCCGGAGATCGCGACGCTGTGGCTCGATTATGTGCTCGAACTCGCCGAGGAATCGCGCGCTGACGCCGCGCGCGAAGCGACCACCGTGGTGATCGGCATCCATCCCTTTGTCGTCGGCACGCCCGACGGCGCCGCCGCGATGCGGCGCGTGCTGATGCGGCTCAAGTCCGATCCCAGCGTCTGGCTCACCGATACGGCGTCGATCCTCAAGGCCGCCGACGGGAAGTAAGGTGTTCCATCCTCCTGCCTAGACGTAGAGCGCCACGCTTCGGGGTGGGGGGTGAGCTAATAAAGTCCCCCCACCCCTAATCCCTCCCCACCACGCGCCGTGCGCGTGGGCGGGAGGGGAATAATTTGAGCCGGAGCTGAATCGATGACGACGCGCCAAGCACAAATCCAAGTACAGAGCCCAGCACGAACACTGCGCCAGAAAATGGCGAGCGCCGGGCTCGTGCGCATCATGGCGACGCATAGTCCGCTTTCGGCGCGGCTCGCCGAAGAGGCCGGCTTCGACGGGCTGTGGGCCTCCGGCTTCGAACTGTCGGCGCTCTATGGTCTTGCCGATGTCAGCCTGATCAGCATGACGCAGCATCTCGACATGGTGCGCGCCATCGCCGAGCAATCGCGCCTGCCGCTCGTCGCCGATCTCGACACCGGCTTCGGCAACGCCATCAATGTCATCCACGCAGTGGAGCAATACCAGCGCGCCGGCGCCGCCGCGGTCGTGATCGAGGACAAGACCTTTCCGAAGGTCACGAGCCTCGCCGTCGACGGCCGGCAGGAACTGGTGCGCATCGCGGAGGTCCAGGGCAAAATCGAGGCCGACATGATCCTCGTTCATTCCAAGCAAAAAACGCCGGACGAGATCGAGAGCTTCGTCAAAGCCTGGACCGGCACGCTGCCGATCGCCATCGTGCGACCGCCTATCCGCAGCTCAACGAAGCGCGCATTCGCGCGCTCGGCAAGATCGCCATGGTGATCTACGGCAATCACGCCATCCGCGCCGCGGTCACCGCGATGCAGGACG
The DNA here is from genome assembly GCA_049286035.1 of Xanthobacteraceae bacterium. GTDB lineage: Bacteria > Pseudomonadota > Alphaproteobacteria > Rhizobiales > Xanthobacteraceae > BOG-931. The sequence goes on from JBAQBC010000271.1 coordinate 12,739, forward strand.
TTTTCGCCCGGATCATCGCCGACGGTGGCATTCACGCGGTCGACAAGGATATTGTGCCCGTCGAGGAAATCTTCCGCCTGCAGCGCATGGATCAGATCACGGCCGCCGAGCGCAAGTTTCTGCGCTAAGCGGAGTAGGCGATGCGCCCGGGAAGTGGCGTCTTGAGCGGTTTGCGAAGTTTAAGACGTGGATGGCCGGGACATAGGTGAGCGAAGCGACGCCGTTCTTCGAACGGCTATGCCCGGCCATGACGAAATGGTTGGTTCGCTCTAGCATGGCGCCCTTCGCCGCCACGCCGAAGTTTTTCCCGAGGATTACACAATGATCAAGCGCTACAGCGACCACGCCGCCAACGAGCGTACCTTTCTTGCCTGGGTGCGGACCGCGATTGCGGTGATGGCCTTCGGTTTTATCATCGAGCGGTTCGATCTGTTTCTCAAAGTCGCGGCGCCGCAGCTGTCCGAGCGTCAGCTCGCCACGCACGGCGAACGCTTCGCCAATTGGGCCGGGCTGGTCTTCATCGTCATCGGCGTCGTTACCATCGTGACCGCCGGTTTGCGCTTCACCAAGACCGCCAAGGACATCGAGATCGATGCGGAAGTGCCGGGCCCCGGCGCGCGCTTCGACCTCGCGCTCGCGATCATGATCGGCCTCCTCGGCGCCTCGCTCGCGCTTTATCTGTCGCGCGCCGTGCTGCCGACGATTTAGGGGCCAGCGCGTTGGCGTAGCTGGCGTAGGGTGGGTTGAGCACGGCGAAACCCACCAGAGGCATTTCAGAACGATGGGTTTCGCTAACCGCTCAATCGATCCTATGCGCTTTATCTGTCGCGCGCCCGGGGTTGCCGACAATTTAGGGTTTCACATCAAACAACATGCAACGAATGGGACACGCCCAGTTCTTCTTGGTCGGGTGTCGGACTCACATCGCGTGCTGTAACTTTCACTCTAAAAAAGGTGTCCTGTCCTAATTTATCCGGTCCGGCGTGATAGCGGATCAAGTTCACCGCGCCAAAGAACGCGGAAGTCTTTTGCGTGTTTGCTTGAGCCCGGCCCCGTTTTGCAACCTTCAGAGCCAACGCAACGGGACCGGACCTTTTTTGCTCGGCTGTCAAAGCCGTCCGGCGCGTGTTTCCAACGATCCGGCGCGCGTTTCCAACGAAAGGCCAAGGCTGAAAGCCTTCTGCCGGGTCGCATTCTCCGTCCGCCTTAAGCTGTGGGCGATGTTGGCTGCGCGCGTCCTTTTGCCGGCCATCTGCTTCAATGCGCGGATGTCACGGCTGGTCCATGCCCGCCTCTTCATCGATTCGCTCCATGGATTGAAAAAAATGAACTGAGTGCAGTGGGTGGAGGATAAAAAGTCGACGCCGCCGCCGTCGTTGATCTAGATCACACTTAAGCGTTTTCCGCTGTGAGGTTCCGGTAAGTCGGACCGCCGACACGCAATCACGGCCGCAGCCGTCAATCAACGAAACTATTTTGTGAATTCTGCAATGATAGGAACGGCCGGGTACAATCGATTTGGCGGTCCGCGATGCCGTCTACTCGTGCGCAAGTGGCTGGCTAGTCTCTACTGCCGCCGCGGCAGCACGCGAAGCGATGGCGTTCCTCGATCAACTTGTCCGGCAATGACGCAGAAGAAGGCCGGCGAGTGCGCCTCATTACGAAGCGAGAATTAATCGTCCCTAAGACGGCGACGCAATCTTGATTGTCGTCACTGATATGGTTACATGGGCGAAGCTCGCTCGTGAAGGATGCATTCCGGATGCGATCCGATTGCGGCAGCGAGTGCGGTCCCCGCGCGCGGTCTCGCAAACCGCTCCCGGGCGGCTCCGGGCATCGTACCGGCCGGCACTACGACCGGTCTGCGAGGTGCTCGCTGCACTGGCGCCGGGGAGGGTCCTCCCGTTTGCACCCGGTAATTCCAGGAAGCGCGGCCCGGGGTTGAGCCAAGGGGTAACAGTCTTGGCGAGCGCCGCGGTGGAGCGCCGAGAGGCGAGCGCGTCCCGCTGGACGCGCTGCCGCGCCCGAAGCGCGATCAGGTGGCAACATCTGACGTGTGGCGCGGCTCCAAGACATTGCGCCTTCCGGCGCTCCGCCTCCTTTCGTTGTTTCGGGGAGGATTTTCTTTCGTGGCTTGGCATGACTCGGGCGCGTTCGCGTCGCGAGAATGGATCGTCATTGCGTGCGGAGCTAAAGTCGGCGCGGCGGCTGCAATAGATCCGACGGTCTGCTAGCCGCGATCCGGCGGATTGGCCAGCACGACGGAGGTTTCAATCTGCCGCTCCGGAATGGTCCAGTAGGATTTGAGCAGCGCGGTCTTGCGTTGCGGCGACACCAGCGCAAAGCCGTGGCGCTCATAAAAGCGGATCGCCCATGTGGCGGCGGCCCAGGTGCCGACCAGCATCGGCTTTGTGCTCATCTCCAACAGATACGCCACAAGCTTGCCGCCGATGCCGTCGCGTTGCTTTGCGGGTACGACATAAGCATGGCGGATGAGGCTCACGTCGCGCACCTGTTGCAGTCCCATGATGCCGGTAAGCCGGCCGCGATCCTCGTAGCCCCAGAACACGACGGCGGCGGCGCGCTCGCGGTCAAACTCGGCGCCCGGCATGTAAGGCTCGTGCCAGCGGTCGGCCGGGATCACGCCGCGATAAGCTTCGGCCGCGGCGTTGATGATTGAAAGAATGTCGTCGCGCTCGTCATCGCGACACAGGCGGATGGTCATCGCGTTGGCGACCTCCACCGTGTTTGTATTGGAGGAGCGCGAAGAGCGATACGGATTTGTCCATCGTCATTGCCGGACTTGATCCGGCAACCCATGCGGACTTCCGGTTCGATCGAATTTGCCGAAGCGCTTTGTCAGTTGAGCTTTAGCAAATGGACCACCGGGTCAAGCCCGGTGGTGACAAGGAGAAGCAGCGAAGACTGGTGCCAGGGGCGGCACCTCACTCGTAGGCTATAATATTGATCTACTGGTACAATTTCGGGCAACGAGATTGAAGGTACCAACAAAAATACCAACAACTGCCCGCCCAAACGGCACACAAGTGGGGCGCTCTCGCCTAGAGGCGACCCTCTCAAAGAGACTAACCACCGACAGGGGCATCGGGACGCAGCCGGACGAAAGTCGAGGCGACCTCACGCTATCCCCGGCCCCAAAAATTCTGATTTGCCAAGCTCAATAAATCGAGAAAGCGGCTGAGGAATAAAAGCACTCACCCGTGGTGAGGATTGGCCAAGAACTGTTGCTCATTGGTCATCACCTGGGAGAGAGCGTTCGTCGTGATTTGGCCCCCGTGTTGCTCCGGAAAACCGGCAGCGCTATACCTTGCGGCCCAAAATTGCGATAGCATCCTGGTGATGCATGAATGCTCTTGGGATCGATTAAAATGCCGCGATTTATAGCCTTGGTTTTGCTCGTCCTAGGCGTTGGTCTGGCGCCTGCTACAGCAGACGAGTGTACTACAAGCGAGTTGCATCTTCCCGATCTAAACGCCCTGAAGCTTCCTGATGGAGATCAGATAGTTGCCACAGTCGCAACTGGATATGGAAATTTGGAAGTACATGTTGACGTGAAAGGCGGCATCGCCTCAGAGCCCAAGTTCGTTCTTCGTGACAAGCCCCCTTTTAAGAAAAGCCCTCGCTCTGAGCTGCCCCGCGCTCTTCGCGCCTGTCTCGCTAAGAAGACGTCTGGCGAAAACTGGTACACAAATGTTGCCGCCTCCGCGCTCGATTGGCTCCTCCCGGCTGCCAATGCTCGTAATAAATGGAAATGCATCGTCAAAACTTGGTGTCTACCGGGGGGGTGCTGTGCCAAGGCGTCTTGTAACGGCAGCCCCTGGCAAACGGACTGCGAAGTGAGTCTTTGGCCCTTAGACTAGGTGTGGGCCCAGATTACGCATCGCCAATTGGCCAGTTACCGGCAGCTTGGCGATGTTCGCTGCAATCCTTCGCGCCGCATCCTTGCTGAGCAACTTGGCCGCTGATCGTCCGCCCGGCTCATCCTCGAAACAGACGTAGGCGGAGCCGCCTGATCCTCTATGATGTGCCCATGAGCGCCTACCGCAGCAATGGAGGAACGCTGGTGCCTATGGCGGCGGTGCGCGGCATGACACAGTCGCCACTGTATTTGCAGCCTGAGAAAGTAGAACGCTTCGTCGACCGCATGCAGAAGGGCTGCGAGTTCCCGCCAATAAAAGTCCGCAAGGAAGGTGGGTTTTATGTTGTGCTGGAGGGTCACCACCGCAGAGTGGCAAGTGAGCAATGCTCATTCACCCATATTCCCGTTGAAATCATCCCACTACCTTCGGCGATTGCGCGATAGCTCCGGCAGCTTGGCGATGTTCGCTGCGATCCGCCGCACCTCGTCATGGTCAGCAACTTAGCTGCTGTCGCTAGTTTTACCTTTGCAGGCGTAAGTGGCTAATGCTACTTTTTTGAATGCGGCAATCAACGAATTGATGGGAGGAAAATTATGAAAGTAGTCGCAATCGCAATGGCGGCAATGATGGGCTTGTTTTTTGTCTTAACTGAATCAGTCCAAGCCCGCTACGGGGATTTTAGTTACTGCAAAAGCGGCGCAAAGGTCAAAGACGCAAAGTCTTGCAAAGAAAACGGTGGCAAGCAGTGAACTTTTGAAGGGCTGGAAACGACGCAACAGACTGGGCAGCTTGGCGATGTTCGTTGCAATCCTTCGCGCCTCGTCGCGCGTCAGCATTTTGGACATTTGGATTTAAGTCTGCTCGGCTGGCGCAGGAAGCGGAAGGCGCAAGCGGTCGCGTAATCGTCACCCGCAGGACCAAATTATATTAAAAGAGGCCGTCTCAGAGAGGCGGCCTCTTCTTTATGAGCCGAGCGGCCAGGGGTGTCGGGGGATGGGGTAGCCGCCCAGTCCCGTGCACCCTATGGCCGCATCTAACAAGCTCAAATTAGCTCTTGGTCTTTATCCACTATCCATTGGTATAGGCGGAGGCCAATTGCCGCCTAACCTTTTTTCTCCCAGCGCTGCGCCATGTGATGCCAGACGCTAGCCAGTTTCAGGTATAGCGCGCGTTTCTCATGCGAGGGAATCGTGTGAGCTAATTCCGTGCATTCGACGGCAAATTCCCGGAATAGTGTTGGCGGATCCAGACCCTCAAAACAGGGCTCTTTGTTTTCTTTCGGCATTCGTTCGGCTTTAGCGTTATGAACCCTCCTACTGAAATATAGTCCCAGCGGGTCTGCCGTGACTTGGTAATTTAGGTCAATATATTACTCATTAAGGCCAACCGACCACGCGATCCGCCGCGCCTCATCTTTGGTGAGCAGCTTGGCGGCTGAGCGACGACCGGGTTCGTTTTCATAATAGACGTCAAGTTGTGACGTGAGATATGAAACTAAAAGGACACTGGCAAGAATAGCTTTCTTAGCTGTAGTCGCTTGGACCATAATTTTAGGTTTGATCATTTATTTGTATAGTTTTTCTATGAGTTATTAGCTTTCCTATCATCGCGCTAACGCGCGCTTAGCTCAGCGCCAGTTGCGTCGCGCACGACCAAGCAGTGTCCAAATTCCTCGACTGACCACGGCGGCGGGAAGGGGCGAGTCGTTCCTAATGAACTAGTCTTGGCCGGATGTACGCCGGGCCGCGGCCTCAACTTGATGAACGTGGAAAAGGCCGATCCTCTGGAAACAAATCACGACTGAATTGAGGCTTGCCGTGGCAAACGTGTTGCTCCATCGCGGCTGTTTTACGGCCCGTCGTTGCAGAAATGTCACGGCCGACGAAAATCGCAGTCTCTTACCTTTTGTACAACGGCCCTGTCGAAGAAATGAGCGTTTACGGGATGAGTAATGGGCATGCGTCCGCGGCACGTGCCATTTTTATGAGGGTTACTACAATGCGACGATACTTGTTCACATCGCTTGCTACGGCAGTGGCTGCTCTGCTTACAACCCAGCTTGCATCAGCGGCTGACCTGGGTCCGGTGAGGAGAGCCCCGCCTCAAGCTCCTGCTGCTTATGTGCCGGCTCCGCCGGTGTTCAGTTGGACGGGCTTCTACATCGGCGGCAACCTCGGCGCAGCTTGGACGCAAGGCAAGGCGAGCGATAGCTTCGGCAATAGCTGGAGTAATGCACAGCAGGCCGTATTCGCCGGTGGGGGCCAGGTCGGTGCCAACTATCAGTTCAACTGGCTTGTCGTCGGCGTCGAAGCAGATTTCGACTGGCTGGCAAACAACCATAATTCCAGCAATGCAGTCGACACTCTGTCTGGTCATGCTTTGCAGTTTTCTGCCAATAACAGATGGATAACGACGGTGGCTGGGCGCGTCGGCGTGGCCGCCGACAATTGGCTGTTTTACGCCAAGGGCGGCGGCGGCTGGATTGGTGTGAACAATCCTACACTTACCGATGTGACCACTGGCGGTTCAATTAGTGTTTCAAACAGCAACAGCAATAGCGGCTGGCTGGCGGGAGGTGGCATCGAATGGGCTTTTGCGCCCAACTGGACCGCCAGACTTGAGTACGATTTCCTTGGTCTCAACAACCAAAGCTTGACGGTGCCGGTTGGCACTCCATTCATTAACGGCGACGTTGTCACGGTCACCAATCGAGATGTGCAAACGCTGACGCTTGGGGTCAACTACCTGTTCAATTGGCACTAAACCTTGCAGCACTAGGCGCTGCATAGGCTGTCTAATGGAAGGGGCGCGCGCCCACACGACGGGCGCGCTTACTGTTTCCGTTTAGTTCTTTGTTGATGTGGCGATGTAAACTTTGCGAAAGGCCGAGGGCTGCTGCAAGGGAATCGCACGGGTCTTTTGCCGTTCAAAACCATATTGACAAAAGCACGACCGATATTGTGGAGCTTTGCAAAAGCAAAGCTGACGTCTTTCCCGTTCAACTGCCGCCCTCAGTACTCCCTCCGCCCCTGCGCCGCCACAAACGGTCATGAAGATCGTGACGACGCTGTAGCTCAAGGGGGATAGAGCGTCCTTGTTTTCCGGGGGCGGGGGAGGTTGCGGGTTCAAGTCCTGCCAGCGTCACCATCAAAGAATGACCTGATTAACTGGGGGACTCATGTCTGCATTGCATCCAAACCAACATGATAGTCATGCCGCGCGTCGACAGCGGTGGGCGTGCGACCGCTGTGGCGAACAGCCACTATCCGAAGAAATTGATCTCTATTTCGCTACAGGACTGTGTAGCTGGTGCTCACACTTGCATGCCGACGATGACGTTTTAAGCGGCGCAGGCGCGGCTTGATGGCGTCAGAGGTTAGTCCACCACGTTTAAGCTGCTGCCTGCTGGAGCGCCTTCGCCATCGCCTCATCGGTGATCGCATGACATCAGCAGTACCAAAGTCACGCCGTTGTTCCTTTCCAGGCCAAGGCCACTAGCTTGCCCGAGCGAAGGTTAACGAACCGTTTTTTACGCGGCGACATTGGTGAATGGAGCAGGAGTTCGTGGCAGTGAAGGCATTACCGTGTTTGCGGAGTATCAAGTTCTCTAACTGCGCGCCAGCTCCGGCTTGCTGGCAATCCGCCACGCCTCATCGCACGTGAGCAACTTTGTCAGCCCCTAGCTCGCTTCCGCTGCTGCTCTTTAACCCGGCACGATCAAGAACGCCCGCGATTGAGACGCGGCGGGCAACGCGGCCGGAGCGGCAACGCAAGCGGCTCGTTCATCCGTTGTCGAATGTCCTACGCTGGCGAGCTTCACTTAATCACGGCAACGGCAAACGCCCTGCCGATCTAAAACGCGATGCTAAAGCCGCATGGCGCCGCGGCGTCATGCTAAAGCTCAACCGCCTGCGTGACTGAACACGAAGTTAGCGAGCAACAGCAGGGCCGGTCGCCATGCACAAGCACCGTGAGCGCGGTTCCGGTAACTTGGCTGCGGTCTCACGCGTTAATTATGGGTGGCTTCGGCCCAGTAGGGAGGTTGCAATGAACACTCCCGTAATAACTGTCATTATCGCTGTTGCGCTCACAGTTGGCAGTGCGCTCGCCATCATGAACAAAGCCGCCAAGGGCTATCAAGCTTTGTGCGCCCCTATTTTCACTTTGCAGCATCATTACTCAGCCGGCTGCCTGATTACGACTGCCGAGTTGAGATACCGGGGTGACCGTCACTCACCTGGTTAGCTCCGGCAGCTTGGCGATATTCACCGCGATCCTCCGCGCCTCGTCTTTGGTGATAGGTTTAGCCGAGCGCCGCTTATTGGTGCCCGCCATTCTCGCGGCAGTGCTTACTGTCTTTGACGGCAGCGCCGCCTTAGTGCAGC
>JBAQBC010000272.1:0-5880 GCA_049286035.1 Xanthobacteraceae bacterium
GCCACAGATCCGTGAAGCCGCCCTTCTCCCAGTCCCGAAACAGGGCCCAGTTCAAAGCCTGCCGCAACAGATCATTGCCGCGTTTGACCGCGATGCCGACGCCCTCGCCAAAATAGCGGCTTTCCAGAAAGGGCCCGCCACGGAATACGCAGCAGCCGGCGGAATCGGAACCATTGAGCCAGAAAGCCAGCGTGATGCCGTCGCCGAACAACAGATCGACGTCCTTGTTGCGGAGCGCTTCGCGCGCGGCTTCCGCATTGGCGTAGGACCGCACCTCGGCCGCGGTGAACATCTCCTTGAGGAAGGCTTCATGCGCCGTGCCGGCGACGACGGCGATTTTCTTGCCCTCGACCAGTTCCGGCAGCACGTCGCCGATCGGGCTGTCGATGCGAGCGGCGAAGCGCGCCGGCGTGCGATAATAAGGATCGGTAAAATCGGCGCGCCGGCGCGTCGCCGGCGTGATCGCGATCGAAGCGATGACGGCGTCGCCGCGGTTGTCGTCGAGCGCATCGAGCAGAAGTTCAAATCGCCGCGCCTGGATGGTGCAGGTGGCCTTGATCTCGTCGCAAAGCCGGCGGGCAAGGTCGACGTTGAACCCGACCGGATTACCGTCCGGCCCCGCATAATTAAACGGCGGATAATCGAGCTCAGTCAGAAACCGAATCGACTGGATGCGTGAAAGATCCGGCCGCTCCGGCCGCCGCCGCGGGTCCCAAAATCCCGGAACGCCAGCTCCCGACGGCAGCGTTATCCCCTCCTGCGCCGAAACCGGCGATGCCGCGGCAAAGACCGCCGCGCCGAGCAGCGCCACGGCGAAGATTGCTCCCAGCGCCAGCCACACAGGCCATCTCAATTGGGCCACAGCCATCAGAAGTAGCGCCGCAGATCGGCTGCTTCCTGCTCCGGAGTCCGGCTGACGTTGAACGGCGCGACAAAACGCCCGTCCTTGTCCATAAGGTAGACCACCGCGGTGTGATCCATGGTGTAGTCGCCGCCCTCGAGCGGCACTTTCTTGGCATAGACGCGATAGGCCCGCAGCGCCGCATTGATCGAGGCTTGATCGCCGGTCAGGCCGTGCAAATGCGGGTCGAAATTCGACAGATAATCTTTGATCACCGCGGGCGTATCGCGCTCGGGATCGACCGTGATGAACACTGCTCCGGTGCGATCGGCATCGGATCCGAGCGTATGCAGCACCTGCGAGATTTCGAACAGGGTCTGTGGGCAAATATCCGGGCAATGAGTAAAGCCGAAGAACACCAGGAACGGACGTCCCTTCATATCCTGATCGGTGAACGACTTGCCGTTCTGGTCCTCGAGATGGAACGGGCCACCGACCGCTGCGATCGCGGGACCGACCGGCGACGGCGCGCGGCCGGTGACGAAGAGGATGGCGCCAAAAAACAGAAACAGCCCGCCGAGAAAAGCGGCGAGCAGCAGCATGACGCGAGATGTGTTCGCCTTCACGAGCGATTTCCCGTTAGCCAAAGCAGGCGGTAAAGCCGGCGCGAATCGTTTCGAAGAACACGGCGGTGCCGTAATGGGCCCAGAGCACGCCAGTGCCGATGAGCGCCAACGCAATGAATGCGCTGGCAACGAGTAAATTCCCGGAAACTCGCGGTCGTGTGAGGATTTGCGGCATGGCGGACATCCGGCCCGGTTTAGATAGGCTGGAATTGGCCGTCCGACAACGGCCAAAAGCACCGCAGTCGCCGCGGTGCCCTGCCGTCGCTTGCCGGATACTTACTGGCAGATCGGGTACAGCGTGCTCAATTCGTGGCCGCGCATCACGATCATTTGCGGCCGCAGTCCGCCATGGTGGTTGATCCATGAGCGGATTTCCGGCGGATAGAGCCGCATGACCAGCGCACTGCCCTGGCGAGTCGGCACCAACGAACGTGACGCATCGTTGTAATACGAAGCCGCATGGAAGCCCAAGGCAGCCCGCCGCGTTACGCAAACGTGGTCTCGTGGCACGATACCGGTGAACAAGGTGCAGGCCGACAGGCATGGCCCGTCAATGACAACCCGCTCCCCGGATTCGCGGATTTCATTGAATTTCTGAACGTAGGAGGAGACCTCCCCTCCTGGATCGCCGACGATTCGCACGTCGGCGGCTGCCGCGCACGTCATTAGGGCCGGCGCCAGCGCGCCGGCCAAGGCTGTTTGCCATCTCATGGAGTACCCTCTCCCCGCTCAATCGGGCGCAGTATTTACCCGGCATTGTGGCAAGACTTCGGGGATTCCCGGCCTTTATGCTGAAATGACTGCCTGACTTGCCGCCACCATCCACAGCAAAGGTGCTATAAGGCGGCGGCAATTCAAATCGGGCGAAGTTCCCCTCCCGTTCAGCAAAGATTTGGCGAGTACTCACAATGGACACGTCGGTTGCGCGCAAGACCAATGTTCCCGATTTCGCGACGGCCTATTACCTGCTCGAAGGCTTAAACGAGATCGGCGTCGATTACCTGTTCTGTAATTTCGGCACCGATCACGCACCGATCATCGACGAAATGGCACATCGCCGCCGGCGCGGCGAGCCCATGCCGACCATCGTGCGCTGCCCACATGAGAATACGGCGGCGCACATGGCGGCGGGTTATGCGCTGGTCACCGGCCGCGGCCAGGGCGTGCTGGTGCATGTCGACGTCGGCACCGCCAATACCGCAAACGGCATGCACAATCTGTTTCGCAGTCGGTTGCCGGTGCTGCTGATGGCCGGCAAGGCGCCCTACACCGTCAACGATGAGCTGGTGGGTTCGCGCGACACCTATGTCCATTTCGTGCAGGAGCCGTTCGACCAAGCGAGCCTGGTGCGGCCGTATCTGAAATGGGAGTGGACATTGCCCTCGGGCGTCGTCGTCAAGGAAGCGTTACGGCGCGCGGTCTCGATCATGCAGAGCGAACCCTGCGGGCCGGTTTATCTGATGATGCAGCGGGAGACGCTGACGCAACACTGGCGGGCCGACGAAATTCGCCGCTACACCGGCGAGCAATTTGCCGCCACGTCGGCTGGCGGCGCCGATCCGGAACTGGTCGCCGCGCTCACCGATAGAATTCTCAAAGCGGAGAACCCAATTCTCATCACCGGTTATGCGGGCCGGCACGAACGCGGCTCGCGCGCGATCGACGCATTGGCGCAATTCGCCGGCATCGCCGTCTACGAAGCCAATATGACCAACAATATCTCGCACGACAGCCCCTGCTTCGTCGGCTTTACCGCCGACCAGGCGGTGCCCGAGGCAGACGTCGGGCTGTTGGTCGATGTCGACGTGCCGTGGTTTCCGAGCGACGTGCAGCCCAACGACAAGGCATTCTGGGCGCACATCGACATCGATACGCTCAAGCCGGGTTCGCCGATGTGGACCTTCCCGGGCAATATGCGCATGCAGGGCGACAGCGGCCGCATTCTCGATCAAGTGCTCGAAGCGCTGAAGGCGAAAGCAACGCCGCGCTTCAAGGAGGTCGTGGCGGCGCGGCTCAAGCGCATCAAGGCGGCGCGCGACGAGCGCATCGCGCGCGCGGCCAAGCTCGCCGCCGACAAAGGCCGCCCCGGCGCGATCAATCCGCATTACCTGAACGCCGAACTCGCCAAGCTCCTCGACGATCAGGACATGATCTTCAACGAGGGCGTCACCAATGCAGCCGCGGTGCTGATGCAGATTCCCCGGCGCGTCGCCAACACGACCGTTCGCGCCGGCGGCGGCGGGCTGGGCTGGTCCGGCGGCACCGCGCTCGGCGCCAAGCTCGCCGCGCCCGATCGTCTGACGGTGCAGATCTGCGGCGACGGCGGTTTCTATTTCGGCAATCCGAGTTCGGTATTCGCCGTCGCGCAGCAATATAAGTTGCCGATCCTCACCGTCGTCATGGACAATACCGGCTGGAACGCGGTGAAGCAGTCGGTGCTGCGCGTGTACCCCGAAGGCGAGGCCAAATCGGCCAATGGCTTCGAGGCGGAGCTCGCGCCCAATGTGCACTTCACCAAGGTCGCCGAAGCATTCGGCGCCTATGGCGAGGAAGTGAGCGATCCGGCCGATGTGCCCGCCGCGCTGGCGCGCTGCATCAAGGAAGTTCGCGGCGGCCGGGCCGCGCTCCTGCACGCGCGGGTGACGCGGCTCTAAGCCTCAACGAACCGTCCACACGACCGAGCGCGAGGTCCGTGACGTGCGTCCGCGTCAGGGACTGGCGTGATTGATGAACTTTTCCGGCGGCGCCTCGCCCCATTGCGACACCAGCGCTTCCTCGGCCGGCACGAGATTCGAGCCATTGGTGACATTGAGGCGGTCGCTGTCGGCCCAGTGCTCGTGGACGTGTCCCCAAGGGTCCGCCCAGTAATCGTAGACCTGACTGCCGAGCACGTGCCGGCCGATACCCCACATGTGCTCGTATTTGCCGAACTGCTTGAGATAGTCGTGGCCCATGCAGACATCGTCGATGTCCGACACTTCGAACGAGAGATGGTTGAGCCCGGTCTTCTCGTGCGCCAGGCAAAAGAACACGTGATGGTCGACGTAGCGATCGCCGCGGTCGCAGCGATTGAACGAACCGATGACGTTGTCCTTGTCCTCGACGTAGACATCGTCGGAGCAGATAAAGCCAAGTGTTTCGCGGAACCAGGCGACGGTTTCGCGAAAGCGCGGCGTCATCAGCACGCCGTGGCCAACGCGTTTGACGTGTGCCGGGCCTCTGGGCAGCCGCATCAACTCACCGGCTCGCGATAGCGGCGCCTCGCCGGAATTGAGCTTCTGCCGCCGCACCGGGATTTCGGCCACCGGCGCGATGCCGCAGACGACCTCGATCTGATAGCCGTTGGGCTCGCGCAGCCGCACGCGCTTTCCCCCGCCGGGCTCGTCGACATTCTCAATCCCCGAAGCGCCGGGCGCCTTGGTCAGCCGCTTCAGATCGTCTTCGCTGTCGACGTAATAAGCGAGCCCGACAAATTTCGGATCGCCCTTCTCGGTGACGTGGATGTGGTGGTTGGGATCGGTGCCACGCATGTACAGCGCATTGGCGGTCCGTTCGGTGCGGCGCAGGCCAAATCGCGTGAGAAATTCTTCCATCACGTCGAGATCGGGAGCCCGCAGGCGCCCATAGGCGATGTCCGTCACCTTGACCCAGGCCATGTGCTTCTCTCCCTCGGCATTTCGGCACGCGCGATCGCGGGCCGCAGGCAATGTGCCATGACCAAGGGAGCTTGGGCAACGCGCGGCTTTAAGCGTAGTAGTCGGCGGCGACGGTTGCGTCGCGCTGCCTGCCGCCGAGCGCGTTGAAGACCGGCGTCAGGACAATCGTCACAACCAGATTGAGGACGACGGTATAGAGCGCCGTATAACCATGGAAGGCATGGCCGCCGATCGCCAGCGGATAATTCGGCGTCAGATTCGCTGCGACAAACATCCACGTGCCGGCAGCGGTACCGGCCGCCCAGCCGAGCAGCAGCGCCCAATCGTTGAACCAGCGGGTGTAGACGCCGAGCAGCACCGCGGGCAGCGTCTGAACGATTAAAATCCCGCCGAGAAGCTGCATATAGATGGCGTATTGCGACGGCACGAAGACAATGAAAACAAGCGCGCCGAACTTGACGATTAGCGACACCCATTTCGCCATCTGCGCTTCCTGTTTATCGGTAGGATTGCGGTTGATGAACTCGCGATGGATGTTTCGGGTGTAGAGATTGGCCGCCGCAATCGACATGATCGCGGCCGGCACCAGCGCGCCGATGCCGACTGCAGCGAAGGCAATACCGACAAACCAGGCCGGGAAGCTATGCAGGTAGAGGGCCGGCACGGCGAAATTGTTGCCGAATTGCTTGAAGCCGGCGGCAAATTCCGGAAGGTTGCCGACGCCGGCGGCGATGGCGAAGAAACCGACCAGCGCCAA
>JBAQBC010000273.1:0-1502 GCA_049286035.1 Xanthobacteraceae bacterium
ACCTTACAAATGCCCGGGCGGAAGGCTTACGAGAGTCCGCCTTACCGCGAAAGCGACCAACAACGGTCGTAGGCCCGCGCGTCGCGATGCGCCAATTGCGAACTAGACTATGATCCAATTCAATTGAATCGGATCATAGTCTAGTGTCCTGAACCGAAAGTTCGCGACATTGAGATTAGGCTTTGGCGTAAGCGTTGTACACGCAGAAGCGTTCGATTGATGCGAGGATGTCGTCGGCAGATTTTGTCCACCGGAACGGCTTCGGGTTGGCGTTGTGCTGTTCGATGAACGTGGTGATGGCGGCCTTCAGGGCGACGACGCTGCGGTGAATGCCACGTCGGATTTGGCGTTCGGTCAGCAGAGCAAAGAAGCGCTCCACCTGATTGACCCAGGAGGAACTGGTCGGTGTCAGATGCACGTGCCAGCGCGGGCGCCGATTGAACCAGTTTCGGATCAACGGAGCCTTGTGGGTTGCGTAATTGTCGATGACCAGATGCACGTCGAGGTCGGCTGGTACGGCGGCTTCGATCTCATCGAGGAACTTGCGGAATTCGACGGCGCGATGGCGGGCGTAACACTTGCCGATCACCCGGCCGGTAGCGATGTCGAGAGCGGCGAACAGCGATGTGGTGCCATGACGCTTATAGTCATGGCTGCGCCGCGCCGGCTGGCCGGGACGCATCGGCAGCATCGGCTGGCTGCGGTCCAGCGCCTGGATTTGCGACTTCTCGTCGACGCAAAGCACGACGGCATGGGCCGGCGGCGAAACATAAAGCCCGACCACATCGCGGACTTTGGCGACGAAGTCCGGATCGGTGGAGAGCTTGAAGCTCCCCAGCCGGTGCGGTTGCAGTCCAAAAGCGCGCCAAATCCGCTGCACGGTAGACACCGACAGGCCGCAGGCTCGCGCCATACCGCGCGAACTCCAGTGCGTTGCATCCGCAGGTACGCTTTCGAGCGTGCGTACGATCACCGCCTCGATGCGGGCGTCATCAATCGTGCGGGGGGTGCCGCTACGCGGCTCATCGCGCAGTCCATCAATGCGATGCTCGGCAAAACGTCGGCGCCACTTGCCAACGGTGGTCTGATCAAGCTGCAGATCGGCCGCGACCTGCTTGTTCTGTCTTCCAGTCGCGCAACGCAGCACGATCCGCGCCCGCAAGGCCAGCGCCTGTGCGGTGTTGCGCCGCGCCGCCAGCGACGTCAGCTCCCTGCGTTCCGCATCACTGAGTACCAAAGCCGCCAATTGTCGCCCCGCCATGATCCACTCCATGCCCGCAGAAGCCTGACATGGCGGCGTGAATCTGCAATATGGCGAAGTTTAGATTCGGGACACTAGTTTCGGGATCAATTGAGGCATTACCCGAACTGAATGCGCGATATCCGGGATGATAGCGTCGTCTGGGTCTATCTTTAGCTGGTCCGTATTCAATTCCAGCGTGCGTGCTATTCCGGCAAGTTCAGTCCGCAGTGCGACCGCCACCACTCGCCGGTCCTCATTC
>JBAQBC010000274.1:0-15916 GCA_049286035.1 Xanthobacteraceae bacterium
CGCGGACGCGGCAGCTTGATGTCGAAGATTTTCTTGGTCCGGCCCGGACGCTTGCTCATGACCAGGACGCGGTCGGACAAATAGATCGCCTCATCGATCTGATGCGTGACGAACAGCACGGTCTTGCGCGCCTCGCGCCAGATGCGAAGGAGTTCGACCTGCATCAGGTCGCGGGTTTGCGCATCAAGCGCCGCAAACGGCTCGTCCATCAAGAGCACGTCAGGATCGGTCGCCAGCGCGCGCGCCAAGCCGACGCGCTGCTTCATGCCGCCGGACAATTCGTGCGGATAATGATTTTCAAAGCCGGCAAGGCCGACGAGTGAAATGAGCCGCTCAGCGACGGGGCGGCGCTTGGCCGCCGCGGTCCGCTTTAATTCGAGCCCCAGCTCGATATTGTGCTGCACGGTTCGCCAAGGCAGTAATCCGAACTCCTGGAAAACCATGGCGCGTTCGCTGCCCGGACCAGTAATCTTGCGGCCGCGGATGCGCACTTCGCCGGAATCCGGCTTAATGAGACCGAGCAGCACGCTGAGGAATGTGCTTTTGCCGCAGCCGGACGGCCCAACGATCGACAAAAACTCGCCTTCCTCGACATCCATGTCGAAGGCGTCGAGCGCGGACACCGCCGCGCGGTTGGGCGGCCGAAAAGCCAGCTTGACGTTGCGAGCTTGAATGTAGGCGGCCATCAACACCGATCCGCGCTGGCGTCCGGTCTTGGGCTCGGCAATCCGATCGCCGGATCGGACTCCCTGCCGAACTTGTATTCGCGCGCAGGCGCAAGATTGTCAGCGCTTTCAAGCCACATTCATTTACTCTCGCTTGCTCGGTCAATCCTTCGAGGCCGCCATCATTGCCGCAAGTCCCTCGATCTCCGCAAGCACCCGTTCGGCCGCGGCGTGATGCAGCATATGGCCGATGCCTGGAAGGATCACGAGTTTCGCGCGCGGCACGGCCGCGGCAAAGGGCACGGCATGGAGCTGCGGTGCGACGACGAAGTCCGAACTCCCGCTCATGACAACGGTCGGGACGGAAAGTCCCCGATAGCGCGCGGGCTGCGGCTCGAGGTTACGCTTAAGATCGGCCATGTCGCGTGCATTGGCGAGAAAGGTCGAAGGCCGCAACAAAAGCAGCGCGGCTGAGCGCTTGAGATAATCGCGCGGCGGCAGCTGCGGCAGAAAGGCGGAGCCCAATGCCAAGCCGACGAACGGCAGGCCGACCGGTAGCGCCAAGGTTCGCGCGTAAATCCATCCGAGGATCGGCATTGCGAACAACGCATAAAGCGACGTCGTCGGATGCGCGAGCGGATAGAGTGGCGACGCCAGCAGGATCAGCGCCGCGGTACGATCCGGATAATCGAGCGCAAAGCTCGTGGCCAGCGCGCCGCCCCAGGAATGACCGACAATGACGGCCCGCTCGACGCCGAGCCGATCCAGCACGTCCCGCAGGATTGCCGCTTGGAGTTGCGGCGCGCTGCCGTCACGGCCTTTGCGTTTGCTCCAGCCCATGCCCGGTCGGTCGATGAGAATGACGCGGTGACGCGCGGCCAGCTGCTCGCCCAAATCGAGCCGCATGTCTTCGAGGTTGCAGCCGGCGCCATGGATAAGAACGATCGGCGGCGCATCGGCCGCCGCCGTTCCAAGCTCGACCACGTGCTGACGGATATGGCGCACTTTAATGAAGCGGCCGCGCGGCGGATGAGCGCGTCCAATCAGCCACGACCCGATCGCGGTGATGAGCGCGCCAAGCGCGAGCACGACAGCGATGACGATGAGCGTATGCATCGTTCAACGTCTTTAGGCCGACTCGCACGGGAAAAACCGTAGCAGCCACCTCCCCCTGAAAGGGGGAGGTCGGCGGCTGCAAGCCGCCGGGTGGGGGTCGCCATCGGCAGCTACTAAAATAAGTTGACCCCTCCCCGACGCGCTTCGCGCGTCGACCCTCCCCTTTCAGGGGATGGCGTCACGAACGGCGTCACAGCGCGTCGCCCTTGAGCCAGCGCGCACCTTGCGCATAGAGCGCGTCCAACTCCGGCCCTTCGAGGCCTGCCATATCCGTTTTCACCTTGTAGCCGATCTTGGTCTGCAAATAAGCCAGATGCCGGTAGCCTTCCGGGAAGCGCTTGAGCAGGTCCTGATCGAGCGCGAGCTTGGCCGAAGGATCGATCGGATCGAGGCGGTCCTTTTCGTAAACCAGCCGGCGCAGCACCAGTCCCCAGCGGTCGCCGCGATTCTCGAAGAAATCATAGAACCGGCCGGTGCAAACCACGTCGCAGATGACACCGTCGACCGGCGCGCGCTGCGAAATCGTCATCTTGGTCTGTGCGATCGCGCGGCCGCCCGCGACGTCGATCGAGCTGCCGCCGAGAAAATGCAGGATGCGCACGCCACGCGCCCAGCCCTGCTCATTCGCATCGATGAATTCCTCGAAGCTACCCTGGAACCATGTTGCCATCATGCGGCCGTCGGCGTGCCAGACCGCGCGGAAGCGATCCCACAGCCGCGCGTCGCGCCACAGTGCCCAATTTTCCACGAGTTCGCGGATGATGCGTTTGTCGTCGTCGATACTCATTGCGTCGAGACCGGCTGTTGTAAGGAGAAACGGTCGAGTTGCGGCGAGGCGCAGGTGAGAAGTCACATAGTCAGCAGAATCGAAGCTTGATCAAATATCCCGCCCCTCGACTTTTTCGCGCAGTGTTTTGACGACGTCCGGCAGATTGCGCAGGTGCGGATCGATTGCCAACGCCGCCTGATAAGCTTCCAATGCATGCTTGTCGTCGCCGATGTCTTCTAAAATCAGCCCCAGCCCCGCCAGCGCGCCGAAATGGCGCGGTTCGCGCGCCAGCACTTCGCGAATATCGGCAAGCGCCTGACCGTATTCATGCTTGATGTAATGCAGCGTCGCGCGCCGGTTCCAGGCTTCAACGTAATCCGGCTTAATGGTGACGACCGCGTCCAGAAGCTTGACCGCGAGATCGTAATCCTTGTCCTCGGTCGCGTCCTTCACCCGGCTCATCAAGAGATTGCAGGTGTCGCTGTCCGACGACATCCAAATCGCCCAGATGCGATCCTCGATTGCCTTGGCGCTCGCTTCATCGGGCGCAATCTTGAGAGCCCTGAACAGCGTATCGAGACTGAACGTCGCGCCGCCATGTCCACTGTCATGTCCGCTCTGCGGCGGGGTGGAGGGTGACGGCCAGTCGTGCGAAGTCTGTGCGAAGGCCGATGAAGCGAACGGTGAAACTGCCGGGATCGCCAGTGCGGCGGCGACGACGAGGACCGGGAATCGTGGGCTCATGCCGATAAATCTATTCTCCCGCAGCCGCACGGCAAGCGGGAAAACAGAGAGCGCGAACGCCGATCGGCCGCAACCAGCGGCACAGCCGGACGATGCAGGATCTATAAGTGGAATTTTCAGCCTGATCGGTCAGCCTTAGCGAGTCAGCCGATCTTTCTAACCCTGGCGGGCCTTGAATCGGCGCTGCGTCTTATTGATGACATAGACGCGGCCCTTGCGCCGCACGATGCGATTGTCGCGATGGCGGCCGCGCAGCGATTTCAATGAATTGCGGACTTTCATGGCACGATTTCCTAAGCTTGAGCGGTTGATTAGGGGGGCTTGGCAGCCTTGTCAATCTTGGCAAGGCGACTGCCCAAACGAACACGAGTTGAAACGAGAGTTTAATCGAACATGGACCGGCATCGGCCAGCGTTGCGGCTTATTTCCGGGGTCGGCAAAAAGGGGCCGGCCTGCTTTGCCATCGAGGCGCAAGGCAAGCGCTTCGTGCTCGATCTCGGCGAAGGTCCGCCGCCGGGCTGCTTGCCTGAAGTCGCTTTGGCAGCGCCGGCCGACGCGTTGATCCTCAGCCACGGCCACAAGGATCACATCGGCGGTCTTTCGCTCCTCGCCAAGCTCGGCGATCCGCCGGTCTATGCCACCGAGATCGTGGCGCAAAGCTTGCCCGGTGAAATCAAGGCGCGCACGCTGCCAGTCCGCGGCACGACCGAGGTGCTCGGCGTTCCGCTCGAAACCGGACGCGATGGCCACGCGCCGGGCGGCGTTTGGCTTCATTTCAGTATCGGGGACGGGTTTCTTTATACTGGCGACTATTCGGCGGAGTCCGCTCTCTATGCCTACGACCCGCCGACGCATGAGGCCGCCACCGCACTGATCGACTGCTCCTACGGCGATTATGACCGCGCACTGACGGCATGCCGGAGCGAGCTTGCTGCACATCTCGGCAAAGGTCCGCTGTTGTTGCCGGTGCCAGCCAATGGCCGCGGACCGGAGATCGCGCTCGAACTGATGCGGCACGGTTTTCGCGATATTTTCATCGACGATGCGATGCAAAAGGCACTGCGACAGCTTGGCGATGGCGCCAGCATTTCGCTGCGCGCGGGGCTTGCCGAGGAAATTCGTCAGCTCGCCGAAGTGACGCGCCCGATCGATGGCGCGCGCGGCGTAATGCTCGCCGCTTCGGCCGACGGCATGTCGGGCACGACCGCGCACCTATTGGCGGAATTCGAGCGCTCGCCTGATGTCGCGATTCTGTTCACCGGCTACATCAATCCGAACACGCCGGCCGAGCGCTTGGCGCAGAACGGGCGCGCGCAGCGCATGCGCTGGAACGTCCATCCGCGGCTGTCCGACACGCTCGCGCTGGCGCGAACAGTACGGCCGCGCACCATTATTCCCGCCTTCTGCGATCGCGCACACCTTGCCGCGCTTGCCTCTGCTTTGGCCCCGGCGCGCGTCACCATGGACGCGGTGATCGAGATTTGATCTTTTACCCGCGTGGCGAGTACGGAGCCATATCGGCAAGGCAGATGCCTGTCACCGGCAGCGCTGATCGCATCATGCGCAAACGCGGGCAGACATAATGGTCACGACCAATCCCAAAACGATGTTCTACGCGAGCGTCGGGCCGCTCCTGAAAATCTTTGACGTCGATGTCGACGGCGCGCAATTGCACGAACGCGGCGCCGTTACACTTCCCGCCAACATTCAATATGCCTGGCCGCATCCGTCGCGGCGCTTCCTTTACGTGGTTTCAAGCAACGGCGGTCCCGGCATTCCCGGCGACAAACATTTCGCCCATGCGTTCGCCATCGATCCAGCAGGGGGCGCGCTGCGTCAGCACGGCGAACCCGCGGCGCTGCCGTCCCGGCCAATCCATGCCAGCCTCGATCGCAGCGGCGGTTATTTGCTGACGGCATACAACGATCCGAGCGGGCTCGCCGTGCATCGCATTGGCAGCGACGGCACCATCGGCGCGCGCGTCGCCCAGCCACCGGACCTCGATACCGGTATCTACGCACACCAAATCCTGGCGACGCCGTCGAACCGCTGCGTCATCCTGGTGACGCGCGGCAATAATTCCACGGCAAACAAGCCGGAGGATCCCGGCGCGCTCAAGACATTTGCTTTCGATGATGGAAGATTGAGAAATTTGGCGTCGATCGCGCCCGGCAAGGGTTTTGGCTTCGGTCCGCGGCATCTTGATTTTCATCCGACCAAGCCGTGGGTTGTCGCCTCGATCGAGCGTCAGAACAAACTTTACGTTTATGAGTTGAACGAGGCGACCGGGCTGTCGCGCGAGCCGATCTTCATCAAAGAGACTTTGTCCAATCCCAAGACACCGGCAAGCCAAGGCGCGGGGGCAATCCATGTCCATGCCAACGGTAAATTCGCCTATCTGACCAACCGGACCTTTCCGGCGCGAGAAGGCGGCAGGGACGCTTCCCTAGGCGGCGAAGATAACGTCGTCGTCTACGAGCTCGATCAAAACAGCGGCGAGCCGAAGCCAATTCAGCACATCGACGGACGCGGCGTGCAGTTGCGAACCTTCGGCATCGACGCCAGCGGGCGTCTTCTTGTCGCCGCCAGCATCATGCCGATGCTACGCAGCGACGGAATGACCGTACCTGCCGGAATGACCGTATTTCGCATCGCCGAGGCGGGAACGCTCGCTTTTGCACGCAAATACGACATCGAAGTCGGGAGTTCGCAGCAATTCTGGAGCGGAATGATCGCGCTTGCCTGATGCAAAGATCGTTTCAGATCCGACAAAAACGAAAAAAGCCCGATTGTCGGAGCAACGGACCTTTTAATACCGCAAGAATACTGACTAAAAGCCACGCAAACCACGACCGAGGGAACCGCGGCAATGATGCCCACCCAGAATAGAGACAATCTGCTATTCTCGAATTGAGGAGTGCAGCCGCGCGGCCTTATAAAAAAAATATGCGCGGTGGCTACACCGGGAGGAGGAAATAGAGCCATGAGAAAGCTGCTTCTCGCTCTCGCCGCCGCCACGGCCGCCTGTTTCAGCGCCGCGCTTTACGCCGCCGACAACTATCCTTCGCGCCCGGTCACGCTAGTCGCTGTATTCGGCCCTGGCAGCGCCAGCGATACGATCTGCCGGATTATCGCCGACAAGCTCGGCCCGGCTTTAGGCCAACCGGTGATCGTCGAGGACCGTCCCGGCGCGGACGGCGCGCTCGCTACGCTTTACGTTCATCACCAGCCCGCCGACGGCTATACGCTGTTGATGGCAACCAATTCGCCGCTTTCCGCCGATCCTTATCTGCATAAGGATGTCAACTACGACCCGGTGAAGGATTTCGTACCGATCACGCGGGTCGGCAGCTTCACCCTGATGCTCGTCGTCGATCCAAAACTGCCGATCCATTCGGTCCAGGAGATGATCGATTACGCGAGGGCAAATCCCGGCAAGCTGACCTTTGCCAGCGGCAACACTGCCGGCATTGTTGCGCTCGAGACCATCAAACATGATGCCGGAATCAGCATGCTGCACGTGCCCTATAAGAGCACGCCGCCGGCGCTCGAGGACATTATCGGCGGCCGCGTATCGATGATGCTGGCCGATTTCACAACCGCCATGCCGCATGTCAATGCCGGTACGGTACGGTCCATTGCGGTGTCGCGCATCCGGCGCAGCGCGCTGTTTCCCAACCTGCCCACCATGGACGAGGCCGGGATCAAAGGCTTCAATCTCGATACCTGGGCCGGCCTCGTCGCGCCGGCCGGCACGCCGCCGGAAGTCATAGCCAAGCTCAACAGCGCGCTCCG
Organism: Xanthobacteraceae bacterium; assembly: GCA_049286035.1. GTDB lineage: Bacteria > Pseudomonadota > Alphaproteobacteria > Rhizobiales > Xanthobacteraceae > BOG-931. The sequence continues at coordinate 7,090 of JBAQBC010000274.1, forward strand.
TCCGATCATCGATAGTCCGGATGTCCAAGCCCGATTCAAGAATGTCGGCTTCGAAGGCTTCTCTTCCACTCCGGAAGAGCTGGGCGACTTCATCAAGGCCCAGCTCGCGCTATGGGGCAAGATGATCAAGAACGCCAATATTCAATCGGATTGAGAGGTAGACCGGCCAGTCATTCAATCAAGCGGCGCGATCAGGCGACCTGAAGAGTAATAGACCCAGATCAACAAGGGGCGGAGCGCCTGCGTGCGCTCCGTCCCTGTCCTCAACGATTACTCGCGAAGCTTAGCGGTCGTATTCGGCGGCGACATCCTTGCCGGTGTAGTCCGGCATATACGCCGTCGAAACGTAGCTGATCACCGCGCACACCGCGAGATAGATCGCGATGGCGAAGCTGCTGTGGTAGTTCGCATACAGCGCGGTCGCGATCAGCGGCGCCGGGCCGCCGGCAATCACCGAGGCGAACTGATAGCCGAGCGATGAACCGCTATAGCGGAGCCGCGGCGTAAATGCTTCCGCGATCAGCGCCGCCTGCGGGCCATACATCATGTCATGCGGAATAAGCGACACCACGATGGCAAAGAACACCACCCACGGAACAGCGGTATCCAGCATCGCGAAATAGATGAATGCGAACACGCCGCAGGCCACGACGCCGATCAGGTACATCTTCTTCCGACCGATGAGGTCGGACAGGTGCCCGAATAGAGGGACCGATACGAACGAAACAACCGAGGCAACCATCACCGCGGACAGGATGAAGTCCCGCGACATGTGCAGCGTGCCGACGCCGTAGGCGAAGACGAAGGCGGTGAAGATATAGAACGGCGACTGCTGGCCCATGCGCAGCAGCGCGGAGAGGCAGACTTCCTTCGGCTGCTTTTTGAGGACCTCGACAATCGGTGCGCGCTCAATCTTGTTCTCGTTGAGGAGCTTTTGGAACACCGGCGTCTCGAGGATGCCGAGCCGGATCCACAGACCGATCCCGATCAGGACAATGCTCAGCGCGAACGGCACGCGCCAGCCCCAGTTGAGGAATTGGTCGCCCGACCAGGCAGTGGCGCCGAGCATGACGACGGTGGAGAGAAACAAGCCGGCGGGCACGCCCCATTGCGGCCAGGAGGCGAGGAAACCGCGGTTGTGCTGGCCGGCGCGCGTCCATTCCATCGACAACAGCACCGAGCCGCCCCATTCACCGCCGACGCCGATGCCCTGGATGGCCCGCAGCACGGTGAGCGTGACGCCGCCCCAGATTCCGATCGATTGGTAAGTGGGCACGAATGCGATCAGGAAAGTCGCGATGCCCATGAGCATGAGGGTTGCGATCAGCGTCGCCTTGCGACCGATGCGGTCGCCGTAATGGCCGAAGATGGCGGCCCCGATGGGGCGCGCGGCAAAACCGACGAAATAGGTGCTGAACGCCAACAGCGTGGCGGTGGTCGGATCGTTGTTCGGAAAATAAAGCTTGCCGAAAACCAGTCCGGCCGCGGTTCCATAGAGGAAGAAATCATACCATTCGATCGTCGTGCCGACCGTGGCGGCGATCACCGCCTTGCGCAGCTGGCGCGTGTGATCGGCCGCGGAAAGCGAGCCGTAAGCGGCTATCGAACTCATAAGCGTCCCCCCTGACTGGATTCTCAATCCCGCTGTCGCGGGATCTTAATCCTGGGGCAAAGGATAGTTTACACCCGTGCCGAGGCAAGCGTTTTGGCAACGACCACGCCAAAGCATTGTCCTTGCAAGCCGAAACCCGCTTAAGCCGCAGATGCGCCATGTCCGATCGGCGCTATAAGCTCACTCACGAGCGGTTTATGATGGAGTGGTTGGCGGAGGAAACACCAATGCAGATCAGGGTTTCGCCGAACAGTTTGCAATGCAGCGCCGAAGAATGGCAGGCGCGCATCGATCTTGCGGCTGCGCACCGGCTCGCGTTCATGCATGGCTTCAGCGAGGGGATTTTCAACCACCTCACGCTGACCGTGCCGGGCCGCAGCGATCGCTATTATCAGATCCCGTTTGGCACGCATTGGTCCGAAGTCACGGCCTCGTCGTTCATGGAGGTCGGGATCGACGACGGCAAGGTCAGGCGCGGCACCGGCGACGTCGAACGCTCCTGCTACTGCATCCACGCACCGATTCATAAAGCGTTGCCGCAGGCCGGGGCGGTGTTTCACACACACATGCCCTTCGCCAGCGCGCTCACACGGCTGGAAGATCCGCGGATCAAGGAGATTGGCCAGACCGAAGTCGGCCTGATGGATGCGATCGCCTATGACGACAACTATACCGGTCCGGCATTCGACCCTGCCGAAGGTGAGCGGCTCGCCAAGATCATCGGCAATAAGAGTGTTTTGTTCATGGCCAATCACGGCGTCACCACGCTGGGTGTCACTGTCGCCGAGGCTTATGACCGGCTCTATTACCTCGAGCGCGCCGCGCAGGTTCAGATCTATGCCATGTGGACTGGCCAGCCGCTCAAAGAGCTGCCGGCCGAGGTAGTCGAGAAGACCAGGGGCCAACTCGGCGGGGCCAAGTTCTACGATGGCCCAAGTCCGGCGCAGCGGCATTTCGATGCCTTGAAACGCCTCCTCGACCGAACCGAACCCGACTACAAAACGTAAAGCTCGCGCGAACGCCACGCGCAATGATGTTCGGGTGCCAAGACCCTACAGCCGATCCGGATAGGGCATGATGAAGTTGTCGCGGTTCGGCATCTTCACTTGCGGCAGCGTTTTCGCATCCATCGCATCGCCGTCGCCGATCAGTTTGTTGAGCGCAAGAAGATAGGCAGTCAGCGCGTAGACCTCGTCGTCGCTGAGCGATCGCGGCATGTTGTACGGCATCGCCCGGCGTACATAATCAAAGATGGTGGTCGGGTAGGCGTAGTAATTGGCAATCGTCTTCACAGTATCGATGCCGTTGGTCAGCGGCTGCCCGCCGATCAGCGCCGGGTAGTAGGGTGCGATGCCACCTTTGGCGGCGTCGCCATGGCAGGCTGAACACTTTTCCGCAAAAATTTTGGCGCCCTGCGCCGGCGTACCGCTGCCTGGCGGCAGATTGGTGCCGTCCGGCAGGACCGCGATATCCCATTGCTTGATGTCGCTCTCGGTCAGCGGTTTGCCGAGACCCGCATCCTGCGCACGAGCCGCGCCGGCGGCGAGAGCCAACGCGAGAACGGACGCAGCGAGGATCCTACGCATAGACATGTTTGATCGCTCCTGCGCTGTCGACTGCCCAGCTCGTGATGCTGTTGTAGTGCTGATTGGGGAAAGTGAGCGGGGTCGCGACCGGTCTGCTCGCTTCGCCGCGTAACGCTACAAACTCGGCCCGCAGCGGCTGCACGTTGCCGCCGTCGTCGTAAGCGCGGCTTTGCAGGATTGCCGGCTGGCCATCCCAGCGCCAGGGCATGACGAACCGCGTAAACGCCTTGTCGTGAATCGGGCCTTGCAGCGCCGCTTCGCCCCAGCTCTTCCCACCATCGGCCGAAACCATGACTTTGCTGATGCGCCCGGTGCCGGAATAGGCCAGACCCGAAATGGCATAGAGGCCGGGCTGTTTGATGCTGTGCCCGAAGGACGGATGGGTGATGAAGCTCTTCACTTCCATGAGGAAGTGGAACCGCCAGGTTTTTCCGCCCGGCAGAATTTGCGAATAATTCTTGGTTTCGAAGTAGCTGTAGGCCGGCTGATCGATAACTTTGATCCGGCGCAGGTACTTGACGTTCATGTTGCCCTGATAACCGGGCAGTAACAGGCGCATCGGATAGCCGTTGCCGGGCATCAGATGCTCGCCGTTCTGATAGATGGCGATCAGCGCGTCATCGTAGGCTTTCTTGACCGGCACGCTGCGATCCAGGAATTGCGCATCGGCGCCCTCGGCGACCAGCCATTTTGCCGTCGGATCGATGCCGGCTTCGTCGAGCAGCACCGACAGCGGCACGCCGGTCCATTCCGCGTTGGAAACAAGACCATGGAGCATTTGCACCGTGGTCTGCAGCGGCTCTTTCGCGAACATCGGCGCCGAGTTGCCGGCACATTCGACAAACGCCATTCGCGTCACCAGCGGATAGCGCGCCAACGATTCCAGCGTGAATTCAAGCGGTCGGCGCACCATGCCATGAATGACGAGCTTGTGCTCGGCCGGATCGATATTCGGAACGCCGCCGTGATTGATCGAAAAGTGCAGGCCGTTCGGCGTGACGGTGCCGCCAAGCCGGTGATGCGGCGTTCGCGCATGCGAGGTGCGGAATTCGCCGTTGGGATTGCTCAGTGCCCGCGTGACATCTTTTTCAAATGCTGACGGCGTCTGCACCGCCGGCATGGGCTCCCCGACCGCGCGACTCCAGGGCGCGTCGACGAGCGGTTCGGCGGCGGCGCCAGTGACCGTTCCAGCCGCCGCCAGCCCGCCGGCGATGGTTATGCCGCGGCCAAGCAATACGCGGCGATCGATGAGGCCGTTTCCGGCGACGACATCGAGCGATGGCGCGCCGTGCCGGCGTCTCCATTGGCTCATGCTTTCCTCCTCCGCACGGGTGCAATGCGGCTAATGACTCCAATATCGTGCTGTAAGCGTCGAACCCAGTCCAGCGCCGATTACAGAAAGCGGCCAAGTTCCGGTTCGGTGCGAGGGTGCACTGCAGCCTCGACCGGCGCGACGGCATCGCTCGTATGCGTCCAACCCGGCTTGTCGCTGATCCGGAACCGACGCACCATGGATCAAATGTCTGCAAGTATTTGTGATGCGCGGCAGTACGCGTGCCGGCGATAAAAAATAAATTTCGTCTCTAGGGAGCTCTGCGATGAAATCCTCATCCATCCTGTGCATAACGACCGCGCTAGCTGCGGGTCTGTCGCTGACCTCGGCCACCGCGCGCGCGGACGAGCGCGCCCCCGCGGCACTGACCGGTCAGGTCACGTCTGATGCCGAGGGCGCCATGGAAGGCGTCGTCGTGACCGCCCGCAAGGATGGATCGATCGTATCGACGAGCGTGACGACCGACTCCAAAGGCCGCTACGCTTTCCCGGAAAACCGGCTGGAGCCGGGTCACTACAATATTGCCATTCGCGCGGTCGGTTACGACCTGCCCGCGCCGGCGAGCGCCAATGTCATTGCCGAGCGGACGAGCAGCCTCGATCTCAAGCTCGACAAAACCCATGACCTCGCGAGCCAGCTCAGCAATGCCGAATGGATGATGAGCATCCCGGGCAGCGAAGAGCAAAAAGCCACGCTGCTCGACTGCATGGGCTGCCACACGCTCGAGCGCATCGTGCGCTCGAACCATGACGTGAACGAGTGGATGCAGGTCATCAGCCGGATGAAGGGCTATGGCGCGGTGAGCCAGCCGGTCAAGCCGCAGCCGATGCTCGATCCTGATCGCGCCGGCAAGCCGGAAGATTACCGCAAGATGGCCGAATATCTCGCGACCATCAATTTGAGCGCGACCGATCACTGGCAGTATTCGCTCAAGACTCTGCCACGCCCGACCGGCCAATCGACGCATGTGATTGTGACTGAATATGACGTGGTCCGGCCGACAACCGAGCCGCACGACGTCGTGCTCGATAAGGAGGGCAACGTCTGGTACTCGGATTTCGGCGAGCTCTTCATCTCCAAGTTTGATCCAAAGACGCTCAAGCTCACCGAATATCCGACCAAGAAATTCAAGCCCGATGCTCCCGAAGGCAATCTCTCGCTTGAGTTCGACCGCAACGGGAAACTCTGGTTCGATACCATGTATCAGGGCGCGCTCGGCACGCTGGACCCGAAGACCGGCGAGACCAAATTCTATCCGCTGGCCGCGGAATGGAACGACAATCGCGTGCAACTAAACTTCGTCGGGCTGCGCCACGACGTCGACGGCAAGGTCTGGACCAAGAGTGTCGGCACCCAGGACATTTTCCGACTCGATATCGCCAGCAACACCTGGGAAAAATTCCATCCGACGAGCGAACTGCCGGCGGGCCATCACTACAGCATGTATCAGGTGATATCCGACTCCAAAAATAATTTGTGGATGGCCGAGTTCTCCGAAGGCTATCTCGGCACCATCGATGCGAAGACGCATGCGGTGAAATGGTTCGCGGTGCCGACGCCGCATGCCCGCGCGCGGCGCATGGAGATCGACGATCAAGACCGCATCGTCGTGACGGAATACCGCGGCAACAAGGTCGCAGTGTTCGACACCAGGGCGGAGAAGTTCGCCGAATATCCGCTGCCGCCCTACACGTTCCCGTACCGGGCGAACATCGACAAGAATGGCGCGATCTGGGCCTCGACAATGGCAACCGACCGCGTCGTCCGCATGGATCCGAAGACCGGAACAACAGAGCAATATCTGATGCCGTCCGAAACCAATATGCGGACCCTTTACGTGGATAATTCGACGACGCCGGTGTCATTCTGGGTCGGCTCGAATCACGCCCACGCCTTGGTCAAGGTCGAGCCGCTGGATTGAAAGCGCCGCGCTACCTTCATCTCCCTCGCCCCGATGGGGAGAGGGTTGGGGTGAGAGGGCACCGAGTTAGAAATTCAAGTTCCGATCCCCCTCACCCTTACTCACTGCGTTCGCTCGACCTCTCCCCACTGGGTAGAGGTGAGAATAGAATCACGCTCGCGCGGCGTCCTTCGCGCTATCGTCATCGCGAGGAGCGAGAGCGCCGAAGCAATCCAGAGCGGCATCTCAGCCTAGATTGCTTCGCTTCGCTCGCAATGACGAACTACAATGTTCGCGCGATCCGCCCGTGACACCCGTTGAGGCACTCCCATGAAAGACGTCGCTGTTATCGCCTATTGCCGTACCGGCATCGCCAAGGCTGGCCGCGGCGCACTCAACCAGACCCACGGCATTCCGATGGCCGCGCACGTTCTGCGCAACGTCGTCGCGCGCGCCGGCATCGAGGCGGCTGAAGTAGAAGACGTCGTCCTCGGCTGCGGACTGCCGGAAGGCGCGACCGGCCACAACATCGCGCGCAACGCAGCGCTCGAAGCCGGCTTCGGCGTTGCGGTGCCGGGCGTGACCATCAATCGCTACTGCGGCTCCGGCCTGACCGCCGCCTCGATCGCCGCCAACCGCATCGCCTGCGGCGAAGCCAGCATCGTGGTCGCCGGCGGCGTCGAAAGCATCAGCCTGGTGCAATTCCATCTCAATCTGAACGGCTTTGTTTATGAGCCGCTGGAAAAACGCATGCCGGCGGTGTGGTGGACGATGAACCAGACCGCCGATTTTGTCGCCAAGAAATACAACATCACGCGCGAAGTCCTCGACACCTATGTCGTCGAAAGCCAGAAGCGGGTCGCCGCCGCGAGCGCTGCGGGAAAATACGCCGCCGAGATCGTGCCGTTTAAAACCACGATGAAGGTCACCGACAAGGCAACCAAGCAAAGCCACACGCAAGAGGTCACGCTCGATCGCGACGAGGGACCGCGCCCCGATACCACCCTCGCCGGCCTTGCCGCGCTCAAGCCGGTTTATCCCGGCGGCACGACGACGGCCGGCAATGCCTCGCAATTGTCGGATGGCGCGGCCGCCGCAGTGATGATGGAGGCTGATCTCGCCGCGCGACGCGGCCTGCCCATTCTTGGTCTGTTTCGCGGCATGCATCTTGCCGCGGTCGCGCCCGAAGAGATGAGCATCGCGATCACGCCGGCGATCCGCAAACTGATGAAATATCACCAGCTCAATAGCAGCGATGTCGACCTGTGGGAGTTGCACGAGGCCTATGCGGTGACGACGCTGTACAATCAAGCGCAGCTCGAAACGCCGTGGGAAACCACCAACGTCATTGGCGGCGCGATTGCGCTCGGCCACCCTTACGGCATGTCGGGCATCCGCTATCTCGGCCAGACGCTCATGGAGCTCGGCCGCCGCGACGCCCATCGCGCTGTTATCGGGGTGTGTACCGCCGGCGGCATGGCGACCGCCGCCTATCTTGAACGCTGAAGATAGCGAATTTCCCGCACCGGGCGCGAGATACCTTTCCAGGCGCATCTTTTTTGCAGAGACCCATCTTTGGAGGGAAGCATGGCGCATGCGAGGGCCACAATCGGCGCGACGAATTACGCAGTCTCGATTACGGCCGGCCATCACCAACTGAGCGCCGACGAAGGTCCCGCGCTCGGCGGCAAAGATACCGGACCCGCGCCGTTCGAAATCCTCTGCTCGGCGCTTGCCGCCTGCACCGCGATCACGCTGCGCATGTACGCCGAACGCGAAGCTTGGCCGCCGCGCGGCATGTCAGTCGATGTGCGGTTTTCAGGAACCGGCAAGGAGGTCGCGATCGCGCGGGTGCTGAGCTTCGAGGGTGAGCTGAGCCGAGAGCAGCGCGCGCGGCTTGCTGACATTGCCGAGCGTACGCCGGTGACGCTGACGCTGAAGAATGGGGGTTGCGATCACGACGACCGTCGCGTGACCGCGGTGTACGCTGCAATTGTCCTCGTGATTCGGCCGAGCCGTGAGATGGGTTGAGCGAAAGCGAAACCCATCACTTCGTCGCAAGCCTAAATGGCGGTTCGACCTCCATCGACGGCGAGTTTCGCGCCATGGATGAAACTGGCGCGGTCCGTTGCAAGAAAAACAATGGCTTCGGCGATTTCGTCAGCCGTCGCTGGCCGCCCAGCGGGCGCCTGGGCGGCCAGTTGCTCGAGACCTTCGCCCAAAGAACCAGTGCCTTCGGTACGCGTCGGTCCCGGGCTCACCGCATTGACGCGGACGCCACTCGGGCCGTATTCCGCCGCCCACGTCTTTGTCAGGAGATTGATCGCGGCCTTGCTTGAGCCATAGACGCTCGTGCCGGACATTCCGTAATCCGCGACCATAGTCGAGAGATTGAC
>JBAQBC010000275.1:0-2537 GCA_049286035.1 Xanthobacteraceae bacterium
TGATTTACACCAGTGTCTCCTTTGTCGGCAGCACCGCACTGGCTGACGAGTTGATGCTGCTGGGCAAAAGGTATGCAACTGGAGTCATCGTCACGCAGGTCGTGCCGGCGGTCGATGGCCACTCGTCATTGGTCCTCGACTACAAATCTGCGCTCGCCAAGTACTTCCCCGGGCAGGCGCCGGACTACGTGTCTCTCGAGGGCTATGTGGACGCCAGCGTGTTGATCGCAGCGTTGCAACGCAATGGCGCACAGCTCGACACTGAAAGACTAGTCGGGACTATGGAAAATCTCCGCGACCTCGACATTGGGCTCGGCACGCCCGTGATCTTCAGCCGATCCGACCACCAGGGCGTGCACAAGGTATGGGGTACACAGCTTAACGAGACCGGACACTATCAACCCATCGACTTGCAGTAGCAGGGACAGAGCTGATGTAAGTCGTTCGATCTGCTCAGCACCCGGTTCTGGAATTCCGGCTGTGCGTTTCGGCGCACGGCAAATGCGATCGAGGCTTTGTACGCGGGTTGGCCTAAACTCCGGTTGGCGGTCGAGCCGATGGCAAATCCGCTGGCGACGACGACCCCTGATGAGGGGGACTATCAACCTGCCGATAGTCCTGGGACCAAAGTCACAGTACGCTTATTCGTTTCTTCTGAGAGGTCTTCCTTATCTGTTACCACCTCATTGGCTCCAGCTATTTCCACTTCGATCTCGTGAAACGCTTCATCTTCGAGGTCGGCCTCGTCAATGAGTCCGATCTCTCGAATTAGCTTTTGAACTTCAAGACGCGCGAGCAGATTTGACTGGCTGGATTGCGCAGCACTCTTCAGTCCTTCTACCGGGTCGAACACCGTCAAACCGGCGGCGAAAAACTCGCGATATACGGGCCGCTCCAGCAGACCACGCACAATGCGTAAACCCAGTGTCCTTTGAATCACGTCCAGGACCTGAGTGATCTGGCGCTGATTGCTTGACTGGGCTGATTCCAACCGGTTCCGAACCACGATCCAGTCGGTAGTGCGACCACTTACCTTTCGTCGGGCCTCAAGGGCGCGCCAAACCGTCTTGGCATATACCGACGGCTGAGGCTCTAGATCGCTTTGTTCCATCGCAACCAATACATCCAGGTCGACCAAACTATCGTTAATCGGGGTAATCAGAGTGTCGGCCATGCCGTGGGCGATCAAACTGAGATGTTGGACACCGCCGGGCGTATCGATGACGATGAAGTCGTGTTTGCGCGCGCGCCCAATTTTCTTGAGCTGCGATATGAAATGCCTCAGGTCAGCGCTATGACTCAAGGCGCTACTGCCGATGAAGTCGCTTTTGTGCGCTCGCCCAATTTTCTTGAGCCGCGATATGAACCGCCTCAGGGTAGCGCCATGCACCTCTTCCGTGACCGGATAATGATCGGGCAGCTCCAATTTCTGCTCGTGCTCCCGAACCCATTCATGTCGATTCCCGAGGTACCGGGTGAGGGTTAGTTGGTTTAGGTCGAGATCGAAAGAGGCGACGCGCTTTCCAGCTTTAAGCAGCGCCACAATGATGTGCATGGCAAACGTGGATTTGCCACTGCCGCCCTTCTGGTTTCCTATGACGACGACGTGAGGTGGCGACGGCGCGCCGCCCGATGGACCGACCGATGTGCGCATTATCCGGCCCTTCCCAGCTAATGAGGGAGAAGGAAATCGCGATTCCAGCGTTTAGAGAACACCTCTATGGGACCGAAATTGTGACGGTGCGCCACTTCTTTTTTGCGCTTAAGTCACCCTGCGGGGCGTCGCTACGGCGGTTGAAGCGGCTTCTGGCCGTTAGGTGACTCTGTTCAACGCCCTCCACGCGGCGAGCGAATCCTTGTAATCCCGCCAGCGCACGATCTTGCGATTCTCAATCGTGGCGATCGAGACAAACCTGTTGTCATAGGGCGTATCGGTGGCGAGTACCTTGCCATGCACTTCGTACTCGAGGGTCACAACACGGCCGTTCTCGGAAGGATGCACGATCAGCGAATCGCTGCGATCAAGCCGGATGTTGTTACCGTATCCCGAATATAGCGCCAGGAGGTTGGCACGGCCGCGCGTTACCTGCGGCCAACCTGGAAAATCGTAGCGAAACTCAAATAAGACATCGTCGTCGAGGGTGTCGAAATAGTGTTCACCGTCTACGAACTTCGAGAGACCCTCCATGACAACGGCGAAGAAGGGGTCGAGCGCGCGAAAAGCTGCGTAGTCGCCTTTGGGCATCTCTTACTCCTTGGGGGCTTCGACCTGAATGCGGCACGAGCGGCCCCGGTTCACTTCGAACAATCTGCTCGATGTCGTCTATTGGCCCTTCGCGACATTTCGCTGGGCTGCAGAATTGGGTCGCTATCAGAGCAGAGCGGACATGGCCCAACTTGCTGCCGGCTCAACTCGGTCGCGAATGACCCAAAGCAGACATTCGGTCGTGAGGATTGTTGCTGCGCAAAATGACGGTTGAACCCCATTCCGCCGGTCGCAAATCCCTGCTGTAATAGCGTCCCAATCGGCGTAGTCC
>JBAQBC010000276.1:0-3022 GCA_049286035.1 Xanthobacteraceae bacterium
ATGCGATTGGTGCGGCAGCCCTCGCGCATCGCCTTGATGAAAGCGGACCCCGAAGGGTTGGTGTCGTCGTCGTGGCCCGGTTTGGTCGCCACCGTATGATCCTGTACCGCAAAGGTCAGGTCGGCGCGGCGCAATGGCCGGCCTTGCTTGAGTAATTGTGCGAAGGCGTGATGGGCGTGCAGCTCATGCAGCACATGGCGGTCGATATAGATGAGATCGCGGCCATCGGCGCGCTGCGCGACGCGATGAAAGTTCCATATTTTGTCGAATAAAGTTTGCTGCATGATCGCGGTTTTCACACCGGGCGGCACATTCTGGTTGCGCGGACGTTGTTAAGCAAGCCAGCTTCCGGAGGTGACTTCATGCCCGGCATTGTCGGTATTGACCATCTCGTTCTCAGCGTCGGTGATTTCGCGCAGTCAAAGGCTTTCTATAACAAGCTGCTGACCTTTCTCCGCTTCAAGCTCAAGCACGAATACGACGATATGGCCGGATGGAGCAACGGCAAGACGCTGTTCTGGATCGCAGCCGCCGATGCCGAGGGTCGGAAACACAGATATCGCAAGGGCGATATCGGGTTTCATCACTACGCCTTTGAGATGAGAAGCCGCAAAGATGTCGACGCGCTCGGCGCATTTCTGGAAGAAAACGGGATGAATATCGTCGATCCGCCCGGCGAATACTACGGACGTGAATACTACGCCGTCTATTTTACCGACCCCGACGGCATGAAACTCGAAGCCATGATCTGGGCGCCGCCGGAGAGGCGAAACGCCAATCGGCGCAAGCCGACAACGCGGAGGAAGAGCAAGAAAAAATCCAAGAAAAGATTGAAGTCTTAAGTTTGCGCCAGGCCGCTCCGAAACTGCCGTTCGCAACCGTTTCAAACGCGCCCGCCGCCGCGTACAAATGACTCTCGCAGAATCGGATCCCGCAGCCGCGCGTGAACGCCCGCAGTCAATCGCAAGGTTGGACAGCATGAGTAAGCCGGACGGACCTTCAGCAGTGCGGGCAGAGATTGCCCGCGCCTGCCGCGACGCCGGGCGCGATCCGGCCGGCGTCACCTTGGTCGCGGTATCGAAGACTTTCGCGGCCGACGCGATCGAGCCGGTCATTGCTGCGGGGCAACGCATATTCGGAGAAAACCGCGTGCAGGAGGCCAAGGCGAAATGGCCGCCGCTGCTCTCGCGTCACCCTGGCCTCGAACTGCATCTCGTCGGCGCGCTGCAGTCGAACAAAGCGAAGGAGGCCGTAGCGCTGTTCGATGCCATTCATTCCGTCGATCGCGCGAGCCTCGCCGAGGCACTCGGCAAAGAGATCGCCAAACAAGGGCGGCGCCCGCTGCTCTTTGTCGAGATCAATACCGGCGCCGAGCCGCAGAAGGCGGGCGTGCTGCCGCAGGAGGCCGACGCTTTCGTGGCGGCCTGCCGCGATCGCTACGGGCTCGCCATTTCCGGTCTGATGTGCCTGCCGCCGCAAAATGAAGCGCCGGCGCCGCATTTCGCACTCACCGCCAAGATCGCCGGCCGCAACGGGCTTAAGCTCCTGTCCATGGGCATGAGCGCGGATTTTCCGACGGCGATCGCCTTCGGCGCGACGCATGTGCGGGTCGGCACGGCTATTTTCGGCGCTCGCGGTCTAGGAATGAACGATAATTCGCGTCTTGCGCGATAGCCGGCTCACCAGCCGCTGCAAATCACTGCGCGAAAGCGTGACACAACCCGCGGTGGGGCCAAAACCTGGCCTCGCAACGTGAATGAATACAGCGCTGCCGCGGCCGCCGACGCGCGGACGGGCGTTATGGTCGATTTCGACAATTAGATCGTAAAGCCCATCGGCACGCTTCAAACGATCGCCTGGTTCATCGGCCGACCGCCGGAATGGACGGTTGTAGCGCCGGTCTTTGGGATCTTCGCACCAGGCATCGTCTGCCGCGATTCGCCGGACCGGCAGCTGGGAACGCGGGCGCGGTAAGCGATCCGAACGCCACCACAGCCGAACTGGATGAAATTGGCCGGCGGGCGTCGCGCCATCGCCTTCGCGTTTTGCTGCCCTGACGCTTGCCCGGCCCAAAGCCGCGCGAATCGCGCGCTGTCCCGCCATGAGCCAAGCCTGCGCGCGCAGCCGCGGGCGGACGTGAACATGGATTGCGGACAGCGTGGTCTTACGTACTGCCTTGCGCACTGAGCTGTGTTTTCGTCTCGCCATGAGCCGTCGCAGGGTTCCCAAGCACAATTGTTTCAAGTCGAATTGATTAGCGCTCTAACATTTTGTCGTCACATGATCTTTTCGGAAAACCGGTTTCCACTTTGCCGGATCATGCTCTAGTATCCTCAACAGCTCCACTTACGCGCCACGCGGCGCGCCAAAAGCGGCGGGTGAGTTCTGATTTAATGCCAAATACGCGTAAGATTCTCATTGTCGATGACGACCCGGAACTGCGGGATGCGCTGACCGAACAGCTCTCGCTGCACGAGGAATTCGAAGCCGTCGCGGCCGAAAACGGCAGCAAAGGCGTCCAGGCCGCCAAAGCCGGGCAGATCGATCTTGTCATCATGGATGTAGGGCTGCCGGACATCGACGGCCGCGAGGCCGTGCGCATCCTGCGCAAGAACGGATTTAAGGCGCCGATCATCATGCTCACCGGCCACGATACCGATTCCGACACCATTCTCGGGCTCGAATCGGGCGCGAACGATTACGTCATCAAGCCGTTCCGATTCGCGGTGCTGCTGGCGCGCATTCGTGCGCAGCTACGTCAGCACGAGGCCAGCGAGGACGCCGTCTTCACCATCGGGCCCTACACGTTTCGCCCCAGTTCCAAGCTCCTGCTCAATCCCAAGGGCAACAAGGTGCGGCTGACCGAAAAAGAAACCTCGATCTTGCGCTATCTCTATCGTGCCGGTCAGCGCCCGGTTTCGCGCGAGACGCTGCTGCAAGAGGTGTGGGGTTATAATTCCGGGGTCACCACGCACACTTTGGAAACGCATATTTATCGGTTGCGGCAGAAGATCGAAAAGGA
>JBAQBC010000277.1:0-4601 GCA_049286035.1 Xanthobacteraceae bacterium
GATCGGCCAAGATGCCGATCGGCCGGCCGTGCTCGCTTTCTATGGCGCGGATAATGGTCACCAATTCCCGCATGCGGTCGGGATTGGTGTGGCTCATATTGATACGGAACACATCGGCGCCGGCAGCGAACAGCCGGTCGATCGTCACGCGATCCGAAGAAGCCGGTCCCAGCGTGGCAACGACCTTGGTACGGCGTTGCCGCCTCATTGCGTGCGCGCTCCCGGCGGTGCCGACACCCCGGGTGTCGAGCCGGCGCGACCCGGCGGCAACGCAATCGCCGGCGTTCCGATGGCGGGCGAAGCCGCGCCGGGATTGCTGCTCACCGGCCCGGGCGGCGCCGGGCTTTGCTTCGGTTGTTCGCTCGATTCCGTCAATTGCACCGTCCAGGCCCGCTGCTCCCCGGTATCGACTTCGAAGAACCCGCTGCGGTCATAGCCGCGCGCCAGGCAGTCGCCGATACCGCGGATCGTGAATTCCTTGTCACGGGTACACATATAGGCCTGACCCATCCATTCGCCGCCGTGATCGTAATCTATGGCGTAGACATAATAATAACGGGCGACGAGATTGCCTTTCAGCATGGTTTCGCAGGTCCGCGCCGGCAGGTTCCACCAGCCCTCGGTGGTCCAGCCGTCGGCATCCTTGTAGCCGATGGCGATGCCGACCCGGCTCGATGTGTTGTTGCACAGACGGAAATCGGCCGCCGCCGGTCCGGTGGACGAAATGGTGAGCGGCAGCGCGGCAATTGCGCTCGCGAACAGCGCTCCGCGTGACCTATTTACGACGATGACCAGGCTCATCCCAAACGCAGAATCGGTTTCAATCGGCGGGCGTGTCAACGACGATGGCGCGAAAGTCGGTGACGTTGGTGAACTTCGGGCCGGGTATGAACAAATCGCCGATGGCGTTGAAAAACCCCGTGGAATCGTTGTCGGTGAGAAACGAGGCGGGATCGAGGCCGAGCCCTTTGGCCCGTATCAGGGTCGTATCGTCGATAAAGGCCCCGGCCGGGTCGTCCGGCAGGCCCCGGCCGCCGTCGGTTCCATCGGTATCGGCGGCGAGGGCGGCAATGCCTTTGGCGCTGGCGAGGTGGATGGCAAGCGCCAGCGCATATTCCTGGTTCGGACCGCCCCGGCCGCCGCCTTTCAGGGTCACGGTCAGCTCGCCCCCCGAGAGGATCGCCACGCGGTGGCCGGCCGCCGCATGGTCGCGGGCCAGCCGGGCGTGTTCGGCGGCGACCTCGCGAGCCTCCCCCTGCAGGCGGTCGCCGAGCACGATGCAGTCGTAACCCGCTTCCCGCGCGCGCTGCTCGGCCGCAGCCAGCGCATCGGCCGGCCGAGCGAGAATGCGGTAGGTGCCCGCGGCAAAAATCGCATCCCCCGGCTTCGGCGATTCATTGCCCGGATCGGCGAGCGCGCGCGTGACGGCTTGCGGCAGATCGAGCCGATATTTTTCCACGATTGCCCGCGCATCGCCGAGCGTCGTCGGGTCCGGCACTGTCGGTCCCGAACCGATCACCGCGGGGTCGTCTCCCGGGACATCGGAGATCGCCAGCGTGACGACGCGCGCAGGGTGCGCGCGGCGGGCGAGCCGGCCGCCTTTGATGCGCGAGAGATGCTTACGCACGCAATTGATCTCGCCGATATTGGCGCCGCTGCGCAGAATCGCGCGGGTGGTCGCCTGCTTTTCCGATAGCGTGATACCCGCGGCCGGCGCGATCCAATTGGCCGAGGCGCCACCGGAGAGGAGCACGAGGACGAGATCATCGGCGCTGGCGCCGTCGGCGAGCGCCAGCGCGCGCTCGGTGCCGGCAATGCCCGCCTCGTCGGGGACGGGGTGTCCCGCTTCGATCATGGCGATGCGCTGCGTCGGCCGCCCGTAGCCATGGCGCGTCACGGCCACACCGTCGAGCCGGCCCTCTTCGATGAGCGCGCGATAATGTCGTTCCGCCACTTCGGTGAGCGAGCCCGCGGCCTTGCCGGCAGCAAGCACGATCAAGCGCCCACGCTGCGGCGCGTCCGGCAGATGCGGCGGCAGGCAGCGCGACGGATGCGCCGCGGCGACCGCAATGCGAAACAGGGATTCAAGGAGCTCACGCGATTTGGTCGTCACCGTTGCCTCAATGACCGGCGCCCAACGTCGGCTTTTTAAAATGGTGTCGAACGCAGCGTCGAATGGCGTATGGAAAGATCCGCGCCGCGTCTCTATGTTTGCGCTGTCCATAGGTAGCTCGCGGAGAAGATTATGGCTATCGATCAAAATACCCGCACGGAACTCGAAGCCGCCGTCTACCGGCGCCTGGTCGAGCACTTGCGCGCGCGCACCGACGTGCAGAACATCGATTTGATGAATCTGGCCGGCTTTTGCCGTAACTGCCTCTCCAACTGGATGAAAGATGCCGCCGACGCCAAAGGAATCCCGATGAGCAAGGAGCAGAGCCGCGAGGTCGTCTACGGCATGCCCTACGATGAATGGCGCGCCAAACACCAGAAGGAGGCCTCAGCCGAACAGAAGACCGCGTTCGAAAAAGCAAGTCAAAAGCATTAGCGGTCGCAGCGCGGCGTCGTTCGCCTGTGCAGTGCTGTGGATGAGCGCGCTCGTCGCTTGACCGCAAGGCGCACAGCTTCGAATGCTGGCGGCAGATTGCGAGAACCGCGCCACGGAGTGTCCAATGGCTACTGCCGCCGCCGTCAAAGACGATCAACCCGCCCGCCGTTTCGCCAAGGATCAGCTCAAAGCCTTTGTTGAGCGGGTCGAGCGGCTCGAGGAGGAGAAGAAAGCGATCGCCGACGATATCCGCGATGTCTATGCCGAGGCCAAGGGCAACGGCTTTGATGTCAAGACACTGCGTGTCGTTGTCCGCCTGCGCAAACAGGACGTCAACGAGCGCAAGGAGCAGGAGGCGTTGCTTGAAACCTACCTGCACGCGCTCGGCATGCTCGGCTGATCTTTCATACGGAGGATCAGTAACGATTAGACCGATTATTTAGCGACCGCTTGCGCTCACCTTTCCCTCCGGGGAAGCGCTAAACGTTGCACCAAATGGGCGGTGCCAGCGCAGCAATATTTACTGCAAAATCGCGGTACGCGTACTCGGGTAGCTCACGGTCGAGACGAAAACGACCGCTGGTCCGCTGAAATGTTCGTGGTCGAGACCGGGATTGGGATCGGTCGCGAATGTCATCATCACCGAACTGCGCGGTTTGACCATCAGCGCCGCCAGCGTGCGGAAATCGCGGGCGCCGAGCGCCAGCGTCGTCAAAAACCGGTGCACGCTGGGCGCCACCAGCACAGCGCGCAGCCAGGGATTTTCCAGCCGCACGCCGGCCTTGATTGCGATCACCGAAGAGGCGCTGGCACTGAGAATGGTCGAAGCGATCTGGCTGGCAACCCGTTTCACCGCAATGGTCGTGCCGTTCGGCACCACGGGCGCGCCGGCATCCGGCTCTTCCGGATGGAGCGCCTGCTCACCGCGCACCTGCGGCTCGGCGGAGATGGCGACGGCGCGCAGCGCGGTCATCCCGGTTACGGTTGGGCTTGCCGCCGTGGGCGGATGCGCTGGCGGCTGCTCGGCATAGGCAAGCGTAACTCCAGGCGCGGCGTCATCACGCGGATCGCGGAACGGCCCGCCGATTGCCGCGGTCGCCGTCTTGGCCGCCGACTTGGCGTTGTTGGGTTTTGCCGAAGCATCGCGGACCTGCGGTCGGGCGGATGGCGCGACCGCCACTCCATCGGGCGGGCCCTGCCAATAGCCGCGCACGCGAATGATATCGTTCGGCGTTGCCGCATTGGTTCGGTCTGCCGGTTCGCTCGCCGTGCTGGATGGTGCCGGCGGCAACAGCGCAGCGACCTGGACGAGTTTTGGTTTTGCGGTATTGCTCGCGAGCTTGTCAGCGCCGGCATCGGCGCTGCTCGGCTCCATCTTCTTTTCGATTGCGGGTGGCGCGCTGGCAATTCTGACCGACGCTGCCGGCTTCGCCGGCGCTGGGGTCGCTGCCGACGCGACCGCGGCGGTTGTAGCCGGTGCCGCTTCGTCCTCCTCGTCATCGCGGGCGAGGCCTAAAAGCTTGGCAAATGGATTGACCGGCGCGCGTCCGTTGCTCGCCAGCGTGGTTTCGACATTCACGCCGGCGCTGCGTGCCGCGTCAAGCGAAATTTCCGACGGCATGCCGCCGCGCTTTCGGATGTCGGCGAGCGCTACCGCATAGCCCGGCAGCGGCTTGCCATCGCTCGGGATATGCACGGTGCGCCCGTCCGGGAACACGCGCGCCAATTCCTCATGCGTCATGCGCGGCCACATGCGCACGCCGCCGGTGTCCATGTGCACGAAAGGCGATCCGGATGTGGGATAGAAGCCGACGCCGCCGCGCTGCAGCCGCAAGCCGATCTCGCGCAGATGTTCGAGCGAGACGCCGGCAATGTAGAAGTCGAGCGCGTGACCGAGCATGTGCTCACTGGAGCGCGCTACGCCGCCGCTCCTTCGCCGCAGCATCGCATTGGTCTGCGGCGCGCGATAGCCGCAGACCACTTGAATCGGTTCGTTGGCGTTGGCCTCGCGCTGCACGTCCCAGACCAGATCGATCAGATGCGGATCCATTCG
>JBAQBC010000278.1:0-35930 GCA_049286035.1 Xanthobacteraceae bacterium
TCGCAGATCGAGCGCAACTTCGGCAAGGGCTCGATCATGCGGCTCGGCAAGAACATGCAGTCGATGGACATCGACACCGTTTCCACAGGTTCGCTCGGCCTCGATATTGCGCTCGGCATCGGCGGCCTGCCGCGCGGCCGCGTGGTTGAAATCTACGGCCCGGAATCCTCAGGAAAAACGACGCTCGCTTTGCATTGCTTGGCCGAAGCGCAGAAGAAAGGCGGCATCTGCGCCTTCATCGACGCCGAACACGCGCTCGATCCGATCTATGCGCGCAAGCTCGGCGTCAATGTCGACGATCTTCTGATTTCGCAGCCGGATGCCGGCGAGCAGGCGCTGGAAATCGCCGATACTTTGGTCCGCTCCGGCGCGGTCGACGTTCTGGTCATCGATTCGGTGGCGGCCTTGGTGCCGCGCGCGGAGCTCGAAGGCGAGATGGGCGACAGTCAGCCCGGGCTGCAGGCGCGGCTGATGAGCCAGGCGCTGCGCAAGCTCACCGCCTCGATCAATCGCTCCAACACGATGGTGATCTTCATCAACCAGATCCGCATGAAGATCGGCGTCATGTATGGCTCGCCGGAAACCACGACCGGCGGCCATGCGCTCAAATTCTACGCTTCCGTGCGTCTCGACATCCGCCGTATCGGCGCGATCAAGGAACGCGACGAGGTGGTCGGCAATCAGACGCGGGTCAAGGTGGTGAAGAACAAGCTCGCGCCGCCGTTCAAGCAGGTCGAATTCGACATCATGTACGGCGAGGGCGTCTCCAAGACCGGCGAACTGATCGATCTCGGCGTCAAAGCCGGCGTGGTGGAAAAATCCGGCGCCTGGTTTTCGTATGACAGCCAGCGCATCGGCCAGGGCCGCGAGAACGCCAAGGCCTTCCTCAAGGCCAATCCCGATATCGCCGGCAAGATCGAGGCCACAATCCGGCAGAATGCCGGCCTGATCGCCGAGAAAATCCTCGCGGGAGAGGAAACCGAGACCGCTGCCGAGGACGCGGCGGAGGGGTAGAGCTGCAACCTAAAGCCCTCGTGAACGTCATGCCCGCGCATAGCCGTTTGAAGAACGGCGTCGCTTCGCTCGCCTATGTCGCGGGCATCCACGTCTTTACGCCATTTCAAAATTGCCGAACCTAAAAACGTGGATGGCCGGGACAAGCCCGGCCATGGACGTCATCTCTTATTTGAAATTCAGAAGTGTATTGAGGCAGCCATTACGATCCGCGCCGCTCGGCGGTCCAAGAGCCGGAACACGAGCCTCCGGTCCATGAGCCCGTACCCAGGTTGCCGGCAAGCCGCCCCGAACCGGTGGCGCTTCGCCCGCCGCCGCTCACCGTGACCGTTATCGCGCCGGTGCCGCCGACGCGGCCGGTGATCGTGAACACGGCATCTCCGGCATTCGCCAAGAGGCCGTTTGAGATACGGACCGGATATCGATAGCCGCGATCACAGTCGCCCTTTTCGGTCACGACCGAAACGCTCCACAAGCCGTCGTAGCGCGGTAGCGCAAAAGTTGGCGTGCTGGGTATGATCGCAGCGGCTGCGATCGTGCCGGCAATCGCAATAGCGGATGCAATCGCGCCGGGCGTGGGCCGCCCGGTCTGGTCAATGGCGATCATTCCTCGCACCCCTGTCTTTCCTGTCTTTGCGGGTTTTTCCGCACCATGGCCTGAGACGGCGCCTGATTTCGCGGCATGACTTCGCGGCATGACTTCGCGGCCGGGCGCTTGCGTTAGATAGGGCGGGTTGTGCGCGAGAAAAGTTCAAATCTCGTTGATATGCGCGCAGAAAAGAGCGCAAAGCGCCGTTCGCCTGCCGGCAAATGGCAGTACGGATTCAAAAAACAAGCCGGCCGCCGCCCGCTAAAGCGAAATGATTTTGGGTCGATTTTCCCTATTTCGCTTTAGCTTGTTGTTATTTGAGCATGATCGTTTCCGGAAAACCGGCGTCCATCCTCGGATCAAGTCCGAGGACAGGCTTTTTCGGGATCATGCTTTGGCGTCAGCGCCGCAACGCGCCGTTTACCATAACGAAAGAGGAAAGCGCGCTGATGCCCATAAACTGCGCAGAGGCGTGGCTTGCACGCAGCCTTGCACGCAAATGAGCCCACTTCGCCACATCATGCTGCCGCATTTTCGTGGTTGAAGCACCCCGGGCTCGCGGCGGCAAGGCTTCACTTTAAGCCTTCACCATCTTCAACTTGCCCCTGCGAGCTCAGCCCTCGGCGACTCCCAGCCGGGGGCATTTATTTTGTCTATTTTGCCGGTCCCGCTCGACGCTACTTGCTGCGGACGACCTCGGTGTAATCCGGAGCTTCGGTGAGAAACCCACGCTTCATCATCCACTCGACTTTCTCGTGGAATTCGCCGGCTTGATAGGCCTTCACCCCGACCAGTTCCGGCATCAGGCCGGTGGCGCGCTGCGCGGGTTCGAGATCGCGCAGCACTTCTTTGCGCGAGCGGTCCTCATTCTCGCCGAGCCATTCGATGGCGCGATTGAGCGCGCGGCGTAATTTCGCGGCGGTCTCTTCGTCGACGTCATTGCCGGCGACGATGCCGCCGCGCCAACGCAGGTCGGCGAGCTTGCGTGCACCGGCGGCAGCAGCGCGGCTGACCAGCGGCTCCATCAATGCGGCCGCTTCGGTTGCTCCGCTGATGAGCGCATCGAGGCGATCATTGGCGTGCACGAGCTTGATCTCGGCGAACGGGACGCCGGCCGCTTCCAGCGCCTCAATCGCTGCGTAGAAAGTGCCGGCATGCCAAGTCACCGCGATCGGTACGTTGCGCAGCTCGCCGAGCGATTGAATCTTGGAATCCTTGCGCACCATCAGCGCGCCGGTGCGCACAGTCGTGTCGAGGCCGATGATCTTGCCGCCACCGAGCGTCTGCACGCGCTCGATCGCGCCCCATTCGCAGACCGGGTAAACCTCGAGCGCGCCTTTCTGCAATTGCGATTCCTTCCAGCGCTGCGAAAAGTCCTCGACCCGGCCCGCGGTGCCTTTTGGATTGTCTTCGTGATACTCGACCTCAAGGCCTTCGTCGGCGAAAAAGCCTTGCTCGACCGCGACCCGCCAGGGGCGATCATGGGCATTGCTGTCGCTTTGCAGACGTATGGTTCGGGTCATTGGGCACGATCCTTAACTGCCGCCAGATTCATTCAGGTCCTATAGACGGCCGCACGTTAGACAACGCCGTTGCCTTGTTCAACGCAATGCCGGTTCAATGCAATCCCGGCCAGACGCTCATTGCGGCTCGCGGTCCGTGTCGGCGCGGGTATCCCGTGACGCCCGTTCGTCATAACCATGCCGGCTCGAATAGAACAACAGGGTCATCAGCGCGATTCCGATCAGCAGCGAAAACACAACGCCGATCGTCATCGCGACATAGCCGACCTCGGGCATCGGCGGGCCTTCGACCGAGGTCCAGCTTCGCACCGCGAACACTGTGGCCGCGACCAATAATCCGAGCAGGACGACGACGAGCGCGATCGTCCCGATCATGCTCGTCTTTTTAGGTCTCGGTGCGCCAGGACCATCCATCCGCGCAACATAGTGATCGGCGCCGCGGAATGTGAGCTACCTCTTCCCAACCGGTTAGATCCTTGGAAACCTCAGGCCATCGCCGCTTTCAAATTAGCGTCGATCTTATCGAGGAAGGCGGTGGTCGAGAGCCACTTCTGATCCGGGCCGACGAGTATGGCGAGATCCTTGGTCATGAACCCAGTTTCGACCGTGCCGACCGCGACCTTCTCCAAGGTCGCCGCGAACTTCGCCAATTCGGCATTGTTGTCGAGCTTGGCGCGATGGGCGAGGCCGCGCGTCCAGGCGAAAATGGAGGCCACCGAATTGGTCGAAGTTTCGCGGCCTTTCTGATATTCGCGATAGTGCCGCGTCACCGTTCCGTGAGCGGCTTCCGCCTCCACGACTTTGCCGTCGGGCGTCGTGAGCACCGAGGTCATCAGCCCGAGCGAGCCATAGCCTTGCGCGACGGTGTCAGACTGCACGTCGCCATCGTAATTCTTGCACGCCCACACATAACCACCCGACCATTTCAGCGCCGCCGCCACCATGTCGTCGATCAGCCGGTGCTCATAGGTCAGCTTCTTCTCGGCGAACTTGTCCTTGAACTCGGCGTCGAACACTTCCTGGAATATGTCCTTGAACCGTCCGTCATAGACTTTGACGATGGTGTTCTTGGTCGAGAGGTAGAGGGGATAGCCGCGATTGAACGCGTAATTCATCGACGCGCGGGCGAAATCGCGGATTGAGTCGTCGAGATTGTACATCGCCATGGCAACGCCGCCGCCGGGAAACTGGAATACTTCGCGTTTGATTTCCTTGCCGTCGTCGCCGATGAAGGTCAGGTAAAGCTTGCCCTTGCC
This sequence comes from Xanthobacteraceae bacterium, assembly GCA_049286035.1. Lineage (GTDB taxonomy): Bacteria > Pseudomonadota > Alphaproteobacteria > Rhizobiales > Xanthobacteraceae > BOG-931. The sequence goes on from JBAQBC010000278.1 coordinate 4,383, forward strand.
GGGCACGCGGAAATCGGTGGCGCGATATTGATCGCCATAGGCATGGCGGCCGATGATGATCGGCTTGGTCCATCCCGGCACCAGGCGCGGCACGTTCTTGCAGATGATCGGCTCGCGGAAAATCACTCCGCCGAGAATGTTGCGGATGGTGCCGTTCGGTGACCGATACATTTCGTGCAGATTGAATTCCTTCACGCGCCCTTCGTCCGGCGTGATGGTGGCGCATTTCACGGCAACGCCAACCTTTTTGGTGGCTTCCGCGGCGTCGATCGTGATCTGGTCGCGCGTTTGGTCGCGCTTCTCAATGCCGAGATCGAAATAAAGCAGGTTGATGTCGAGATAAGGATGGATCAGCTTGTCTTTGATGTATTTCCAAATGATCCGGGTCATCTCGTCGCCGTCCATTTCGACCACCGGATTGGCGACTTTGATTTTGTTCATTGGGATTTAGACCTTTCGGCGCGGAATGGATCAAACGGCGGGGACCGCGCGTCCGTGAACAAAGCCCCCGCCGAACCGGCGGCGACGCTATAGCACCCAAGCCACGATGGAGAAAGTCGCATCGATCATTTGCGGGCCGCCCGTATGGCCGGCCCGCAATGCGTGAACATTGACTTGAAGTGTTGGGGTTTTCCTGACAGGTGCCAATCGTGGTCGAGGATCACGGCGCGTGCGGCTCGATCCACTGCGGAGACCTTATGCCCGGAGCAGGCACCGACCGAACCAGGGATTGGAGCGCTGGCCGCGGCCCGATTGTGGTCCTGGTCGAGCCCCAGCTTGGCGAGAATATCGGCGCCGCCGCCCGCGCCATGGCGAATTTCGGTTTGTCGCAGCTGCGTCTCGTTCATCCGCGGCAGGGCTGGCCCAATGAGAAGGCCCGAATGATGGCGACTGGGGCCGGCCGGGTGCTCGACGAAGCGATGCTTTACCCGACGCTCGCAGCCGCTATTGCCGATTGCGGTTTCGTTCTTGCCACGACCGCGCGCGCCCACGATCAGGCCAAACCCGTTGTCGGGCCGGCCGAGGCGGCGGGTCTCATCGCGCCAAGAATTGGCGCGGGGGAAAACGTCGCCATCCTGTTCGGGCGCGAGCGCAATGGGCTTGAGAACGACGAGGTCGCGCTGGCCGACGCTATTATGACGCTGCCGGTCAATCCGGCCTTTGCGTCGCTGAACCTGGCGCAGGCCGTCGTCATAATCGCGTATGAATGGTTCAAACTCGCGGGCGCCGGCAAATTGCCGTTCGCGATGCCGAACAAATCGGCCCGTGCGCCCAAGCAGCAACTCCTTGCCTTCTTCGAAACCGTTGAGCGTGAACTGGAAAAGGTCGAGTTCTTTCGCCCACCCGACAAGCGCGAGACCATGCAGATCAATCTGCGCAACATTTTTAACCGCATGCAGCCGACGCAACAGGACATCCAGACGCTGCACGGCGTGATCATGGCCATTGCCGAAGGCCGCAAAGGCCCGGCGCGCGGTGGCGTCCTCGACGGCGAACAGGCTGAGCTTCTACGCGCGCTTTTGGCCGAGCATGGCGGCGGCCGCATTCCGAAAGAGCGCGGCCCGGTTCGCGGCTTGGCGCGCCTTCTCCGCCGCAATCCCACTGAAGCGGAGCGCGCGCTGTGGACCGCGCTCACCAACGATCGCCGCTTTGCCGGCCGCGGCTTTAAGCGCCAAACGCCGGTCGGCCAGAACATTTGTGATTTCGTCTCGTTTCCGCTCCGGCTTGTGATCGACTTAGTGCCGCACCAAGAAAGTCTCGCGGCGGCTGCGGCTCGGACACAGAAGCGCGCTTGGCTTATGGAACGCGATTATCGCGTCGTCGAGATCGCAGTCGGCGAAGTTGATGCCGATCTCAAATCAACGCTCGATGGATTGGCTGGTATGATCCAAGCCGACGGCGCTCACGGCAAAGGAAATAAGTGAGCGCCGACCAATTATTGGTGAGAAACAGTCGTAAGAATTGAAGAGAATTCTTTATCACATAACCAATTGCTCGTTCCTAACTTGTCATCGCTCCGGCTCCAGGGATTTGCATCATGCGGCGCTTCTATTTGTCGTCTGTGCTATTTATCGAGTTAATGAGCGTGGCGCTTGCACAGCCCGCGGCTGGCTTAAAGCCCTATGAATCGTCGAGCGCGCCGCAAGACGCTACCCAACCTATCCGCGTAAGCGTGGGCATTAACGTCCTTTTGCGCGCGCCGAAAAAGGAACAGGCGCTAAAGGCACAGGAGCCGGTCCGGCGGATGATCTACGATGTTGCCGGTCACGAATGCGCGGTGTTGCGTGATACCATTGCCAGCGATTGCAAGCTTGAAATCATCAACGTATCTGCGGAGCGCACACCGAGCGCCCGTGAGAAGGAGCCGGAAAGCATCAATGTCTTTGGCAACGTCAACTTTCGTATCGTGCCGAAGCAGTGAGAGTCGCCTCAGCCCTTGAGGACCTTCATCGCCGCGGCGGCGCCCGCGCGCAGCATGGACAGGTCGCTCGACACGGCGAGAAATTTCACGCCGCGCTTGGCGAGCGCCACGGCGCGTTCGGCGGAGTGACAATAGGCGCCTGGAATTTTTTTCGCTTTCTGCGTCGCGGCGATGAGCCCATCGAGCTCGCGTTCGACGTCCTTCGACAATGGATCGACGGTCTTGCCGTCCGACAGCGCGATGGACAGATCCGACGGGCCGAGAAAAAAGCCGTCGATGCCCGGCGTGGCAATGATCGCGTCGAAATTCTGTAGCGCTGTGCGGGTCTCGATCATGGCGAGCGTGACGATATGATCGTTAGCCTCGCGCAAATAGATCGATTGATCGGTAATACCGGCAAGTGTCGTCGCGCGATGCGGCCCCCAGCTGCGCTCCCCGATCGGGGGGAACTTGGCGGCGCCGGCGAATGCGCGGGCATCGGCGGGCGTATTGATCATCGGCGCGATGATGCCCTCGGCGCCGAAATCGAGCACCCGGCTGACCAGCGCGAAATCGCCGAACGGCACACGCACTAGCGGCGCGGCGCCGCCCTGGCGAATGGCGGCAATGCCGGCGAGAATCCCGTTGACGTCCCAAAGCCCGTGCTGGCTTTCGATCGCGACCGCTGCGAAGCCGTCGCGGGCGAGCGTCTCTGCGACCAGCGGGTAGGGCAGGCCGCACCAGCCGGAATAGACCGTTTCGCCGGCGTGCAGCCGGTTCGCAAGCGTGAAGGCTGAAATCGCCATCTCAAATCACCGGCCGGCTTTGATGTCGGTGATGGCTGTCGCCATCAGTTCGGTCATGGTGCGGCTGATCTGATGCTCGGACTGAACGACGCCCTTCGCTTCGAGATCCTTGCGGATCTTGGCGGTCACCGCGCGATCGCCGCCTTGCTCGAATTCGGCCAAGACGATGGAGCGTGCATAGTTCTCAACTTCGGCACCGCTCAAGCCGAGCTTTCCCGCCGCCCAGAGACCAAGCATTTTGTTGCGGCGCGCAGTGGCCTTGAACCTGAGTTCCTCGTCGTGCGCGAATTGCTTCTCGAAGCCTTCTTCGCGCTTGTCGAATGTCGTGGTCATTGTCGTCGCCTTTGCCCGCAAATGGGGAACCGCGGATAAGCGCAAATCACTTGCGCCTTGCATAACGAGGCTGGGGCGTCAAGGCAACGGCTGTCTGTCTTGCACAATGACGTTGCGATCACCCCCGTGCGGGTCTATGTCGATTGTACTCAGCTTCACGTTCGGCTAGCTTTCCTGTTGCGGAGGGGCTGCTGAGTTGAGTCGCGCCCGCTATCGCCGCCGCGGATCTCGTCATCCGAAATGGAGCCACGGCATTACGATGGATTTCACAAAACCCCGGTACACTCCAATGAGCCGCCGTCGCCGCATTTACGAAGGCAAGGCGAAGGTCCTCTACGAGGGACCCGAGCCTGGAACGCTAATCCAGCACTTCAAGGACGATGCGACCGCCTTCAATGCCAAAAAGCATGAGGTGATCGAAGGCAAGGGAGTCCTCAATAACCGGATTTCCGAATACGTCTTCCAGCACTTGAATGATATCGGCGTGCCGACGCATTTCATCCGCCGGCTCAACATGCGCGAACAATTGATCCGCGAGGTCGAAATCATTCCGCTCGAAGTGGTGGTGCGCAACATCGCCGCCGGATCGCTGTCGCAGCGGCTCGGCATTGAAGAAGGCACCCAACTGCCGCGCTCGATCATCGAGTTTTATTACAAGAACGACCAGCTGAACGACCCGATGGTCTCGGAAGAGCACATCACCGCTTTCGGCTGGGCGACGCCGCAGGAAATCGACGACATCATGTCGCTTGCGATCCGCGTCAATGACTTCCTCTCCGGCCTGTTCCTCGGGGTCGGCATCCGACTGGTCGATTTTAAAATGGAGACCGGCCGATTGTGGGAAAATGACCTGATGCGCATCGTCGTTGCGGACGAGATTTCGCCGGACTCGTGTCGGCTGTGGGATATCAAATCAAACGAAAAGCTCGACAAAGACCGCTTCCGGCGCGATCTGGGCGGACTGGTCGAAGCCTATACCGAAGTGGCCAAGCGGCTCGGTATCATGAGCGAGGGCGAGCGGCCGCAAGGGACCGGGCCGGTCCTGGTCAAAGGCTGAGCTTCCGCCGCCGGCCGATTCGGCGGCAAACCCTTGCGCGGCGATCAGGGTGCTGGGCTTTTCCCCAAGATTGCCCGTGATCGGCCCCCTGTATTGCGGCGGGCCGGATTCATACTTATTCAGTGAGCTATGAAGGCGCGCGTCACTGTCACGCTCAAGTCCGGTATTCTCGATCCGCAAGGCAAGGCCATCGAAGGCGCGCTGCGCTCGCTTGGCGTCGGTGGGGTGACCAGCGTACGGCAGGGCAAAGTCTTCGACATCGAAATCGAAGGCGCTGATCGCGCCGGCGCAGAGGCAGCGCTTAAAAGCGCCGCCGAGAAGCTTTTGGCCAATACCGTGATCGAGAATTACCGGATCGAGCTGCGCTGACGATGAAAGCTTGACCACCTGCGATGAGATCGGCTGTCGTCGTCTTCCCCGGAATCAACCGCGAGCGCGACATGGCGCGCGCGCTGCGGCTGATTTCGGGGCGCGAGCCAGCCTTGGCCTGGCACGCCGACGCGTCGCTGCCGCAAGGCACCGATCTCGTGGTTCTTCCCGGCGGCTTCTCCTACGGCGATTACTTGCGCTGCGGCGCGATCGCTGCCCGCGCGCCGATTATGGACGCGGTGCGCGATTTCGCCGCCAAAGGCGGACTTGTGCTGGCGATATGCAACGGCTTCCAGATCGCCTGCGAAGCGGGATTGTTGCCGGGCGTATTGATGCGCAATGCTCAGCTTCGTTTCATCTGCCGCGACGTCTATTTGCGGGTCGAGCGTTCCGACACGCCGTTCACTCGCGGCTACAATGCCGGGCAGGTGGTCCGGGTCCCGGTGGCGCACGGCGAAGGCAATTACATCGCCGACGGCGAGACCATTGCGCGGCTCGAGGGCGAAGGCAGGGTGCTGTTCCGCTATTCGTCGCCCGACGGCCTGGTCGATCCGAACTGGAATCACAACGGCGCGATGAATGGCATCGCCGGCATCATCAACGAGCGCGGCAATGTGCTTGGGATGATGCCGCATCCGGAGAATCACGTCGAAGCCTCAATGGGCCGGACCGACGGCCGTGGCCTGTTCGCGGGGCTGGTCGATCATTTCAAGGTGGCGGCGTGACGCGCTCGCCCAATCCGACACCGCTGTGATCTCCAACGAGCCAGCCATCACCCCCGAATTGATCGCCGAGCATGGGCTCAAGCCGGAGGAATATGAGCGCATTCAGAAGCTTCTCGGCCGTACGCCAAGCTTCACCGAGCTCGGAATTTTCTCCGCGATGTGGAACGAGCACTGCTCGTACAAGTCATCCAAGATTTATCTGCGCACGCTGCCGACCAAGGCGCCATGGGTGATCCAGGGACCTGGCGAGAACGCCGGCGTCATCGATATCGGCGACGGGCTCGCGGTCGTGTTCAAGATGGAGAGCCATAACCACCCAAGCTATATCGAGCCTTATCAGGGGGCCGCGACCGGCGTCGGCGGCATTTTGCGCGATGTCTTTACGATGGGCGCCCGGCCGATCGCCTGCCTCAATGCGCTATCGTTCGGCGATCCCAAACATCCAAAGACGCGTGCATTGGTTGGCGGCGTCGTCGCCGGCATCGGCGGCTATGGCAATTCGTTCGGCGTGCCGACGGTCGGCGGCGAAGTACGCTTTGATCGGCGCTATGACGGCAATTGCCTGGTCAACGCCATGGCGGTCGGCCTCGCCGAGACCGACAAGATCTTTTACGCCAAGGCGACCGGCGTCGGCATGCCGATCGTTTATCTCGGCTCCAAGACCGGTCGCGACGGCATTCACGGCGCCACTATGGCATCCGCCGAATTCGGCGCCGATGCCGAGGAAAAGCGGCCCACGGTTCAGGTCGGCGATCCATTCTCGGAAAAGCTTCTGCTCGAAGCCTGTCTCGAAATCATGGCCAAGGGCTGCGTGATCGCCATTCAGGACATGGGCGCGGCGGGCCTGACCTGCTCGGCGGTCGAGATGGGCGCCAAAGGCGATCTCGGCGTCGCGCTCGATCTCGACAAGGTACCGTGCCGCGAAACCGGCATGAGCGCCTACGAAATGATGCTGTCGGAGAGCCAGGAGCGCATGCTCATGGTGCTCAAGCCGGACAAGGAAAAGGAGGCCGAGGCGATCTTCCGCAAATGGGGTCTCGATTTCGCCGTGGTCGGGGAGACAACGCCCAGCAAGCGCTTTGTCGTGCGCCACGGAGGCGCGGTCGTCGCCGACCTGCCGATCAAGGAGCTTGGGGACGAGGCGCCGGTCTATCGGCGGCCTTTTGCCGAACGCCGCAACGAGCGCGAACTCGACGCCAGCTCCATCAGGCCGCCTGTTGCCGTCGCTGACGCACTCGAAGCACTGCTCGGCTCGCCGGATTTATGCAGCAAACGCTGGGTGTGGGAGCAATACGATCACGTCATTTTAGGCAATACCGTGCAGCGGCCGGGCGGCGATGCCGCGGTTATCCGGATCAATGACGGTCCCAAGGCGCTCGCGCTTACCGCGGACGTGACCCCGCGCTATTGCGAAGCCGATCCGTTCGAAGGCGGCAAGCAAGCGGTCGCCGAAGCGTGGCGCAATCTCAGTGCGGTCGGCGCGCAGCCGCGGGCGCTCACCGACAATCTTAATTTCGGCAATCCCGAGCGGCCGGAGATCATGGGGCAGTTCGTCGATTGCGTGCGCGGCATCGGCGAAGCCTGCCGCGCGCTCGACTTCCCCGTCGTCTCCGGCAATGTCTCGCTCTATAACGAGACCAACGGGCGCGCCATTCTGCCAACACCGACAATCGGTGGCGTCGGTCTGCTCGATCAATTTAGCAAATCGATGACGATCGCCTTCAAGAGCGAGGATGAGGCGATCTTTCTGATCGGCGAGACTCGTGGCTGGCTTGGGCGATCGGTGTATTTGCGCGATCTGTGCGGCCGGGAGGAGGGCGCCCCGCCGGCGGTGGACCTCGTCGCTGAGCGACGCCATGGCGACCTCGTGCGCGGCTTGATACGGGATGGATTGATTACGGCGGCGCACGATGTTTCCGACGGCGGTGTCCTCGTCGCCCTGGCCGAGATGGCGATCGCGTCGGGAATCGGAGCAGTATTAGAGCCGCCGCCCGGCATTCCCACCCACGCATTCTGGTTCGGCGAAGATCAGGCTCGCTACGTGATCACGACCAAACAGTCGCAGCCGGTGGTCGAGCGGGCGAAGGCGGCCGGCGTGCCGCTCTTTCCCCTCGGCGCCACTGGCGGTCCGCTTATCGCCATTGCCGGCGAACGGCCGCTGCGGGTCGACGATCTTAAGCGCCGCTTTGAGGCCTGGCTGCCGGCCTATATGGCGGGCGCGAGCTGACCAGAGCCTATTCACTCACCCGCGCCAGCGCGTCGTAGCAGATCGGCGACAATTGCTGGGCATTTGCGGCGAGGCAGGAAAAGATTTTGCCGCCGCCGGCAGGCACTCCCGCACACAATCTTTGCTGATCGGGACGGCATTGCGCGAGGATCATAAGCGCCCGCCGCGGCGGCATCGGGCGTATCGGCCCAAGCGGCGGCACTGCCGGCGCAGCGGCTGGTCCCGACGCCAATCCGCTGGCCGATGCGGTCGGCGCGGCCGGTACCGTCGTCGTGCGCATTGTGCTCGGGGTTTTGCGGGCCGGAGCAGTCGCCGGGGTCTTTGTTGATGGCGGCACAGCTGTGGCCGGCATCGATGACTGCGCGGGCGCCGAGGCGCCGCTCGGCTCAGGGGGACTAGCCGCCGTTGGAGCGGGCGCTGCAGGGCTGGAGGCTGGAGCGGCGATCGCGTTGACCGCGCTGCGGCAAGGCGGCGACAATTTAGGTTCATTGCGCAAGAGACATTCCAGGGCCTCCTTGCCGCCGGGCTGGACGCTTGCGCAATTGGCCATGAAATCTGAACGGCAGGCGGCTCGCACCGCGTCACGCTGCGCTTGTGTCGGCTGCTGCGCTGCCGCTGGAGCAAGCGTTAGCGCTACGAGACAGCCCGCAACCAGTGAAGATCTGAACATTGAAACCCTCCCTGGCATATTCCGCCACTTCAAAAATGCCTGCCATTGCACGGGGCGTCCAGCAGGCAAGGGGTTTTCTTGCCGCAGCCTCTCTTTGCCGGCGATGCTCGTTCTGCTAGTTGAGGTGGACGTTGGGTGGCGACTTGGTCCAATGAGGCAGCGCGTATGCCTATGGCTGCGAGCGACATCGAGCGATTAATCCGTGCGCGGATACCGGATGCAGAGGTAACGATTCGGGATCTCGCCGGGGATGGCGACCATTATGCCGCGACGGTCATCGCCGAATCATTCCGCGGCAAATCGCGTGTCCAGCAACACCAGATCGTCTACGAAGCGCTGAAGGCGGAAATGGGCGGCAAACTGCATGCGCTCGCCCTGCAGACGGGTACGCCGGATCGCTAATCAAGGACACTGTCGACCGTATTCCGATCGTTAAGGTGACGGGAACGCGATTGGAGCGCGATCGCGGGCTTCCCCCAATGGGGGCAGTACCGCCATGGGCCAGTGGGTGGGCTTTGCGCGCCAATTCGGCTACATATATGCCAAATGGATTCCGGCGCTGGCGAGTGCCGCGCGCCGCCAGGAAGGACAAACGCAATGGGTATAGAGCAGTTCATTGGTAACGAGGTTAAGGCCAACGATGTCGTGCTGTTCATGAAGGGCACGCCGCAATTCCCGATGTGCGGCTTTTCGGGGCAGCTCGTACAGATTCTCGACTACCTGGGCGTCCCCTATAAGGGCCTCAACGTGCTCGAGAACGAAGAGCTGCGCAGCGGCATCAAATCCTATTCCAATTGGCCGACGATCCCGCAACTTTACGTGAAGGGTGAGTTTGTCGGCGGCTGCGATATCGTGCGTGAAATGTTCCAGGCGGGCGAGCTGCAGTCCTTGCTGAAGGACAAAGGCATTCCGGTAAAGGAGAATACAGCCGCCTAGCGGTGCGCCGGCGCCGCATCAGCCGCGGTTAGCGCATTCGATTGAAGAGCAGAACGATCAGCGCCAGCACCAGCGCTAGCCCGACTAGGCTTTGCGCGGGAATGTCCGCGGCAAATTTCAGGACGTTGTTGGCGACCCCAGAGACGAATACGCCGGACGAATCCGGCCCAAGGATCAAATAAATCAAAACGACGGAGACGACCGTCAGAAAGCCGATTTCGACAAAGACCCAAAGATATTGTTTGGCCTTCTGCAGATAATCCAGCATAGCACGCCCTCATAGAACGGCTGCTGATCAGATGATCAGATCAGAACCGGTCTAGCCCGCGATCATGCTTCTGCGGCGTCGAGTGGAGGGCTCCTCCACCCGAACGCCGTGCGGATTTCTCGCGTTGCCGCGTAGTCCGAACGCTGCTTCAGGCCACTTTCCGTCCCGAAAACAGCCAGAGAATCACGCCGAGCGTGATCAGACCTACGAGGCCGGCGTCGCCCAAACCCTTCACCAACGCCATGATGTTGTTGGTGACATTGCCAAAGAACGGCAAGTTGGCGCCGACCAGAAGCGCCGCGACGATCGCCAGCGCCAGCAGCATCAGCCCAATTTCGGTCAGTGACCCGATCCACCCCTTGATTCGTTGTAACGCGTCCATGTGCGTTCTCCCTTGAAATTCGTTAGGAAGCCCCAGCCGTTACGCACTGCTACGCCCGCGAAGTTGCGACAATTTGCGCCATCAGCGTAGCTAAAATAGGCAGCTTTTCAAGCATGACCGGAAAAGCTCGGCGCACGCATGCGCGATTCGCTCGCAATTACCGGCATATCGACTGGCAAGCGTCTGGGGATAAGTACAGCGCGACTCGCTGAAGGCGATTCGGCTAAGAAGGCGAATCCGGGTGCGATCGTTCCGCACCGCGCCTTAGCGCGAATAATATTCCACCACGAGGTGCGGCTCCATCATGACCGGATAGGGAACCTCGCCGAATGCCGGGATGCGGCTGAGTTTTGCGGTCATCTTCGAGTGATCGGCCTCAATGTAGTCAGGCACGTCGCGCTCGGCCAGCGCGTTCGCCTCCACCACGAGCGCGAGCTGCTTTGATTTTTCCTTGACCTCTATGGTGTCACCGACTTTGACGCGGAAGCTTGCAATGGTGACACGCTTTCCATTCACCCTGATGTGGCCGTGGCTGATGAACTGCCGAGCGGCAAAAACCGTGGGAACGAATTTCGCGCGATAGATAACAGTATCGAGCCGGCGTTCCAGAAGCCCGATCATGTGCGCACCGGTATCGCCCTTCAATCGCCGCGCCTCGTCATAGATGCCGCGAAAGTGCCGTTCCGACATATTGGCGTAATAACCCTTCAGCTTCTGCTTGGCGCGCAATTGCACACCGTAATCGGACAGCTTGCCTTTGCGGCGCTGACCGTGCTGGCCGGGCCCGTATTCGCGTTTGTTGATTGGTGACTTCGGCCGGCCCCAGATATTTTGGCCCATCCGGCGGTCGATCTTGTACTTCGCCTCGTGGCGCTTGGTCATCGCGTCCTCGCTGTTCGTATCGATCCCGGCGCGATCTTCTCCAAAGAGACGTTCGTCCTCCGGAGTCGCGCCGCGTGCGAAGGATCGCGCCCTCCTCTGTTTCGGGACTATGCCCGGAACCGACAGGTTTGAGGCCGAAGCGCCGGCCCAAACCGCGGGTCGCGAAACACCGCGCGGGCCCGTCGGGCCCGCGAAGTGCCGGGTTTCTAAGGCGAAAGCCGCAGCCTGTCAAACCAGGGCCAGCAGCCGAAACAACCGCTAGCCCGCAGCAAAATGCCTCTGCCGCATGCGTCGCAGTACGGTAATGGCAAGCGCCGCCGTTATCGCATCGAGCACCGCGACGGCAATGAATACGGCGGTCCAGCTTCCGGTCGTTTGCTTGAGAAAGGCGGCCGCCGGCCCACCGAGGATCGAGCCGACGCCTTGAGCGATGTAGAGGAAGCCGTAATTCGTCGCCGCGTATTTTGGCCCGAACGTGTCGGTCAGCGTCGAGGGAAACAGCGAAAAAATCTCGCCCCAACCGAAGAAGACCAGGCCGGTCAGCACGACAAAAAGCGCCGGCTGGTCGATGAATGCGAACAGAACCAGGATGGCAACACATTCAAGCGAAAACGCCAACCCCATCGTCGCCTCGCGTCCGATGCGGTCCGAGACCCAGCCGAAAAACGGTCGTGTCAGGCCATTGGTAAAACGCGACAATGTCAGCGACAGCGGCAGAGCCGCCATGCCGAGCACCAGAGCCTGGGACACCTTATATTCGTTGGCAAATGGGCCGACATTGGAAACGACCATCAGCCCGCTGGTCGACATCATGCTCATCATGATGAACAGCAGCCAGAAGATCGGATTCCTCAGCATCTCAGTTGGCGAATAGCTGCGTGCGCTTTGCTGCGGGCCGCCGGCACCGATTGCGGCGCTCGGAGCTTGGTAATTCTCAGGCGGCAAGCGCAATCCTTGCGCCGCGATAACGCCGACCACGCCTTGAATGATTCCCCAGACCAGGAGCGTGTGCGCATAGCCCGAGCTTTTGATCATGCTGTCGATCGGAAAGCTGGTGAAAATCGCGCCGAAGCCGTATCCGGCGGCGGCTAGTCCGGCAGCAAGGCCGCGGCGATCGGGAAACCAGCGCACCATCAGACCAATGATGCCGACATAGATGATCCCGGTGCCGAAACCGCCGATGACGCCGTAAGTGAGATAAAGCGCCCAGAGATTGTCGGAGAGAGCCGCGAGTACCCAGCTGCCTCCGGACATGATTGCGCCGACTGAAATGAGCAGGCGCGGTCCGAAGCGATCGACCAGATAGGCTTGAAACGGCGAAAACCAGGTTTGCAGGACGATCAGCAGCGAAAATGTCCACTGCAGCTCGGCAAGCGTCGTGCCCAGTTTCTGATTGAGCGGTCCGGTAAACAGCGTCCAAGTATATTGCGGGCTCGAGATTGCCATCATCGCGATGACACCGAGCACCAGCTGGTTCCAGCGGTTGAGGTACCAGACCTTTTGTTCCGCGACGACAGCAGTGCTCATGACATTGTCCCCCGTTAACTTCCAAGCCGGCGCAAAAAGCTACCGTCGTGCGGCGCCCCAAACAAGCCAGGATGTCGCGATTTTTGTGGCGACTGCTGCGGTCGAATTGGAGCAGGGCAGCTACGGCGCGATCAACGAGACCGGCTTGCCGGCGCGCATGCCAAAGCGTGCGAGAATCGCCGCCGGCGCCGTGCCCGAAGTAAAGATCGCGTGCGTTGTACCCTTCGCCGCAATGACGGTCGCGCTCTCGAGAAGATTCGCAACCCGGCGCGCGATCGCCGGCGCGGGATCAATAAAATTGACCGGCCACGGCGCAATCTGCTCCAGACGCGCGATCACCAACGGGTAGTGCGTGCAGGCAAGCACCACTGTGTCCGTGCGGTTGCCGTCGTCGCGAAAGCAGGGGCCGATCTCCGCCAGCAATGCTGCGTCGCCGACCGGCTCGCCACGCAGTTCCGCTTCCGCGTAAGCCGCGAGTTGTTTGGCGCCTACCAGATCGACATCGCAGCCCTGGCCGTGGTCGCGAATGAGCGCGCGCGTGTATTCGCGTTTCACCGTTGCTTCGGTGCCGAGCACCGCAACGCGCCGCGTCCGCGAGGCGGCGCAGGCAGGCTTGATCGCGGGCACCGTGCCGACGAAAGCAACGGCGAACTTTTTGCGCAGCTCCGGCAGCGCGATGGTCGAGGCGGTGTTGCAGGCGATCACCACGAGGTCAGGCTTGTGGATCGCGATCGCTTCGCCGAGAAGCGCAACGAGCCGTGCGATCAGGGCTGGTTCCGCCAGCGCGCCGTACGGAAATGCGGCGTCATCGGCAAGATAAACAAAATTGGCGTCGGGACGCACGGCGGCAATCTCGCGATAAACGGTGAGGCCGCCCAGGCCCGAATCAAACACCAGAATCGTCGGACCTTTCCCCAAGACTTACCCCCTAAGACTTGCCCCCATCGGTTCCCGCTCAGGCCCGGCTGAAAACGCGGCGGAAAATGGTGTCGACATGCGCGAAATGGAAATTGGGATCGAATTTGTCGGCGAGCTCCGTTTCACTGAGATGCTTGCGCACGTCTTTGTCGGCTTTGAGGAGCGAGAGCAGATCGCCTTCGCCGGCCCATGCCTTAATAGCGTTGCGCTGCACCAGGCGATACGCGTCTTCCCGAGTCACGCCCTTTTGCGTGAGCGCCAGCAGCACGCGCTGCGAGTGGACAAGCCCGCCCAGTCGATCGAGATTCTTTTGCATATTTTCGGGATAGACAATGAGCTTGTCGACGATGCCGGCGAGCCGCGCGAGCATGAAATCGAGCGTGACGGTGGCGTCCGGTCCGATCATGCGCTCCACCGACGAATGCGAAATGTCGCGCTCGTGCCACAATGTGACGTTTTCCAGGGCCGGCACCACATAGGCGCGCACCATGCGCGCAAGACCGACCACGTTCTCCGACAAGACCGGATTGCGCTTGTGCGGCATAGATGAGGAACCCTTTTGGCCTTCGGAGAAAAATTCCTCGGCTTCCAGGACTTCGGTGCGCTGCAGGTGACGGATTTCGGTTGCCAATCGCTCGCATGAGGCGGCAACCACCGCGAGCGTCGCAAAATACATCGCATGACGGTCGCGGGAGATGATCTGCGTCGAAATGGGTTCGACCGCGAGGCCCATTTTTTTCGCCACATAGGTTTCAACCCGCGGATCGACCTGCGCGAATGTGCCGACCGCGCCGGAGATGGCGGCGGTCGCAACTTCGGTGCGCGCCGATTCCAGACGTTTGCGTGCGCGCGCGAATTCCGCGAATGCAAACGCGAGCTTGAGCCCGAACGTGGTCGGCTCGGCATGAATGCCATGCGACCGGCCGATGGTCGGAGTGTATTTGTATTGCCCGGCGCGTTTTTCCAGCGCCGCCAAAAGCGCATCGACATCCGCGATGAGCAGATCGGCCGCGCGAACGAGCTGGACGTTAAAGCACGTATCCAGGATGTCGGAAGATGTCATGCCCTGGTGGACGAAGCGCGCTTGCGGCCCCACGATCTCGGCAAGATGAGTGAGAAAAGCAACGACGTCGTGCTTGACCTCGCGTTCGATCGCGTCGATCCGCGCAATGTCGAAGTTGGCCGCTTTGCCTTTTTCCCAAATGGTTTTTGCGGCCTCTTTGGGGATCAGTCTGAGTTCGGCCATGGCGTCGGCGGCGTGCGCTTCGATCTCGAACCAGATACGAAACCGCGTCTCCGGCGACCAGATTGCCGCCATCTGCGGCCGCGTGTAGCGCGGGATGGTCACGCGGCCTCACCACGGATCAGCGCCGCCGCGTTGCGAATCGCGGCAATATTGGCGCGATAGGAATCAGGTTTGCGATCCTTGAACACCGCTGAGCCGGCGACGAAAACATTGGCGCCGGCCCGCGCCGCCTCGGGCGCGATTTCAGCGGTAATCCCGCCGTCGATCTCGATATCGATTGGCCGCGCACCGACGAGCGCGCGCACGTTGCGGAGTTTGCCAAGGGCGTCGGGAATGAACTTCTGGCCGCCGAAGCCGGGATTGACCGACATCACCAGGATGAGATCGACGAGATCGATGACGTGCTCGATCGAAGTTTCCGGCGTGCCCGGATTCATAGTCACGCCGACCTTTTTACCGAGCGCGCGGATCGCCTGGAGCGAACGATGAATATGCGGCCCAGCCTCGACGTGCACCGTAATGATGTCAGCCCCGGCCTTGGCGAAGCCTTCGAGGTAAGGATCGCACGGCGCGATCATCAGATGGACGTCGAGCGTCTTTTTGGTGCACGGACGGATCGCGCGAACGATGTCCGGTCCGATGGAAATGTTGGGGACAAAATGGCCATCCATGACATCGACATGGATCCAATCGGCGCCGGCGGCATCGACCGCGCGCACTTCCTCGCCGAGTTTTGCGAAATCGGCGGCCAGAATCGACGGCGCGATGACGAGCGGACGAGGCATGGGATTCTCCCAAGCTTATGCGTTCGGGTAACACGCCATTCCCGGCCGAGCAACGCGTCGGGTGCTTGGCAGACCGCCATTTGCGACCCTTGCCGGCTCGACCGGGGCTGCGGCAAGGTTTTCGGAAAAGAGCGGAGGTTCCGTGGCGCGCACCGATGTCATTGTCCTTGGGGCCGGGATCGTCGGCACCTCGATTGCCGCTTACCTCGCTAAGCGCGGTCTGGCGGTTGCGCTGATCGACCGCGGCGGGGCCGGGGAGGGGACCTCGTATGGCAATGCCGGTGTGATCGAGGGCAACACTATCTTTCCCCCGGCATTTCCGTCGGAATGGGGGGAGCGCCTGCGGGTCGTGCTCAAGCGCTCGCCCCAAGCCAACTATCATTTCTCGTTTCTGCCGAAGATCGCGCCTTGGCTGGCGGCATTTTATGCGGCGTCACAGCCCTCCCGGCTCATTGAAACGGCTCGGCTGATGCGTCCGTTCATGGCACGCGCGGTCGCCGAGCACGAAGCGCTGAGCGCCGAAGCCGGCGCAGAGCGATATTTCCGCCGCACGGGCTGGCTCAAGCTCTATCGGAGCGAGCGCGGATTTGCGGCGCAGCAGCGAGAGCTCCAGCTGGCCAAGGATTTCGGCATCGCCAATGTGACGCTCGACCTTGACGGAGCGCGCGCACTCGAACCCTCCCTTGCGCCGGTGTTCCGCCACGCCGTGCACTGGATCGGGGCTGTCAGTGTGAGTAACCCGCTGGCGGTGACGCGCGCTTATGCGGCGCGCTTTACCGCGCTCGGCGGGCTGAGCTTTTCCGGCGACGCCCGATCACTGCGCCGGGTCGATACGCGCTGGAGAGTGGATACGACTGCCGGTTCGGTCGACGCCGGCGATGCCGTCGTGGCGCTGGGGCCATGGGCGCCAGACCTGCTCGATCCGCTTGGCGTCAAGCTGCCGCTTGCGGTCAAACGCGGCTATCACCGCCACTTCCGGCCCAGCGGCAATGCCGCGCTGAGCCGGCCGGTGCTCGATGCGGAAAGCGGCTATTGCATTACGCCGATGGAGCAAGGCATCCGCATCACCACGGGCGCGGAATTTGCCCCGCGCGATGCGCCGCCAACGCCGGTGCAATTCGATCGCTTGCTGCCGGCCGCGCGGAATTTGTTTGCGCTTGGTGAGCCGGCCGAGGCGCAGCCCTGGATGGGCGCGCGTCCCTGCTTTGCCGACTCGCGTCCGGTCATCGGGCGCGCACCGGGACAGCGCGGCCTATGGCTCGCCTACGGCCACGGTCATTGGGGCTTGACGCTTGGTCCGGCCACCGGGCGGCTCATCGCCGAGATGATGACGGACACAACGCCGTTCTGCGATCCCGCGCCTTATAGCGCGGAACGCTTTACTCGTTGATCGTTTTGACGACGCTCGATTGTGGACGCGTATTGTTGCTGGCCGAGAATTTGTCCTGCGCCCTGACCATGTCGTCATATTTCGGCAGCGTGGTGATCGAATCCTTCGGCACCATGTGCACGATCTTATAGCCCCCGGCCTTGAGCTGACGTAGAAGTTCGGGCAGTGCCTCCGCCGTGTTGTGCTGGAAATCGTGCATCAGCAGAATGCCCTTGCCGTTTTTGGCGAGCTTCGTCATCGCCGACTTGATGACGTCATCCGGTTTGCGCAGCTTGAAATCGAACGTATCGATGTCGGTCGAAAAGATGGCGATGTTGCGCGTGCCCAAATAAGTCATCAATTCAGGCGGCTGCTGCAGATCGGGAAAGCGGAAGAACGGTGCGGTCGGTCCCCCGACTGCCATGTGCACCGCGCTCACGCCCATCTCGATTTCTTGCTTGGCGAGTTCGATATCTTTGGCATAGGGATTCTTGGCGAGATCTTTGTGCGACCAAGTGTGATTGCCGACGGTCATTCCGGCCGCGGCGACTTCGCGGGATATATCGGGCCGCCAGGTGGCGTGTTCGCCGATCTCAAAGAACGTCGCCTTGATACAATTATCCTTGAGCGCCTTGAGCACCATCGGCGTGTTTTCGGGCCAAGGGCCGTCGTCGAATGTCAGCACGACCTCTTTGTCGCGCAGGAAGTCATACTGCTTGAAGTGCTCGGTCCCGAACGCGGGGCCACCGGTCGTGTCGATTTCGACGACGCGTGAGAGACCGATGGCGTTGGGATTATCGCAAGCTGGAATGGCTTTGGCGGCCGGAGGGGTCGGCGCGGGCGCCGGCGCCGCCGGTGCTGGCGCTGCCGTCGCGTTCTGAGCAAGCGAGGTTGGCGCGGGCGCATTCGGCTGAGCAGCGGTAGTTGTTTGCGCAACCTGAACCACCGGTGTGGTTGGCCGCGCCGCTTGGGCCGCAACAGGTTGGCTGGGCGGCGTCGCCGTGCTGTTGGTCTGTCCGGGCGAGATCACGTGGACGGCGAGTGCGATGAGTGAGTCGGATCCGGCAGCGCGTTGCGCCGCGACGACGCCGAACGCTGCAAGTCCCAATGTCATCAAAGCCGCAAAGACAATCACCACGACGCGCATCGCGCCCTCCGCTGTGTTCTTGTCAAGCTTGCTTAAAGTGAAGGCGGAATTGGCCGATAAGTCAATGAAAACCGCAAGCAAATGGTTGAAAGATCGCCTTTGTGGTTTCCACGACGGATAAATGGGTAATTCGCTGCTTTTGCCTGCTTACTTACTCGGTCAACGGCCGAATTTATCTTTCCAGCTTGGCAGCGGGTCGCCCGGGAGAGCCGCTGCCGCAAAAACGCCACGAGCGATGGCGCGTGTTACCACATTGGCGGCAAGTGTTCCGAGCTGTGTCAGAGCGAATACCGGGTCGGCCAGCGGCCGCCTCCCCGTCGCGGCCGCGAACAGGGTGTCGCCGTCAAGCGGGCTGTGCACCGGATAAATCGCTCGCGACATTCCGGTCTGCGCCATAACCGCAAGGCGATTGGCCTGCGCCTTAGTCAAAATCGCGTCGGTGGCCAGCACGACCAAGGTCGTATTCGCGCCGGCCACGCCTTTTATGACGGGTTCAAGCATTTGCGGCGAAACGTGCGGCGGCAATCCGCGGCCGCCGAATTCGCCGTCAACTTCAAATGGCGCCGCCCAGAACCACGGCCCGCCGCCGATCACCACGCTGCCGACGGCATTGACGGCAGCGAGGGCGCCGATTGTTATGCCGTCCGCCGTTTGTGCGGACGCCGAGCCGAGCCCGCCTTTGTAGTTCACCGTCGTCGCGCCGGTTCCGGCGCCAAAACTGCCAAGCGCAAAATCGAGCGCGGCATTGGCCGCGGCGGCATAGCCAAACTCGCGATAGGGCGGAAATCGTCCCCAATTCTTGTTGCCGCCGCTCAACAGATCAAACAGTACGGCGCCCGGTACGATGGGAACGCGCGCCGGACCGATGGCGAAGCCGCGGCCCCGTTCGCGCAACCACGCCTGCACGCCCGATGCGGCATCGAGCCCAAAAGCGGAGCCGCCGGACACCACGATGGCGTCGATACCGGGAACAGTCTGCGCCGGGTTGAGAAGGTCTGTTTCCCGCGTGCCGGGACCGCCGCCGCGCACATCCACCGAAGCGATGACCGGTTCGTCGAAAACGACCACGGTCGTGCCGGAGCCGAGGTCTGAGTCCTCGGCGTGACCGACCTTAAGCCCGGCGACGTCGGTGATCAGATTGCGCAAGCTAGGCCTGATCCTCACAAATCGGATGAAGCGGAGTAGATTTTAACGGGCAGGTCAATCGTTTAGATCATTTAATGTAAACCGCAATTGAGCAATTTGTGCGCCGCAGTCACAACTTCGCGGGTTGGGCAAGCCGCGCTTGCGCGGCGAGAGAGCGCCGGGCATGAGAGGCCGAGTAGCTTGGGAGTGCGGCTTTGAATGTCACAATCCTCGCTGCGCTGGTTGCGGGCATGCTGAGCTTTTTATCGCCCTGCGTCCTGCCGCTGGTGCCGCCATATCTTGTGTATCTGACCGGCGCGTCGCTGGAGCGCTTCGGCGATACGGAATCCGAGCCGCGGGTGCGGCGGGAGGCGCTCGCTGCCGCGGTGCTATTCGTGCTTGGCTTCGCCACCGTATTCGTCGCGCTCGGCGCGAGCGCCAGTGCGATCGGGGCGTTGTTGCGCGTCTATTCCGGTCAACTCGCTGTAGTCGCAGGCCTTGCCATCATGGCGATGGGTTTGCACTTTCTCGGCGTGACGCCGATCGCCTGGTTGAAGCGGGAGAAGCGCGTTGCGATCGCGAAGCCGGTCGGTTTGTGGGGCGCTTACTTTATGGGGCTTGCCTTTGCTTTCGGGTGGACGCCTTGCATCGGCCCGATACTCGCCGCCGTTCTCGCTCTGGCGGCGGCCGAAGCGACGGTGCTGAAGGGTGTCGGTCTACTCGCGGTCTACTCCCTCGGGCTCGGCATTCCGTTCGTCATTGCGGCACTGGCGGCGGAACCGTTTGCCGCCTTCCTCGCCCGATTTCGGGCGCATCTCGGCTTGGTCGAAAAAGCAATGGGCAGCTTGCTGGTGCTCACCGGTGTTGCCTTTCTCACTGGCGCGATCAGCGAAGTGAGCTACTGGCTGTTGGACACTTTCCCGGTGCTCGGCAAAATCGGTTAGGCGATTTGCAGTATCCGCATTCTTCGCAAATTCGCAAAAAAAGCCCGCCTAGAGGCGGGCTTTTTCTTCTATCCGGCGAGGCAGCCTACATACCGCATCCTGAAGCGGGACACTCAACGTAGTTGATTTTGCCGCTCGGATCCTTTTTCCAGATGTACATCACGTAATCGAGTTTGGTGATGTCGCCTTTCTTGTCATAGGCCATATCGCCGAGAACGGTGGAGAAATGCATGCCCGAATGCATCTGCTCGGCGACTTTCTTCGGGTCGGTCGACTTCGCCGCTTCCGCCGCCTGCTTGATGATCTGCACGCCGGCATAGCTGTACAGCGTGTAAGCCTCCGGCTCGAACCCCTTCTTACGGAATTCCGCGACGGCTGCCTTGGCTTCCGGCCGGTTGCGCGGGTCCGGACCATAGGTCATCAGCGTTCCCTCGACACCGGGACCGCCGACGGTTGCGAATTCGTCCGAGGTGATACCATCGCCACCCATCAGCGGCGCCTTGACGCCTTGGTCGCGCATTTGCCGGACGATCAGGCCGCCCTCAGTGTAGAGCCCGCCGAAATAAACGAGATCGGGGCCGGCTTGCTTGATCTTGGAGATCAGCGCCGAATAGTCCTTGTCGCCGGTATTGATCCCTTCGTACAGCACTTGCTTCATGCCGCCGGCTTGGATCGTTTTTAGCGTTTCGTCGACGAGTCCTTTGCCGTAGGTCGTCTTGTCATGCACGAAGGCGATCTTCTTGCCTTTGAAATGCGCGAGGATGTAACCGCCAGCCACTTTGCCTTGTTGGTCATCGCGGCCGCAGGTGCGGAAGATGTTCCACATATTGCGCTCGGTGACCGTCGGATTGGTCGATGCCGGCGTGATCTCGAGGATGCCGTTTTCCTGATAGACTTGCGAAGCGGGAATGGTCACGCCGGAATTGTAGTGGCCGATAACGAACTTCACACCGTCGGCGGCAAAATTGTTGGCGACCGAAACACCCTGTTTCGGATCGGAGACATCATCCCCGAACTCGACGGTCAGTTTATTGCCAAGAATGCCACCGGCCGCGTTGATGTCGGTGGCCGCCTGTTCGACGCCATTTTTCATTTGCGCGCCGGTCGCCGCATTCGGACCCGTGATCGGGCCGCCGACCCCGAATTTCACTTGCGCGCTGGCGGTCTCTGCGAGCGCGAACGCGAAGCCCAGCGCGATGCCGAGCGTGGCGATCCTCTTCATTTTTGACTCCCCTTAAACGAGTGACAGTCGGCAGCTTCAACCTTGCCGCAATGTTATGTCAACGCGGCTTGCGGCGCCAGCGCAGCGGACCATCCGGCTCGTTGATCCAGGGATATTGAGCGATCATCCGGTGGGCGCGCGCGGCCTGAAATCCGGCAAAGCCGAAAGCCATGCATACGAGGGTGTCGACCGCATAATAATGGATCGAGAGGAAGGTGCCCTCGAACAACGCGAAATGAATGAACCGCACCGCGGCGCCCAACATCAGCATGTAGACGACGACTTGCCACCACGGACGCCACGTCAGGGCCACCGCGCGTCCGGCCAGTGCCGCCGCACCGCCGCCCAGAACGAGAGTGACCAGAAGGAATACGCCTAGTGAATCTTCCTCGTACAACAATCCGGAGATGAAGCTGAGCAAGCTCACCGTCATTCCACCTGCTGGCGGCCGCCTTCGAGATAGGCCGTTTTGACTTCCGGCCGGTCGAGCAGTTCGCGGCCGGTGCCTGAGAGCGTGACGAGACCATTGACCATAACATAGCCGCGATGCGCGAGCTTAAGCGCATGGAACGCGTTCTGCTCGACCAGAAAGACGGTGAGACCGTGCTCGGCATTGAGCGTTTTGATTGCATCGAAAATCTGCCGAACAATCAGCGGCGCCAGGCCGAGCGAAGGTTCGTCCAGGAGAAGCAATCGCGGCCGGCCCATGAGCGCTCGGGCGATCGCCAGCATTTGCTGTTCACCGCCCGAAAGCGTACCGCCGCGCTGGTGCAGGCGCTGGCGCAGACGCGGGAACAGCGAAACCACGCGTTCCAGGTCGCGGTCGAACTCAGCCGGCTCGGCGACCAGCGCGCCCATCTGGAGATTTTCCAGGACCGTCATGCGTGGGAAGATCCGACGCCCTTCCGGCGCCTGCGCCAGTTTAAGCCGCGCGATCTCGTGGGTCGGCAGGCGGGTGATATCGCGACCGGCGAACAGGATCTGACCGTCGCGTGCGCGCGGATTACCGCAAACCGTCATCATCAATGTGGATTTGCCGGCGCCATTGGCTCCGATCAGCGCGACGATCTCACCGTCATTGACGTCGATGTCCACGCCCTTGAGCGCCTTGACGTGACCGTAATAGGCGGTCACCCCGCGCACTGTGAGGAGCGGCGAGCTCATAAACCGACCTCGGCTTCGACGCGCGCCACCTCTTCGTCACCGACGCCAAGATACGCGCCGATCACTTTGGGATCGTTGCGAACCGCTTCGGGCGCGCCGTCGGCGATCTTGACGCCATAGTCGAGCACGACGACGTGGTCGGAAATGTTCATCACCACGGACATATCGTGCTCGATCAAGAGCATCGATATGGCGCATTCGCCGCGGATGATGAGCAAGAGCTCGTTGAGTTCGGCGCTCTCACGAGGATTTAATCCGGCGGCCGGCTCGTCGAGGCACAGCAGCACCGGATCCGTGCACATGGCGCGGGCGATTTCGAGCCGCCGCTGCGCGCCATAGGGCAATTCGCCGGCCGGATCGTCGGCCCGGTCGAAAAGACTGAAGCGATCGAGCCAGTGCCTCGCTTTATCGAGCGCCGCGCGCTCGGCTGTGGCATAGGGCGGCAGGCCGAGAAGCCCGAGCACGGTATAGCCGGACGCGAGCATCAGCGGGTTGTGCTGCGCGACCAGCAAATTCTCCAGCACCGTCATTCCGGCGAACAGCCGGATGTTTTGAAACGTCCGCGCGACCCGCGCCTGCTGCGCAACGAGGAAGTCCGGCATGCGCTCCAATAGAAACAGAGCGCCGTCGGGCCGCGCTACACCGCGCTGGCCGCTGTCGGTTAGCGCTTCGAGCGCCTGCCACAGCGCGGGATCGCCGCGGTGGAGCGCAAGCCGGCCCTCGGTCGGCCGGTAGAAACCGGTAATGCAGTTGAAGACCGTCGTCTTGCCGGCGCCGTTCGGCCCGATCAGTGCGGTGATCGTGCCGCGCTGTACTTCGAAGCTGAGATCGTCCACGGCGACGAGACCGCCGAAACGCATTGTCAGATGCTCGACCCGCAGCACGGTGGAGCCGTCGCGCGCCGTCAACCGCGTCCCTCCGTGACCAGATCGACCGAGATGATCCGACGCTTCTTCAGAAACACCGAGGGCGCGCGTGTGGCGATCAACCCACGCGGCCGCCAGCGCATGATTGCGACCATCGCTAGGCCGAAAATCAGCATGCGATATTGCGTCGGGTCGAATGTGGGTCCGAAAATCTGCTTGAGGAAGGTGATCTGGCGCATGATCTCGGTGCCGCCGATCATGATAACGGCGGCGATGGCAACGCCGATCTGGCTGCCCATGCCGCCGAGTACGACGATCGAGAGGATCGTGGCGGATTCGAGAAAAGTGAAGGATTCCGGTGAGATAAAACCCTGCCTTGCAGCAAAGAATGAGCCGGCAAAGCCCGCGAACATTGCGCCCATCGCAAAGGCCGTCAGCTTGGTATTGGTGGTGTTGATGCCGAGCGACCGGCAGGCGATCTCGTCCTCGCGCAAGGCTTCCCACGCACGACCGATAGGTAGCCGGCGCAGCCTCACATTGAAGAAGCAGGTCACCAGCGCCAGCGCCAGAATCACGTAATAGAGAAAAAGAACGCGGTAGAGCGGTGAAAATTCGAGGCCGAATACCGCGGCAAAGCCGTTATCGCCGGCATCGAAGGGAATGCCGAAGAGGGTTGGGCGAGGGATGGAGCCGATTCCGGCATAGCCGTTGGTCACCGGCACCCAATTGATCAAGATGAGGCGGATGATTTCGCCGAAGGCCAGCGTGACAATGGCGAGATAATCGCCGCGCAGCCGCAGCACCGGGAAGCCGAGCAGGATCCCCCAGAACGAAGCCAGCGTTCCGGCAAGCGGCAACAAAATCCAGAATGACAGGCCGAAGGTTTTCGCCAAGAGCGCGTAGGAATAAGCGCCGACGGCGTAAAAGGCGACATAGCCGAGATCGAGGAGCCCGGCGAGGCCGACCACGATATTGAGCCCCCAACCGAGCATCACATAGATCAGAATCTGTATGCCGAAATTGTCGATCCAGCGTACCGCGCCGGTAAATCCGACCGCGAGCACGACGAGCATCGGATAGACGATCACGAAGGCAACCGCGAAAGGGATGAACCAATTGCGCAGGATGCTCGCCGCGGTGGCCGAGGCCCGTTGCGGCAAGCGCAGCGCCCCGCGCTCGAGCCGCGGCGCCAGCGTCAGCGCATAGATGAAACGGAGAGCGGCGATGCTGCCGACCAACGCGAACAGCAACGGCCAGCGCGTTGTCAGGATCAGGACATTGCTGATATCGGTGACGGTTAGAAAACCGACCAGCGGCAGAAATACTCCAAACGCAACCAGTGCAGTCAGCCCGCTATCACGCAGCGCTACACCCAAGCGCGTGCGGATATTTGCGCCTGCGAACTGCATGCCCCCCATCTCAGACCTTCTCGACGTCAGGCCGGCCCAAGAGCCCCTGCGGCAGGAAAATCAGGGTGATCGCCAGCACCGAGAAAGCGGCGACATCTTTATAGTCGATCGAGAAATAAGCCGACCACAGCGTTTCAATGAGGCCGATGAGAAGACCGCCTACGACTGCGCCCGGCAGCGAGCCGATACCGCCAAGCACCGCCGCCGTGAAGGCTTTCACGCCCGGCACAAAGCCGTCGGAAAACGTGACCACGCCGTAGTACATCAGGTACATGGTGCCGGCGACCGCGGCCAAGGCGGCGGCGATGACGAAAGTCGCGGCAATCGTGCGGTCGACATCGACGCCGACTAAAGCCGCCATTTTCTGGTCCTGCTCGCAAGCGCGCTGCGCGCGCCCGAGTCGCGTCCGCGCCACCAGATACCAAAAGGCGAGCAGTAGGACGGCGGTGATGCCCCAGATGATGAGCTGTTTGTAGGACAGCGTGACGGGAAAATCGTTGCTGTTCGACAAAATGAATTCGCCCTGCACCAACGGCGGAATGGATTTGTTGCGCGGACCCTGGGTCACCTGCACGAAATTCGACAGCGTGATCGACATGCCGATTGCCGAGATCAGCGGCGCCAGCCGGAACGAGCCGCGCAACGGACGGTAGGCCACGCGCTCGATCACCCAATTGACCAGCGAGGTGAACAGCATCGCCACGATGAGCACGATGAACAGCGCCAGCGCCACCGAAGCAATGCCCAGCCACGAGGTGAGGATCAGGAGTGCGATCAGCGCGATAAAGGCGGACACCATGAACACATCGCCATGGGCGAAGTTCACCATGCCGATGATGCCGAAGACCATCGTGTAGCCGATCGCGATCAGGCCGTAGATCGAACCAAGCGTGATGCCGTTGATGAGCTGCTGGGCGAAATAGTCCATGTCTCGAAAGCCTTTGTCGGACCCGCAGAATTCTTAACAGCGGCCGCCTGGAGCAGCAACGCCGCGGCGCGGCGCCGTCAAGAGGCGGCGGGATCGATTATCCCCACTTATGCGATAATAGGGCCGGAACGGTTCACTTGTCGGCCTGGCAGTACCGGGCTAGGCCTGGAGGCGAGATCAGGGAGACGCCGTTATGGCACGGGTCAAGAGCGAGGACGCCATCGGCGCCAAGGGTCGGCCGTTCACCGGCGCCGAATATCTCGAGAGCTTGCGCGATGGCCGCGAAGTCTACGTTTACGGCGAGCGCGTCGCGGATGTCACCGCGCATCCGGCCTTTCGCAACGCCGCGCGTTCGATCGCGCGGCTTTACGACGCGCTCCACGACGAGAAGACCAAGGAACTGCTTACTTGCGAGACCGACACCGGCTCCGGCGGTTTCACCCACAGATTCTTCCGCGCCGCGCGTTCGCGCGAGGAGCTGATCAAACAGCGCGACGCCATTGCCCATTGGGCGCGTATGTCATACGGCTGGATGGGGCGCTCGCCCGATTACAAAGCCTCGCTGATGAACACGCTCGGCGCCAATTATAATTTCTACGGAGGGTTCGCCGACAACGCCAAGGCCTGGTATCGGCGGGCGCAAGACAACGTGCTGTTCATGAACCACGCCATCGTCAACCCGCCGGTCGATCGCGCCAAGCCGGTCGATCAGGTCAAGGATGTTTTCATCACGATACAAAAGGATACCGACGCCGGCATCACCGTGTCGGGCGCCAAAGTGGTCGCCACGTCGTCGGCGCTCACGCACTATAATTTTCTCGGCCAGAATGCCGCGGTGCCGCTGCACGACACCGATCTTGCGGTGATGTTCATCGCGCCGATGAACGCGCCGGGCGTGAAGCTTCTGTGCCGCACTTCCTATGAGATGATGGCGAGCGTGATGGGCACGCCGTTTGATTATCCATTGTCGTCGCGCTTCGATGAAAACGACGCGATCTTCGTTTTCGATAACGTTTTCATTCCCTGGGAAGACGTGTTGCTTTACCGCGATCTGGAGAGATTGAAGATATTTTTTCCGCAATCGGGATTTCTCGCCGGCTATCAGTTCCAGGGCTGCACGCGGCTCGCTGTGAAGCTCGATTTTCTGGTCGGCGTTCTCGCCAAGGCCTTGCGTGCGGCGGGCTCCGACGAATTTCGCGGCAATCAGGCCATGCTTGGCGAGGTGATTGCCTGGCGGAATCTGTTCTGGGCGCTGACCGATGCCATGGCGATGAATCCGACGCCGTGGGTAAACGGCGCGGTTCTGCCCAATCTGCAATCGGGATCCAGCTATCGCGTCTTCGCCGGCGATGCCTACGGACGGGTCAAGGAGATTGTCGACAAGATCGTCGCCGCGTCGCTTATCTATCTGCCGTCCTCGGCCAAGGATTTCAAAAACCCGGCGATCGATCGCTATCTCGCCCGCTACGTGCGCGGCTCCTACGGCATCGACTACAAGGACCGCATCAAGGTGATGAAGCTGTTATGGGATGCGATCGGAACTGAATTCGGCGGCCGACATGAATTGTACGAGCGCAACTACGCCGGCAACCATGAAGACATTCGCAT
The DNA here is from genome assembly GCA_049286035.1 of Xanthobacteraceae bacterium. Lineage (GTDB taxonomy): Bacteria > Pseudomonadota > Alphaproteobacteria > Rhizobiales > Xanthobacteraceae > BOG-931. Next base: position 31,697 of record JBAQBC010000278.1, read on the forward strand.
CCAGGCGCTGTGGAATGCGCAGACCTCCGGCACGCTCGAGCAGATGACGGCCTTAGCCGATCAATGCATGTCGGAATATGACGAGAACGGATGGACCGATCCGGCTTGGCTCGATCCGGACGACGTCGCCTATTCCGGGCCGCCGCAAAAGGCGAGGGCGGCGGAATAAGGCGATGAATGATAGAGTAGGTCCATGAGTTGGATCGACCAGCGCCCCGATGACGCGATGGATGGGGCCTTTACGGCGGTCGGCCCGGGCCCGATTACGAGCGTCGAGCCGCTCGTATTCCGCGAGGCCATGAGCCGGCTCGGCGCTGCCGTGCACGTCGTCACTACGGCGGGACTAGCCGGAAAGACCGGTTTTACCGCGACCGCCGTATGTCCGGTCTCCGATCAGCCGGCAATGCTGCTTGTTTGTCTTAACCGGCGCAGCGCCAGCGCGCCGCTGCTCGCGCAAAACGGCGTCTTTTGCGTCAATACGTTGGGAGCGGCCGAAGAAAAGCTTGCCGACATGTTCGCCGGACGAAGTGGCGTCCACCTGCACGAGCGCTTTTCCGCCGGCGAGTGGATCACATTAAAAACCGGCGCTCCGGTTCTGGCGTCCGCGGTCGTCTCCTTCGATTGCCGCACCATCGAGACCAAAGCGATGGCCTCGCACAATGTGGTGTTTGGAGTGGTGGAAGCGGTGCGAATGGGCCAAAGCGGTCCGGCGCTGGTTTATCACGAACGCGGCTATAAGCGGGTTTGAGCGCAGCCGATCGCGTCGATGTCCCGGGCCGAGGCGATCGAAGAAAGTTCCGGCGCTTTGCCAACGGCTTCCCGCAAAATCCTTTTCAGTTGTGCAAATCCTGGCGGCCGCTTGCGATGAAGCTTCTCCTTGGGGCTGATCGGCTTATGCTTGAGGCATGACTGGCGAGGACCGCTCCCTGCCGCTGTTCCATCTTTACGGCGATCCGCCGGACGATCAGGCGTTCGACTTCATTCACATCGAGCGGATTGCATCGCGCGCGGCGATGCATGATTGGACCATTCGCGCCCATCGCCATCGCAATCTCTTTCAGATCCTGCTGATCGAGCGCGGCGGCGGCGACATGACATTCGATGCGGCGAAGCTCGCGTTCGCCGCGCCTGCCGCCATCCTCATTCCGGCCGCGATCGCGCACGGCTTTCGCTTCGAGCCGAACGCTACCGACGGCTGGGTGATCAGTTTTACCGAGGATGCAGCCGGCGCGCTCGCCGACCGTTCCGGCGAAGCCTTAAGTCGGCTGCGGTCGCTGGCGGCGGAGCCTGTGATTCCGCTTGCCGACGAGACCGAGCGCGGACGTTTGTCCGCATTGGCCGCGGAATTATTCGACGAGTATAGCCTCGCGCGCGAAGGCTATCGCTTGGCGATGCGCGGCGTTCTTATCCTGATCGCGGTCGCGGTGGCGCGGCTTGCAGCGAGCCGCGCGCGCAGCGGCAGCGTAACGCTCCGCCCAGCGGACACGACGGTTGCGCAATTGCGCAGTTTGCTCGACGAATTTTTCCGCGACGAGCGGTTATTGGCGTTCTATGCCGAAAAGCTCGGCATGACGGTCGATCGCCTCAACGACCATGTTAAACACGCCACCGGCGTCACTGCCGGTCATCTCATACGCCAGCGTGTTTTGAGCGAAGCCAAACGTCAGCTTGTGTTTACCACCCAGCCGATCCACGACATCGCCAAAGAGCTGGCATTCGCGGATCCGTCGCATTTCGCGCGCTTCTTCCGCAAGCAGACCGGCACGACACCGCACGAATTTCGCGAGCAGCGGGGAGGGTGACTCGTCATTGCGAGGAGCGAAGCGACGAAGCAATCCAGGCGTGGTAGTGATCCACTGGATTGCTTCGCTCCGCTCGCAATGACGGTTGCATTACTTCGCCAACAAAAACTTCAGCACCGTATCAGCATAGATCTGCGGCTGCTCGATATTGGCGATGTGCGCGGCATCGAGGACCGCGATCTGCGCGCCAGGAATGTGCTGGCGGATAAACTCGTTGGCTTCGAGCGGCGTTGCCGGATCGTGTTTGCCCGCGATCACGAGCGTCGGCGCGCTGATTTTCGCGAGCAGGGGGCGATGATCCATGTCGCGGATTCCTTCGCCGCAGCCGATATAGCCTTCCGGCTTGGTGCCCAAGAACATCTCGCGCATCCGCGCGATCGCTTGCGGATTGCGGTCGCGGAATTCCTTGGTGAACCAGCGTTCCATGTTGGCATCGACGATCACCGCCAAACCTTTGTCCCGCACGGTCTTAAGCCGGCCTTCCCACAACGTTTTGTCGGCGAAATACGACGAGGTGTTGGACAATATAAGTTTATCGACGCGCCCCGGGGCGTTGGCGCCGAGCCACTGTCCGACCATGCCGCCCATCGATAATCCGCACCAATTCATCTTGGCGACACCGAGCTCGTCGATCACCGCGAGCACATCGCGACCAAGCCGCTCCATTGGGTAGGGTCCCTTCGGCACGCTGGAGCGGCCATGACCGCGCCGGTCGTAGCGCACCACGCGGAAATGACGGCTCCAGGCCGGCACCTGGGCGTCCCACATGTGCAGATTGGTGCCGAGCGAATTTGACAGCATCAGCACCGGGCCGTGTTGCGGGCCTTCGACTTCGACATAAATATCGCAACCATCATCAGTTTTTATCTTCGACATTCCATCCTCCCGAACCAGATCGTCCCTGTAGTAGCAGCCTTCTCAGACTGCCGCGCGAGGCGGGGTAACAAGCCGGGTAACGCAATTAGAAGCCCGGTCGTAAGCCGTTTATCCTGCCCGCCGGGGTTAGGTAGCACCCCCACGCGGAAAACGCACAGGCGAGGCCCGCAGGGGCAAGGCGCTATGGCCGTCAAAGATTCCCGGGGATAATAACGATATGCAGGAAACCACATTCATCATCGGCCATACGATGTGAATGTTCGGCCGAATCGACAACGACGCCTCAACCGCGTGTCGGCACCAGATACGGCGAGCTTGGAGGGCTCCTTTCGCCGGCAGCGATCGGGGCCCTTTCAATGTGAAGCTCTGCCAAAGCAAAGGCCCTGCCAGAATGACGGAGCGCCGCTTCCCCGCCGCCGTGGTCTGTCGTGCACTTTCTGACGACGTTTGACGTCATTGTGGCCGGGCCTAATTAGTCGCGCAAGCTGCCGCGACCGTTGAAGCCCTTTTGAATGACCGGAATCGTAGCCATATAAGTTTCATCACCGACAGCGGCCCCGTGCCAGACGTCGGTGGCTGAGAGACCGCGTAGCGCTCCCGTCTGTAGGACGAAAGGAGCGCTGTCATGGACTCTTTCAAATTATTCAATGAGCAGAACAGCGGGCCAAACTGTAGCCGGTGCGGCAAGCCAACGGCTCTCTCGACCGTGCTACCTCGTTATGGCGACACCCCCGCTTACGACATCTTCCAATGCAACGTCTGCAATGCCGTCCAATGGGTAGCTCAAAAGACCGCGGCGGACGGCAGATAGGCCGCCTCAAATTGAGATCGGGCCGCATTGCGGTCACACGGGGGGATTGCTTGCCGTGAAATAAGCACGCCGCTTCCCGCCGCCTTGGTCGATCGAGGCGCTCCCGGCTAGCAATCGACTTGCTACCTGATTGGGCGCGATGACAGTCGGACGCTGTTTGCTATTACTCGGCTTCGTTTGTCTAGCGATGGCGGTGTTCACCCACGTCGCTGAGAAGCTTCGTCTGTTTCCGGGCATGGGATGGGGCTTGCCAGACAGTCCCGGCCATTACCTCGATTTCGTCAGTGTGGTGCTTGGCTCCATGTTTTTGATCGCGGGCATTTTAATCAGCTTTACTCGGCGACGGCCTAGATGATAGCCGCCGACCGATCGGTGCACATTATGTCGCGTTGAACCGACCCCTAAATCGCGAGAACATTGTGTTCGGGGGCATCGTCTTGACTAGCGGTATTTGTAAACAGTGTGCTGCGACGGTGCGGCCCGGTGCCTTGCGCTGTGGTTTTTGCGGAGCGCTCCTTCCGACGGCAGACGTTCAAACCCTTTTCTTGATCGCCGTTGGCCTTCCAATTCTTCTCGTGGCACTCTTTCTCACATTATTGTTTTGGTGACACTCCACCGCTTTGCGCCGCCAAGGAGAAGCCCGGCCGGCGAGGTGGCACGCGACGCATGGGCCGCGCGGACTGATGGCGATCACTTGGTCTTTCGCGAGGACATGCCGCCGACCAGCGAACGGTTTGACATCGTC
>JBAQBC010000279.1:0-1776 GCA_049286035.1 Xanthobacteraceae bacterium
GCGACGGGCGTCAAGCATTTCCGGACTTCCCCCCGATAGCGATCGTTGTCCGTGCTTGCGAACCTTTCTGCCAGCCACGCGAGGTCTCGTCTAGGTCATTTTCTACCGATTGACGATGTCCGCGGCACGTCGGCTTTGCCCCCAACTTCGCAAGTCTGACCGACTGCGCGAAATCGACGTAAAGGGCCAGTAGGCGACATCTAGCTGCCATCCGGCAGCTTCGGCGGTCGCGTACTAGACTGGGACACCCTCGATGATCGATAGAGGTGAGGCGGTCGGTATGATCCTATTTAATCGCCAACCTGAGGCTGCAAAGAGAGCGCTAAACTCCTTGTCTGTCCGCTCCTTCCCGCCTGAGAAGAGCATCATCACCAAGTCCATGACTTTCGAAGGATCGTACTTCGCGTCAGCTGGCACGACGCTGTCGACGACGAGCAGCTTTCCGCCGTTGGCGACGCCCGCGCGACACGATGACAGGATCTTCCCGCATTGCTCGTCAGACCAATCATGAACAATGCGCTTCATAATGTACGCGTCGGCACCAGCGGGAACAGACCTGAACATGTCTCCCGCTAGAACGCGAACCCGATTTTTGAATCGTTCAAGCGGACCGTCTGCTAGGCTGTTAACCACCTGTGGGAGTTCGAACAGAGTTCCGGTCATGTCAGGATAGCGTTCGAGAATGGTCGCCAGAAACAGGCCGTGGCCGCCGCCGATGTCGGTTAGTGAACGGATCCCGGAAAAGTCATACGATTTGGCTATGGTCGGCGCCTCGACCGTGGAGAACGAAGTCATGGCTCGATTGAAATTCTCGGCGGACTTCCGATCCTTCTCAAAGTACGCGAACACCGGCATTCCGTAGATTCGATTAGTTGCCTGTTCGCCCGTGCGAACGGTCTCGTCGAGGGATCCTAAGGCGCGGACATGCCAGTCGTCGGCAATTAAGCACGCAAAATGCCGGAGCGTCTCGGTCGCGTCCGAGCGTAAGACATCTGACATCGGCGTTTGCTCCCACCTGCCGTCTGGCGTCTGGACCAGGATCCCAAGCCCAGCAGTCGCGCGCATCAACCGGAACAACAATTCCGGCTTTGCGCCGACCGCGTGGGCGAGTTCCTCGACTGTCTTCGGACCGGAATGGAGATGATCCGGAATGCCGAGCCGCGCAATTGCCGACACTGCGGCCGAATTCATTACTCCCATGAGGACCTGCATGACGCGAGCAGTTGGCGGAAGATCATTCATGTTTCCCTCTTGAACCGGAATCGCTCAAATTGGCCGCCGGTCTTAAAACAACGATCTCACTGATGCACCGCAACAAACGGCATCCTTATTCGATCACCTCGTCGGCGAGCGCAAGAAGCTTGTCAGGCACGTCAAGGCCGAGCATCTTGGCGGCCCTAAGGTTGAGTACGATACCACACAGCAGAACTGCGGTCGTTCTGTGCATCACAGCAAATTTTGCCGCTAATTCCGCTGTGGGTCATTCGCTGCATGGCCGATCATTGCCGACGTGCTTTTTTGTCCGCTGTGCACCCAATAGCGACTCTATTGCGGGAATGGTGAGCGTCGTCTCGAAGAACAAGTGAGTGACATTGTGGCGGTGCTCTCCATATTGCGCAGCAGCGGCCGCGGTGCTAATCCAAACACCGCCAAGGAGACCGTCATGTCAGTGCAAGCAGAGACGCAAGCGAAAGCCCGCAAGGTCGTCCATGCCGACATCAAGCCGGAAAACCCGGCGGAGCGCGCCGCCCATTATATCGACGCGCCCAATATGCC
>JBAQBC010000280.1:0-8026 GCA_049286035.1 Xanthobacteraceae bacterium
GTCGACCGCTAGCCGCGGCGTCGGCGGTATAAATGGTCGGCCGAGTGCGCGTGCGAATACGGCAGGCGGAAAGATGCTGGGCAAGCTCTTCGTGAGCCGCGTCAGTGCCTGCTTGTTTCTTCTGTCCTTCTCTCCTTCCCAGCTCATCACATTTGGCCCTCACAGACGGGCAATTATTTCATCAAATCCGTAAAATCTTTATCACCACTGCAACGTGGTGCTTGCTCCAAGGATGTCCGTCGTGACCCAGAGTGAAATATCCGCAAGCCAGCCCCGCTAGGCAAAGTCTTGGCGGATATGCTCTGATCAGAGCGATGTGAAATTGATTGTTGGAAAGGATCAGCGATGAAGATCGAACGTCACGAGATCGGGCCGCGTATGAGCAAGGCAGTGATTCACGGCGATACCGTCTATCTCGCCGGTATCGTTGCCGATAATCCGAAAGGTAAAAGTACAGCCGAGCAGACCAAAAGCATTCTGTCGCAGATTGATGGCTTCCTGGCCACGGCCGGGACCAACAAGACTAAGCTCCTTTCCGCTAATATCTGGATTACCGACATGGCCAATTTCGCTGAGATGAACGCGGTCTGGGACGCCTGGGTGTCCCCGGGAAACACGCCAGCGCGGGCGACCGTTGAGGCCAAGCTTGCATCGCCGGACTACAAGGTCGAGATCATGGTCGTGGCGGCGCGCTAGCTCTTGAAACCGATCCGCAAACCAAAACGCGCAGCCCGCTCCCGGATGACCTCGCGCGAGTCTGCGCGCAACCGCCGCTCTGCGGAGCAAATGCTGATCGAGCTCAAGCGGCGGCTGCGCGAAATCAGCGATCTGGGTGCGGCGAGCGACGTTCTGAATTGGGACCAGGCGACCTACATGCCGCAATGCGGGGCCGGCGCTCGTGGCCATCAGCTCGCGATGCTCAACCGTCTGGCGCATGAGCGGGCGGTCGAGCTGGCGCTCGGCCGGCTAATCGACGGACTCATCCGCTATGGCGAAAACTTGCCACACGATTCTGATGACGCGAGCCTGATCCGTGTGGCACGTCGAGATTATCAAAAGAACATCAAAATTCCCTCGGATCATGTTGAGCGCGCAACTGCGCACTTCTCGACCTCGTATGATGCATGGACAAGAGCACGGCCGGGCAACGACTTCGCAACGATGGCTCCTTATCTCGAACGGACGCTGGACCTTAGCCGCGAATACTCCTCTTATTTTGCGCCCCACAACCATGTCGCAGATCCGCACATCGATGACGCAGACGAGGGTATGACCGCGGCGTTAATTCGTGAACTGTTCGACGAACTTAAACTCCACCTTATCCCGATGGTGCGTGCGATCTGTGAGCAGCCCGCCGCGGACGACGCGAGCCTGCGGCAAGCTTTCCCCAAAGCAGCCCAGTTTGATTTTGCACTGCGTGCCGCGAAGAGCCTGGGCTATGATATCGAGCGCGGTCGCCTCGACCTCACCCATCATCCTTTCTGCACCCGGTTTTCGGCCGGCGACGTTCGCATAACCACCCGCATTGATGAAAACGACCTCGGCGATGCGTTGTTCTCAACGCTGCACGAGGCCGGCCACGCCATGTACGAGCAAGGTATCAGTCCAGAGCTCGATGGCACGCCGCTCGGCCAAGGTGCGTCGGCCGGCGTCCATGAAAGCCAGTCGCGGCTCTGGGAGAACGTAGTGGGGCGCAGCCGCGGTTTCTGGGAGTATTTTTACCCGAAACTGCAACGAATTTTTGAAGAGCAGTTATCACGTGTTCCACTTGCCGCGTTCCATCGTGCCATCAATAAGGTCGCGCGGTCGCTGATTCGCACCGACGCCGACGAGCTGACCTACAATCTGCATATCATGCTGCGCTTCGACCTTGAGCTTAAAATGCTCGAAGGGCAGCTCCGTGTGAGAGACCTGCCGGAGGCTTGGCGCGCGGCAATGCGAGCTGATCTTGGCATCGCGCCATCCGATGATCGCGATGGCTGTCTGCAGGATGCGCACTGGTATTCCGGTTACATCGGCGGTCGATTCCAGAGCTACACGATCGGCAATATTTTATCCGCCCAGTTCTTTGCGGCCGCGCTCAAGGCGCATCCACATATCCTGCACGAAATCGCCAAGGGCGAATTTGGGGCGCTGCACACCTGGCTGCGCGATAATCTTTACCGGCACGGCAGCAAGTTCGCGCCAAACGATCTCGTCGAGCGCGCGACCGGGGCGTTGATGCAAATGAGGCCGTATCTTGATTATCTACACGAAAAATACGGCGCGCTTTATCGGCTGCCACCGGGGAGCAATCACTAAATCTACGCCCACGATGTCCGCTTTCAGGGGCAAAGCGGACATTTGGCTCGTTGCAATGTACCTGCACGTCAGCTGGTCGCCAACATATTCCCTTATTTAATTTCCGTAATGGTCGCGGCTCCGCCGGGGACCTCTACAGTCTCCCCAACAATTCCGGCAAGTACAGCGCGAGCGAGGGGGGAGATATGGGATACGGTACCTCGCGCGGGTTCTGCTTCATCCTCACCAACGATACGGAATGTTTGCGCCCGGCCGTCATCGCGCCGCACGGTTACTGTGGCCCCGAATTGTACTTTACTTTTATCGGCTGTTGGTTCGACGACTTTTGCGGTCGATCGTCGTGCAATCCAATAGCGAAGTTCGCGCTGTGTAGCCGCCATCGCTGTCCGGTCGTTTTTGGCTATCGCGGCTTTGTTTGCTGCTTCGAAACGGCTCAGTGTCCGCTCGATCGCAGCGAGCCCCTCCGCCGTTACGTAATTGGGATGCGTCGACACCGGTCGATCCGGCAGGTCGTTAATCTCGTCCTCAACTTCCTTAACGAACGCGCGGCTCATGTCCTTAGCTTTCGGCTATGCGCTTGCGACTTAGGACAACATTGAAATGTCCGCACCTGTTCCCTTGTATGAGTCGGGGGACCACTTTTACGGCGATAATTGCACCCCCAACCGGCCGACCGCCGGCAACTTTATGGCTGGTCTTCTAAAGTCTATTCCTATCACCCCGCCAAGCAGGTTCAGTTCAATTCCTTCCACCCAACCGATCTTCAGTCCGAGATAGCCAGCGAAGTTAAGGAAAATTCCAGTTCGCGAAGGCGTGAGACCGTACCATTCGCCATGGTACGGATAGTCCTTTCCAATTGCAGTGGGCGGCAGCACTGCATTGAGCTCTGGAACTGCATCCAAAGCAGCTTGCACAAAGGTGTTGGAGTTTGGACCAGGCCAGGGGTGATAATCGCCGTACGCTCGAAACCTATAACTCTCGATAACGGAGCGTATCTTTGGGATCAGCCTCTCAGCATCCTCGCCGTCTACACTCACAATCGTTTCCGGCAGAGCACCGAACCAACGTCCGTCCGGAGCAAATCCATCCATTCGAATGGGTTCGCCCCAGGCCGTGTAGTCATAACGGGTGTAATGGGGAGCCCCTCGCTCTTTTACGATGATCCAGCTGTGTACCGCGAAGATCCCGCGCCAGCGAACCGCCCGCGCAGCATAAACCCGGATAACCGCATCCGGATGTTCAGAGGCGTTCGGCAACAGTCCCGCGCTGGACCGATCTGCAGTTTGCCAATTTCCGCGACGTTCGCCGAGAAGGTAGTTCGCCGCGGAAACGACCACCGGCCCTATGATGAGGAGCAGGAAAACGATGACGTATTTCACGGAAGGATGACGCAGGCTCAATCGGGGTGCACGCGGTATGTAGTTCTTGGATTGCGTTCCGCTAGATGAACGACCGAGCTGTAGTGCCATGCAACAGCAAACCGTACCGATCGAATTCCACAATTCGATTTTGGCCTTCCCTCATGATCGATTAACCTGCGACGAGCCCGCCCCAACCAGGACCCTCCCATGGAATATGCCTCCGCAGATCTCTCACCCCGTGAGCGCTACAAGGTGCTGACCTCCTTTGTGCTGCCGCGGCCGATCGCCTGGGTGACCAGCGTGGGCCAGACCGGCGTCGTGAACGCGGCGCCGTTTTCCTTCTTCAACGTGTTCTGCGAGGATCCGCCGCTCTGCATGTTCGCGGTCAATCAGCGGCCCGACGGGCGGGTCAAGGACACCCTCGTCAATATCCGACGAACGGCGGAGTTTGTCGTCAATCTCACCGATAATCCGCTGGCGCGCGCGATGCATGAATCAAGCGGCGACTTTCCCTCTGATATCGGCGAGCCCAACCATCTCGGTCTCAAGCTTGCGCCTGCGAGCAAGATCGCAGTGCCGCGGCTTGCCGACGCGCCCTTTGCGATGGAATGCAAGACCTGGAAGACCATCGAGGTCAACGGCGACCGCGTGCTGATCATGGGCGAAGGCATCAATTTCTATATCCGCGACGAGCTCTGGGACCCTGAGAAGATGCGCGTGCACGTGGATCGCTATCATCCGATCGGGCGCATGTTCGCCGACCGCTATTGCCGCACCGACGATCGCGTGATCTTTCCGGCCGCGGAGGGCGTGCGGAGCGCGTAGTTGGGGAATCGTATGGTGGGCAAAGGCGCGGCCGACTTCGGGAAATTCATTGTCGACTTCATTGAGAAGTGGCGAAAAGTCATCCGCGCGGCCAATATCAAGCCGGAGTAATGGCGCGCGTCCGCCTGCATCCCGTCCTACCTTGAAATCCACACAACAGGGATTCCGTCCGCATGATCTTGAAAATTCTTCTCACTGGTGACGTGAACCTGATGAATGTCACGAACCCTGCGGACCCTTTCGCGAAGGTTGCGACGGAGTTCAAGTCGGCTGATCTCGTCTTCAGCAATCTCGAATGTTGTTTCTACGAGCCGGACGCCGCCCACGCGTTCGACCGCGAGGGCTTCTTTGCCCCGCTTGCATCGGCCGAAGCGCTGAAAATTGCGGGCATTGATGCGGTCGGCATCGCCAATAACGTCAATTACGGCACAGCGCCGATCTTGTCGTCGATCGCGCGGTTGGATCAACTTGGCATTCCTCATACGGGCGCAGGCGCCACTCTGCAAAAGGCGCGCGAACCGGCCGTGCTTGAGTGGCAGGGCCTGCACATCGGCATGCTACAGCGCACCTCGGTGTTCTGGACGACCGATCATGAAGCGGCCGACAACGCGGTGGGCGTTGCCACCATCCGCGGCCACACAGCGTATCAGGTGCCGATGTTTCGGGCCGGGCCGGGAGCGATCCCGCTCAACCGGCCGGGCGTGGCGCCGGCAATCCTCACCTGGGCCGACCCGCCGTCATTGCAGCGCTTCCGCGAAGACGTCGCGGCGCTCAAGGCGAAGTGCGATATCGTCATCGCCTCCTGTCACTGGGGCGTGGATCAGACCGTCTTCCAGTACATGCGGGAAATCGCCCATACTGCGATCGACGCCGGCGCTGATGTCGTCTTCGGCCACGGGCCGCATTTTTCGCTGCCGGTCGAAAGCTATCGCGGGAAGCCGATCTATTACGGTCTCGGCAGCTTCTCCTTTCATACCGGGCACGGCGGCATCAAACACGGCGATTGGGTCGGCATGCTCGCGAAATTGACCTTCGATGGCACCGCTGTGAAAAAGGCCGCGTTTCAATTCGTCCGCCACAACGACGACAATGAGACCCTGCTCTGCCTGCTCAAGAACGAAGCCGAAGTCTTCGGTCAGGTTACCGCCGGCACCGCGATGCTCGGCAGCAAGCTCGCGCCACAAGGCGACGAGGTCGCCATCGAGCTGCTCGCCTGAAGCGACGCGCGGAACGTTGCCGACATCTTCTCAACGAGAGCTCACCCATGATGACCGCCGCCCAAACACTCGCCGATTTCGCGGTGAAACTGCAATTCGAGCAAATCCCGCAAGCCGTCGCGGAGCGCGCCAAGGATTGCATCATCGACATTGTCGGGGTGTGCGCGTTCGGCAGCACGGTGCCCTCATCGAAGCCCGTGCTCGCCTATGCCGAACGGTATGGAAAAGGTGGGCGGAGCACCGTCCTTGGAACGCCGCTTAAAACGCATGCGCCGATGGCGGCCCTTGTGAACGGCGTGTTCGCGCACTCGTTCGAGATGGACAATCTGGTGTCCCCGAGCGTGGGCGTGCATCCGGGTGCGTCATTGCTGCCGCCTGCGCTCGCTGTGGCGGAGGAGATGGAAGCCTCGGGGCGCGAATTTATTACTGCCTTTGTCGCTGGCTTCGAGGTGCTGCACCGGATCGGCGACGCGGCGCGGGAGACAACCGAGAAACTCGGATTCCACGCACCTGGCGTGACCGGACCGTTCGGCGGCGCCATCGTCGCGGGTCGGCTGCTGAAATTGAACGTCGGGCAAATGACCAATGCGCTCGGAATTGCCGGCTCGCTGTCGTCCGGGCTGCTGGAATTTGCGAAGTCGGGTGGCGGGACGGTGAAGCGGCTGCACCTCGGAAACGGTACGCAATCCGGTGTGATGGCGGCGATGCTGGCCCGCGACGGTTTTGCTGGGCCAGCAACCATCCTCGAAGGCAAGTTCGGCTTCCTCAATGTCTTTTGTCGCGATGGCGACGAAAGCCGTCTCAGGGCGGGCCTGGGCGAGGCGTGGAAGACGGCGCGCATTATGTTCAAGCGCTATTCGTGCCACATTACGGCGCATGTGCCGGTCACCGCCGTCCTTTTGCTGAAGAGCCGTTTCGGCTTTACCGGCGGCGACGTCGCCGAGGTGACGGTCGCGGGCAGTGAGAAAATGCTCAGTCATCATAACATCCCCGAGCCGCGCGATCTGGCCATGGCACAATACAGCACGCCTTTCTGCGTGGCGCTTGCATGCTTCCTGGATCCGCGCGACCCGAGCGCATTTTCAGAAACGTCGCTCAACGACCGGGAGATTCGCGAGCTCTGCCGGAAAGTGAAGCTCGAATTGCGCGAACACACGCCCGCGAAGAATTTATTGGGCAGCCGCGTGACGGTCCACCTGAAGGATGGCCGTGAGCTCGTGGAGGAGATGGAGCATTTCCCCGGCGCACCCGAGCAGCCTTTGGACCGCACCGGATTGCGCGAGAAGTTCGAGACGATTACGGCCGGCCTGCGGCAGAACCGGCCAGCGGCCCTGTTCGATTCCATCGCAACGCTGGAGCGTGCGTCCAATGTGGGTGCACTGTCGTGGAGCTTCTGACCGGTCTCTCTCTAAGGCAAAAGGCCATTCAATCTTGTTTGAGGTCGGCCGCGTGGACCACCTTGCCCGACGTTCTGCAATACAGCAAATCGCACCGTGCGACTTCCGCTTTGGGTCAAAAGCAGACATTGAGTTGCGTCCGCCCGATGTCCGCTTTGCCCCCAAAAGCGGACATTGCTGAGCGGCGCCATGGTTCAAGTCGGTCGCGCTACTCGCCGCGCGTTGGTGGCATGACGAGTTGGTCGCGTCGGCAGCTGCGCTTAGCGATCCCCGAGCAATCGCGAAATTGCAGATCCTTAGATAGACACAGTCGCACTTCGGTTAAGCGCTTGCGAGCGCAACCGATAGCAATCGCGCGTGGCGACAGACCGGGATTGGCGTTAATAAACGCGTCTTCGACATCGCGCGGCGTAACGCTGAGTGGCTCTTGGACATCAGTATAGTCGGGTGGGATTTTTACCGCTGCGCGGGCCTTGCGCACCGTCTCGAAATAGGCGCGCGGCGTCTGACCTGAACAGGTGCCGTGGCGATCCCACTCGTTGAAGATCAGATGCGGCGCCGGCATCAGATCGAGCATAGAAGCGACGATACTTCGGTCGAGGCGCGGCGCCGGCAACTGACAGTATTCCGGAAAGCCCTTATCATATTGCGGCCATAGGCCATGCACTACGAACGAATAAGGCCGAACACCGCACTGAGCATTTGCCGCTCGACCCCTGCCGCGCTCGGCTGCCGCGGCGCAGAACGATGGTGACCATGATAGCGACAGTACGTAAAAGTCGAACTGGCCTGGCGTATCTTGCCGCTGGTCTTGGGCAGTCGCCGCTATGGGGGTCAACAACAATACAACGAACGCCACAGGCATAAGAAAACTGATCATGACCCACTCCTCTCACGCCCATTCAAACACGTGGAAAGCTTACAC
>JBAQBC010000281.1:0-3086 GCA_049286035.1 Xanthobacteraceae bacterium
GTCAAGCTCATTGCCACCAAGGGCGAATATGCGAGCTGGCGCGCCACGCGCGCCACCGGCGATTTCGACCTGCGGACATTCTCGATCCGGGCCTATCCCGTCGACAAGGTTCCCGAATTGCGTCCCGGCATGAGCGCCTATCTGGATTGGCGGACGCGTGAATGAGACGGCCGGCGAAACCCGGATTCCTTTTAGTCGCGCGGCGCGAATTGCGCTGGCTGTTCCATGATCGCGTGGCGCTGATCTTGATCTTCGGTGTGCCGCTGTTTGCGTTCGTCGTGCTCAGCGCGGTGTTCAGCCATCCTGTGATCCGCGGGCTCGGCGTGGTGGTCGTCGACGCGGACCGATCGGACACCTCACGCGCCTTCGCCGAGAGCGTGGCGGCCTCGCCGGGACTGAACATTGTCGAACGAGCCGGCGACCTTACCGCAGCCGTGCGCGCGATACGATCTGGTGAAGCGATCAGCGCCGTATATGTGCCGGCCAATTTCGAACGCGATCTGAAGGCTGACCGACGGCCGCAGGTCGTCGCCTTCTATAACCAGCAGTTCCTTACGGCCGCCGGGGTTGCCGCGAGCAGCCTGAGCGACAGTCTCAGCGCTGCAGCGACTCGTGCAGCGGCGCCTGCCGCACCAAAGCCATCACGCATCGGCGCGCTCATTGCTGAGACGATCGTGCTGGTCAATCCGGAGAAGAATTATGCGCAGTTCCTGCTGCGCACGCTGCTGCCAATGGTGCTGCACGTCATCGTCACCCTCGCTGCAGGTTACGCGGTGGGCTCGGAGTTCCGCAGGCGCAGCATGCGCAGCTGGCTCGTCTGCGCTGGCGGAAACCCGATCGTGGCGCTCGCTGGCAAGCTTGCACCCCTGTTCGGTATTTTCTTCCTGATCATGCTGTCGGTACCGCTCATCCTGGAGGGAATTCTCGGAATACCGTTCAAGGGCAACTTGCCGATGATGGTGGTCGCAGCTTCGCTGCTCATCATCAGTTATCTGGCGCTTGGAGCGCTGCTACAGCTTTTGGTGCGTGATCTCGCGACCGGCCTCGGACTCACCGGTCTCGTTGTCTCACCCGCGTTTGGCTACGTCGGCGTAGGCTTTCCAGTCCTGGGCATGAATGCATTTGCGCTCTCCTGGGGCGCGATCCTGCCGCTGCGCTGGTACATGGCGATCCTGCTCGGGCAGGCCGCACGCGGATTGCCATTAGCGGATTCGGCGCGGCCTTTCGCGGTGCTCGCGGCACTTGCTGCACTCTACTCGCTGCTCGCGATCTTTCGCCTGCGCGCGGTTGGTCCCGCCCTGGCCGCGCGCACGGCCGCGGCAGAGCTTACGACCGTTGCATGGGCGCGAGCGTCAATGCGCGGCATCGGCGGAGCCTTCGCCGCCGAATGGCAGCGGGTGCTGGGGACCCGCGGAGCCTTCATCCTTCTGGTGCTGGCGCCGCTTGTCTATGGTGTTTATTACCCGCAGCCATATCTCAATCAAATCTTGCGCAAGATTCCGATCGTGGTCGTCGACAACGACCTGAGCGAGCTCAGCCGGAACATCGTTCAAACGCTGGATGCGAGCGGCGCCGTCAAGGTGGTGGCCCGCGCTGAAACGCTGGCAGAGGCACACGCCCTGCTCGACCGCGGCAACGCATTCGCCGTAGTTGGCATCCCGCCGCAAACGGAGCGCGACGTTCTCAAGGGCACTACCGTTCACCTTCCCGTCTACGCCGATGCAACCTACTTCTTCTTGTTCAGAACGCTGAGCAGCGGGATCTCCGTTGCAATCAATACCCTTTCCGCCGATCTTGCCGCCGGCGGCGCGCGTACCGACGGCAGCCTAGTCAAGGCGGCGCTCGCGGCGTCGAGCCCTGCGGACATCTTGCTGCAGCCAATCTTCAATCCGGTCGGCGGCTATGCCAGCTACGTCGTGCCCGCGGCCTTCGTGCTGATCCTGCAGCAGATGCTGCTGATCGGCGCGTCGCTGCTGACCGTCGTCGCATTGGCGGAGCGCCGCACCGGCGGCGCGTTCGCAAGCGTGCTCGGCCGCGGGGTCGCGCATCTGTCGATCTACTTACCGGCGCTCGCACTTTATTTCGTCGTGCTGCCGCGCTTCTACGGCTTTTCCACGCTCGGCCAACCCTTGCAAGTGTTCGCGCTCGCATCAATCTTCGTGTTGGCCACGAGCTTCATGGGCCAGGCCGCCGGCGCCTGGTTCACGCGCCCCGAGACGCCGACGCTTGTCTTTCTCGCCACCAGCCTGCCGCAGTTTTTCCTGGCCGGTTTCTCCTGGCCACGCGAAGCGATCCCGAGGCCGGTTCTCGCCGCCGGCTACGTGTTCCCGGCCGATTTCGCGATCGACGGCCTCGTGCGCATCGACCAGCTTGGAGCAAGCCTCTCGGAGGTTGTGCACGACTGGCGCGGGCTCTGGCTGCTGGCCATTGTCTATTTCTTGCTCGCGGTAATGTCATCCCATGTCGTCACGCGGAGGCGGTTGCATGCTTAGCCGCACGCAGGCTGTGCTTGGCCTCGTTCTCATCGCGCTTGGCGCAGGCGGATACGCGCTATGGCACAGCAAAGAGACCGCGACTCTCGTGGGCGTTGTGCGAACAACCGAGATTCGCGTTGCGCCCGAGGTCGGCGGGCAACTCGTCACTATCAATGTGCAAAAGGGCGACCATATCAGGGCTGGCGATGTGGTGGCTCAGCTCTCCGCGATCGAGTTGAGTGCGGCGGTCGTCCAGGCGCGGGCAGCGCTCGACGCCGCATCGGCCCAGCGCGATCATGTCTACGCCGGAACCCGCGCCGAAGAGGTCGCATCATTGGCATCGGCGATCGACAAGGCAAAATCGGGCCTGGACTATGCACAGAGCGAGCTCGCGCGAAAGGCGCAACTGGTGCCTAACAATGCGGCGTCGCAGCAGGACCTCGATCAGGCTGAGCACGACGCCGCAACCGCCCGTGCCGATGTTGCCGAGGCGCAAGCGAATCATGCCGCGGCGGTCGCTGGCCCGACACGCGAAGAGCGCGCGATTGCCGACGCCCAAGTCAAGGCGGCCGCAAGTGCGGTCGCGGTGCTCGAGCGAAGACTGGACAAGAC
>JBAQBC010000282.1:0-1990 GCA_049286035.1 Xanthobacteraceae bacterium
ATCAAGATCAGTGGCGCCTGCACACTGTCGCACCAACCGTTTCCCTATAAGGACATCTGGGATCCGGTCTGCCGCATCATCGACGCATTCGGGATCGACCGTTGCCTATGGGGTACCGACTGGACCCGCGCGGTGAAATTTCTCACTTACGCGCAGGGTGTGGATGCGTTCCGCGCGACCGACCGCATCTCGGACAGCGACAAGGTCAAGCTGATGGGCGGCACGCTCGCGCGCGTTTATGGCTGGTCGCCGCGCAAGCGCTCGTAGAACTTTACCGCGCAGCCGCTCCCACCCGCGCGATGTAATAGGCGAGATCCAAAATCTGATCGTCGCTGATCGGCTGCATCACCTCCGCCATGGTGGCGTCGTAGCCGTGGCGGGAATTGTCCTTATAGCCGCGCAGTGCCTTGACCAGATAATCCTCGCGCTGATCGGCGATGTTCGGAACATTGTCCTGGCCGGCAAAAGTCGCGGTGTGGCAGATATTGCAGCGATTTTGCGCAACGAGCGCGCTGGCGCGTTCGATGCGCGCGGCGTCGACCGGCCCGTCAGGCGGGCGCGGCGCCGGCAATTTGGCAATGATCTCGGCAAACTTGCGCAGATCGTCGTCGCTCATCCCCTTGGCCAGGTAGTTCATGGGATCGGCGACGCGCATGTGCTCGCGGAACATGAGAAGCTGGACCGTCACGTAAAAGCTCTGCTGGGCGCCGAGCGAGGGCGTGTCGGGAGTTTGCGACTGGCCGTTTTCGCCATGACAGGCAAGACAGGTCGGCAACTGCTGTTCGACTGTCTGCGCCGACGCCGCCGGCGCCGCGAAGCAGGTCAGCAACAGCACTGTAATTAACTTTCGCAAGTCTGCCCTCCTTGAATCAAAATGCCGAGGGCGGTGTCTCGCCCTCGGCCGTTTTGTTCGATCGTTGCGTCTAGCGGCCGGCGACCTTCTTGCTCGGGCCGTAGCTCAGGCGATAGACCGCGCCGTTCCAATCGTCGGAGATCAGCATCGAGCCGTCCGGCATGTTCATGATGTCGACCGGCCGGCCGACATAGTTGTTGTTCTGCAGAAAGCCGGTGACGAAGGGCTCGACCGATTTCACGCTGCCGTCTTTGTTGAGTTTGGCGACCGCAATATCGCCGCCGAATTTGACGGTCCTGTTCCACGAACCATGGCGGGCGATAAAAATCTGGTCGCGGTATTCGGCCGGAAACATAGTGCCGGTGTAGAAGCGCATGCCCAAGGCCGCGGCATGCGGACCGAGCAACGCGACCGGGGGCACGAATTCGCTGCAGCTCCGCCCCCAGCCGAAGTCGTTGTCAGGAATATTGCCTTGATGGCAATACGGCTCGCCGAAGTCCTGTCCGATCTTGGCAACGCGATTGAGCTTGTCGTTAGGCAGATCTTCGGAGAACCAATCGCGGCCGTTGTCGGTAAAGTAGAAGTCTTTGTTCTTTGGATTCCAGTCGAAGCCGACGCTGTGGCGAACGCCGAATGCAACAACTTCGGCGCCGCTGCCGTCGAGATTGAGGCGGCGAATTTGCCCGTGATCCTTGTCATGCAGGACGTTATTGCCCGGCTGACCGATTTCCACATACAGCTTGTTGTCGGGACCAATCGCCAGGAACTTCCAGCCGTGCGCTTCGTCCTTCGGCAGGTCGCTGTAGATGACGGTCGGCTTGGGCGACGCGTCCAGCTTGTCGTCGACGTGCTCGATCTTCGAAATTTGCGAAAGTTCGGCGATGTAGAGCGTGCCGTCTTTGAAGGCGACGCCATTCGGGCGATAGAGCCCGGAGACCAGAACATGGACTTTGCGTTTGCCGTCCTTGTCCGTGGTGATGGCATAGACCTTGTCCTGCAAGCGCGAGCCGACAAAGACCGTGCCCTTATCGCTGAGCGCGAGCGAACGCGCATTCGGCATGCCGCTGGCATAGAGTTCGAGATTAAAACCCTTCGGCGCCTTGAGCTTGTCGAGCGGAATCTTGTCGGCGGCCGCGG
>JBAQBC010000283.1:0-2414 GCA_049286035.1 Xanthobacteraceae bacterium
GTTGGCCAGCGCGTATCCGGTCGAATGCCTGACCATGTGGACGTGAACCGGAAACGCCAGCTTGGCGGTCTCACCGGCTCGCTCGATCATGCGCGCAATGCCCATGCGGCCGAACGGCTCGCCGCGCTCGTTGACGAACACCCAAGCCGACTTGATGCTCTGCTTGGCGTAATGGCGCTGTAGCGCCTTCAGAGCGGCCAGCTCATCGCGTTCCAGGTAATGCGTGCTGTCATTGCTGCCCTTGAGGCGGCGCACAATGATGGTGCGCTTGGAGAGGTCGAGATCATCCCACCGGAGGTCGCATGCCTCGCTCACGCGCAGGCCATGACGGTAGATCATGAGGCCGATCAGCCAATCGCGGTGGCCGTGCCGATTGCGCTTGAGCGCCGCCAGCAGCCTGTCCATTTCCGCCTCGGTCAGGTGTTCACGGACCCGATAGGCCGTATTCGATTGGCGACCCGCCGTCGGATCACGGCCTTTATCGGTGACTGGTCGCAAAACAGTGCGATTGACCAGCTTAAGGTGTCTCGATTTCATGGGCATTTTCCCCTGTCCCATCAGCCAACTGGTCGCATTATGCTTAAAAGACGACCAGCGGCAAAGGAAATCGGGCGCGGGAAGCGGCGGGCGGGCCTTGGCCGGATGTACGCCGGGCGAAGCCCCTATCTGCATCTAGGTTTTGATCTCCTTGATCAAAATCAAAGATGGTCGCCACGCGGATCATGCTAATTTTAGCCTGGGTGAGTGGCCGCGTAGGAGGTCTGCGATGTCAGACTTACACGAGGCGCGCGACCCAGAGCGCGAACCCCAAATCGATACCGTAGGTTGGTTATTTCTGGCCTTTGCTGTCGCTATCACAGCGGCCGCTGCGATGGTTGCTTATAGGGCCAGCGACACGATCGTTGCGAATGCCCCTGTCGCGCACGTAGTCACGCGTTAGGAATTATGCTGCCGCAGTAGCTTCGGCAGCTTGGCGATATTCGCAGCCATCCGCCGTCCCTCATCGCGCGTCAGCAACTTAGCCGCTGATCGCCGCCCCGGCTCAGCCTCGAAATAGACGTAAGCGAGTTGTTGGCCGGTGTGATTTCGCTCATTGCGGGCGGGGCGCTGAAGGGACTGACAACGCAAAACCGCCCCTACCGGAAAGCGACCAGGCCGCGACGTCAGAATTAAGTGGAAATCGCGCTCCTAAGGCTGCATTTCGGGCCGTAGCATTTACACTGATATTGAGAATGGCCCGGGGCTGGGGAGATGAGAGTTCTCGTCTGTGGCGGTCGCGACTTCGACGATGTGGGGCTGATGATCAGCGTGCTGGATCGGCTGCACACCGAAAAGTCCTTCACGGTGCTGATCCACGGTAACGCGCGCGGCGCCGACAGGATGGCTGATGCTTGGGCGCGGTGCAGGGGCGTCCCGCGCGAGCCGTATGAGGTCCCGCAGGGCGAGTGGGACGAACTCGGCAAGAAATCTGGCCCACTGCGCAATCAGCGGATGCTCGACGAAGGCAAGCCCGATCTGGTCGTGGCGTTTACGGGCGGCGGCGGAACGAAAGACATGGTCAGGCGCGCGGTCAAGGCGCGCGTGCCACTACATGAGGTGAATCGCGCAGACGATTGGTGAGCTGAGGCTATCAAGGCAGGAGGATCGGATTATGACCAGCTTCACGACACCTCTCGAGATTCAGCTAGCCCTGGGCCTGGCTCTGCTCATCGGCCTGGCCATCGGATGGGTGGCGCGCGGCTGGGGCGAGCGCTTCGAGCGCCGACGCGAGGATAGAGAGATCGAGAAGGCTGGGGTGTGGCGCTGCGAAGACCGCGGGTACTACCTTTGTCTGGTGAAGGAGGGCGCCGGGATTCGACCGCCAGGGCTGCCGGGCCAAGTCGCTATCGACGAGAGCAGGAGCGTGGCGTGAACGTGCGTTTCAATGCGGCAGGCAGGCGTCCAATTCCTCGACTGACCAAGGCGGCGGAAAGCGGCGTTCTGTCACGGCGCTTTAGGCATGGTCACGGCGCGCGTAGAAAAGGAACGCGACCAGCAAGGCCAATAGACCGATCACCATTGCGACGGTCGTCCAATCAATGTGCATACCCGCAATATGGAAAAACCACCGCCCAATTTCTTTATTGTTTTAGGTCAACAAATTGATCTTTTAGGCCATGTCCGCTACCGAATGGTTGGCGGAGACCGGAGACCACTGTGGCATTCGCTCACCGCCCCCAATCCTCCTCCGCCTCGCGCGTGACTTGACGGACTGACCGAGGCGGCGGGAAGCGGCGAGCGGTCATTTAGGGGCGTATACTTTTCGAAGCCCAAGAGCCTTCATAACGGCCCTATTTATTTGTTTTTTCCTGTTCAAAATCTGATTGAGATGGGTTCGATCAATGCCGTGGCGTCTCGCGAATGAGGTTTGATCT
>JBAQBC010000284.1:0-1615 GCA_049286035.1 Xanthobacteraceae bacterium
TCATCGGTTTATTGATTATCGGGCTAATCTGGTTTCAAGTCTGGCTCCGCCGTCGCGGCGTATAAAATCAGAACGCCGATTCCCGGCGCCTTAACGCAGTGTCCGAGAACACTGCCGCTACTCCTCGCGGGAGAGTCGCTTAAGGACTAACGGGCCGAGACGCTACCGAATAAAGCCAGACCTACCCCGAAAGGCCCGTAACGGCCGTGAATACCTGAATATCTGACAAACAGCTCCTCATACAAAACGTAGAGACCGGCGCAGATCAGTCCGATCGCGACAATAAAGTTCATAAGCTGCCGCATGATTTTAGATCATAGCAGAGAGTCGGCACTCTCGGTAACTCTCCTAATGCCGGTCCGCCGCTTCCCGCCGCCGTGGAATCGCGCGGGATCAGGAAATCAGGGATCAGGTAACTGGTAACAGTACCAAACTTTTTCGGCCCTCGATGCCTGATTTTCTGCTACCTGATATCTGGCATGTGCGGAATTATCGGAATCATCGGACGCGAGGCGGCGGCGCCGCATTTGATCGATGCGCTCAAGCGCCTCGAATATCGGGGCTACGATTCCGCGGGCGTCGCGACGCTGGAAAACGGCACGCTCACGCGGCGGCGTGCCGAGGGCAAGCTCAAGAATCTTGAGACCCGGCTTTCACACGAGCCGCTTAACGGCACAATCGGCATCGGCCATACCCGCTGGGCGACTCATGGCCGCCCGACCGAGAACAATGCCCATCCGCACGCCACCGAAAAAGTCGCGGTCGTGCACAACGGCATCATTGAGAATTTCGCCGAGTTGCGGCGCGAACTTGAGAACAAGGGCGTCAAGTTCTCGACCGAGACCGATACCGAAGTCATCGTCCATCTCGTCACCGAAGAAATAAAGCGCGGCGCGTCACCCGTCGCGGCGGTCAAGGCGACTCTGCCGCGGTTGCGCGGCGCTTTTGCCTTGGCGTTCTTGTTCGCCGGCGAAGACAATCTCCTGGTCGGCGCGCGCAAAGGCTCCCCGCTCGCCGTCGGCTTCGGCGACGGCGCGATGTATGTCGGCTCTGACGCGATCGCGCTGGCGCCGTTCACCGACCAAGTCAGCTATCTGGAAGACGGCGATTGGGTGGTCGTCACGCGCACAGGCGCCGAGATTCACGACAGCAGCGGCAAAGTCGCGCAGCGCGCGACCATCAAATCGCAGGCCTCGGTGCTGTTGATCGACAAGGGCAACCACCGCCATTTCATGGCCAAGGAAATTCATGAGCAGCCGGAAGTGGTCGGCCACACGCTCGCCAATTATCTCGACATGGCGGGGGGCCGCGTCGACCTGCCGATGCAACTGCCATTCGACTTTCGAAAGCTCGATCGCATCTCCATCGCCGCCTGCGGCACCGCTTACTACGCGGGTCTCGTGGCGCGCTACTGGTTCGAGCAGTTCGCGCATCTTCCGGTCGAGGTCGATATCGCATCGGAATTCCGCTATCGCGACGTGCCGCTCAAACCGGGAAACCTCGCGATCTGCGTGTCGCAATCGGGCGAAACCGCCGACACGCTCGCTTCGCTGCGCTATGCCCGCGCCCACAAGCAGCACGCGCTCTCGATCGTCAACGTGCCGACATCGAGCAT
>JBAQBC010000285.1:0-22546 GCA_049286035.1 Xanthobacteraceae bacterium
CCGTCCAGAACACCACATGCGTCTCGATCGGCGGACAGCCGGGGACACTGCAAGCGAGCTCCGATACCATCACCGTTTCGTCGTCAGTGAGCGCAAAGCGCGCTTTCGTCCAGCCGCGCACGCGTGCCAGCGCTCCAGCGCGATCGGGGCTTTTCGTGGTAAAGTCAAGCATGGCAAGCCATTGTGCCCGGGCTTGTCCCGGGCATCCACGTCTTTATACACCTGAGTTAACGCAGGCGTGGATGGCCGGAACAAGTCCGGCCATGACGGCGGAAAGGAATTGGCCGTGACGGAGAAAGTACTGGCGGCAGTGCGGGTCGGACCCAGCAGGACCGAGCTGCAGGAATTTCCCATGCCGGACATTCCGGAGGATGCCGCGCTGATGAAGATGGAAGTCGGCGGCATCTGCGGCACCGACGTCAAGCTCTACAAGCATCCGCCGTCGAACGCGCCGGTGATCATGGGCCACGAGAACATCGGCACCATCGCCAAAGCCGGACACGAATTCACCCGCCGCAAGGGGTTCAAGGAGGGCGATCTCGTCTTTGTCGAACACTATGTCAGCTGCGGCAAATGCGAGTGGTGCCATGCCGGACAATACCGGCATTGCGAGAACACCAACTGGCGCACCAACCCCGACGCCATCCGCTATGGCTACACCTCGGCGGAACGGGCGCCGCATCTGTGGGGTGGCTTCGCCCAATACGTCTACCTGCCGTGGAATGCGGTCGTGCATCACGTGCCGAAGGGCGTCACCGCGGAGCTCGCAGGGCTGGTGACGCCAATGGCCAACGGCGTCGAGTGGTCGCTGTTCGACGGCGGCGTCGGCTACAATTCAACAGTGCTGATCCAGGGTCCCGGGCAACAGGGCTTGTCGCAGACCGTGATCTGCAAGCAAGCCGGCGCCTCCCTGATCATCGTCACCGGCACGTCCAAGGACAAAGCGCGGCTTGACGTCGCCAAGAAGCTTGGCGCCGATCACGTCATCGACGTCAACAAGGAGGATCCGCTCGCCCGCATCATGGCGATCACCGGCGGCAAGGGCGTCGATGTCTCGCTCGACTGCACCGCTGGCGCCGGCACCATTCCGATGCTGCTCGGTATCGAGGCGCTCAAACGCAAAGGCGGGGTGATCGTCGCCCAGGGCGAGATGGCGCAGTTCCCGAACTTCCCGCTGGAAAAGTTCACGGTGAAATTCATCACCATGAAGAGCGCGCGCGGTCACAGCTACAAAGCCTGCGAGCTCGCATTAGCACAGCTTGCCTCCAAGCGCTTTCCGCTCGAGCTGATCACGACACACCGTTTCGGACTCGACGAGGTCGATCTCGCCATCCGCTCGGTCGGCGGCGAGGGCGTGGCTGACGTGATCCACGCCTCGCTGATGCCGTGGCTGTGAGGCTAAAGCATGATCCCGAAAAGTGGATGCCGGTTTTCGGAAAAGATCATGCTCAAATAACAACCTAAACGGTGTTGTATTGCGCGTTTGCGCCCGCGCATGATGTGCTGGGCTCCGCCTGGGCTGGCAGTCTTTAATCGGACGGTGGCGCGGCCGAATCCTGCGCGTTCTGATCAGTGGCCGGTTCTTCGGTGGTACCCTTCGTGATCGTCAACAGCTCGTTAGTACCCTTCGCGATCATCAACATCGCCTCGCCGATATACGATAGATAGTCGAGTCCGGCCGGGGTAAGGACTAAGTCGCGCTTACGATCAAAAAGTTCGACGTCAAGCCATTGTTCAAGCGAGCTGATGCCGTGGCTGACTGCCCCCGGCGTTAGCTTCAATTCCTGCGCGGCGAGTTTAAAACTGCCGCAACGGGCGGCGGCTTCAAAGAGTCGCAAGCCGTTGAGCGGCGGTATCAACCCCATGACCGCGATGATTGGAATTCGTCGCGTTTTATTCCTGGTTTTTTTTATTGCAGCTAGGATCAATCCGCATGTCTCACCGCTTGCTTCAAAATCCGCGCGATTGCACGCGGCGAGCGCCCGCTGGGGGGCGGTAATCTCCATGCTGTTCTCGCAAAGCGAGCGTTGTGTCGTGTTTGCAACCTGCAAATGGGAATCAAGTAGCCGCTACCGAATGCTGTGCGATGAAGCCAAGCAATTCTCCGTAGACCGCCGCATGAATCAGATGAAAACCCCGTTCTGCGACGCCATCAAGTGTCACTCTCAGAATTTGGTCGCGCCATGAATTTCCGTCCAAACTAAACATCACTGTGTGCTCAAATCGCCAAGTGATTTGCGGATACATCTGCGAAGGCAGCATGCGACCTTCGCGATCGGTGGTGAATGCGTAAAGGCCACTCTCGTTGCAGCGAAAAACGTATATGCGCTTCGCAGAGGACCGCGCGACGATTTTTGCGAGGTGTTTTTCTAAAACTGCACCACTTGGTCGACGCTGTTTCAAGTTTTCCTCACAATCGCGTTATTAAAAATTCATCGCGATTTCCTGCCGAGGCGATCTGAGCTCAGCGAAATTTATTCCCGTTTGACCTCGAGAGGCGTGAGCGCGAATGTCTGCGCCACATCCGCTTTGCGTCCTTTACGAGATTGAATACGGGAAATATTGCGATGCGGGATGCGTCTGGACTCGATGCTTGAGCCGAGATCAAAACTCCGTCAGCGTCCTCGCCTTCAAGAATTTGCCGGCACAGTCGTGGCCCATCTCCCCGGTGGATCGGCACAGCGACGATAACGAGCGAGCGGTTTGTCCGTTGATCGAGTTCGAAATCCAAACGGAAACACCCGTGGCGTTCCGGGAGGCTGCAGCGCGGCATGTGCCACAAACGCAGTTCTCGCTTGCTTTGGGGACAGTTCCGAGAAGCTGCGATTTCTGTAAAGCTGCTATAGGCGCACGCCAACAAAAGGTCCCACAAATGGCTAGCGAGATGGCCAGCTACCGGGTTCGTATCAACGGGGTCGAGCGGACAATCGAGTCGTCGGATCCCAATCAGCCGCTGCTTTACGGCTTGCGCGGGCTGGGGCTCACCGCGACTAAATTCGGATGTGGTCTCGGCCAGTGCGGCGCCTGCGGCGTGCTCCTCGACGGACGCCCAACGCGATCCTGCCTTGAGACGATTGCAAATGCTAAAGGCAAGTCGGTCGTCACCGTCGAAGGGCTCGGATCGATTGCGGCGCCGCATCCGGTACAGGCGGCTTTCATCAAAGAGCAGGTGCCGCAATGCGGCTACTGCACCAGCGGTATCATCATCAGCGCCGCCGCGCTTCTCGCTGAAAACCCGAAACCGACAGAAGACGACATCCGCGCCGCGCTCGCCGGCAATCTCTGCCGGTGTGGAACGCATGTACGCGTCATCCGCGCCGTGATGTCGGCCTCGGGACAGGGAGGCTGACATGTCGGCAGTTACAGCAGCACTTGCAGCGCGGGCGCTCACGCGCCGCACAATGCTCAAAGCCGGTGCGCTGACGGTGAGCTTTGCGCTCGCCGGTTTGCGAACCCACGCCGAAGGCACCACGTCGGCGCCGCGAATGCTCGATCCCAATGAGCTGGATTCCTTCCTTGCCGTGGATGGCGACGGCACCGTGACGCTGTTTTGCGGCAAAGTGGATCTCGGCCAGGGTCTTCGCATCGCCATGCGCCAGATCGCCGGTGAGGAGCTCGGCATCGGCGTCGAGAAGATCAACTATGTCGAAGGCGACACCGCGCTCACGCCGGACCAGGGGCGGACGTCGGGATCGAACGGCATTCAGCGCGGCGGCATGCAGATCAGGCGCGCCGCGGCGACCGCGCGCGAAGCGCTCATCGCGCTTGCCGCGCAACGGCTCAACATGGCCGCCGAGGATCTTGTTGCAGCCGATGGCCAGGTTCGGCCCAAAAACGGCGGCGCGGGAATTCGTTTTGCCGACCTCATCGGCACCCGCAGCTTCAATCTCAAGCTCAATCCCAAAGCGCCGCTCAAAAATCCCGCGACCTACACATTGGTGGGCAGGCCGCTGCCGCGGCCGGACGTGCCCGCGAAATGCACGGGCACTTTCACCTATATGCAGGATTTTAGTCTACCGGACATGGTTCATGCGCGCGTGATCCGGCCACCGGCGATCGGCGCCAAACTGATCGCGGTCGACGAAGCCTCGATCAAAAATCTCCCTGGCGCGAAGGTGGTGCGGATCAAGGATTTTCTCGCCGTCGTCGCCGACGATGAATGGACGGCGGTGCGGGCGTCCCGTGCTTTGCGCGCGCAATGGACGTCCTGGTCCGGCCTTCCGGAGCAAGACAAGCTCGCCGCAACCCTGCGCGGCGATCGCGACATCACCGATGAGGTGTTGGTGACCCGTGGACCGGGCCCGGTCGGCAATCCACCAGGCGCCAATCCATCAGGGGCTATGGCGCGCAGCGCCACTTATTTCTGGCCGATGCAAAGCCACGCCTCGATCGGCCCGTCCTGCGCGGTTGCCGACGTGACCGATGATTCCGCGACAATATGGACCGCATCACAGGGCACGCATGGCAATCGTAAAACATTTGCGCGCTTCCTCGGTTTGCCCGAGGAAACGGTGCGGCTCATCTACCTCGACGGCGCCGGCTGTTACGGCATGAACGGTCATGAAGACGCCGCCGCCGACGCCGCGATCCTCGCGCGCGCGGTGGGCCGTCCAGTGCGCGTGCAATGGTCGCGCGAGGATGAACATGGCTGGGATCCAAAAGGTCCGCCGCAGCTCCTCGATATTTCAGGCGCGGTCGATCCAAGCGGGCGCATCATCGCCTGGCGCACCGAAATGTGGCTGCCGCAAACGACGCCGGGCTTGCCGGATATTCCGCTACTGGCGCCGGCAGCGGCCGGGCTCGACGATGTGCGCGGGCTGCAGCCGGGATTGATCTCGCAGAATACCGATCCGCCCTATGCCGCGGACAATGTTCAGGTGCTGGTCCATTGGCTCAAAGATACGCCGCTGCGTCCCGCACCGATCCGCTCGCCCGGCAAGCCGGCCAATTGTTTCGCCGTCGAAAGCTTTACCGACGAGCTTGCAGCCGCGGCCGGGCTCGATCCGGTCGAATTCCGGCTGCGCGGGTTGGAGGACAAACGCGGGGCCGAGGCAATCAGGCGCGCCGCCGCGCTGATGAATTGGCAATCGCGGCCGTCGCCTTCACCGAACCGGAATGCAGCGCTCGCGCATGGTCGCGGCTTTGCCTATGTCCATTACAAACACAGCGAGAGCTATGTGGCGATGGGCATGGAGGTTGCGGTCGAACGCTCCAGCGGCCGGATCAAAGTCGAGCGAGTGGCTTGCGCGTTCGATTGTGGCCAGAACATCAACCCCGACGGCGCGCGGGCGCAGGTCGAAGGCAGCATCCTGCAAACACTCAGCCGTGCGCTGATGGAGGAGGTGCAGTTCGATCGCTCGCGGGTCACGAGCGTCGATTGGAGCAGCTACCCGATCCTGCGCTTTCCGGACGTTCCCAAGCTCGACATCGTGCTGATCGACCGGCCAACCGAACCACCGCTCGGCGCCGGCGAAGCGGCCTGCACGACGGTTGCCGCGGCGCTCGCCAATGCGGTATTCGACGCGACTGGCGCGCGGCTGCGCACCGTTCCATTTACACCGGAGCGCGTGAAGGCGACACTGGACGGGGTGTGAGTGGGCAACGGATAAACGAATTCGACAATCGCTGATCCGAAGAAGATCAGTTCGGGTAAGGGAGGAATTGCGATGCAGCGGGCGTTTTTTGTGGCAGTTTTTGCCGTTACCGGATTTTTGCTCGCAAACCCAGCGCGGCTCGAGGCCCAGACTCGCGTGGCGATCGATGGCGACGACATCGGCGGGGTGGTCGCCGGTCCGCACGGCCCGGAAGCCGGTGTCTGGGTGATCGCAGAAACCCGCGACCTGCCGACGCGGTACGCCAAAATGGTCGTGACCGACGATCAGGGCCGCTACGTCGTCCCCGATTTGCCAAAGGCGAGATATCAGGTCTGGGTCCGCGGTTATGGACTGATCGATTCGCCGAAAGTCGACGCCGTCCCCGGGCAACAGCTTGATCTGACCGCCGTGCCAGCGGCGAACGACGCCGCCGCCGCACAATATTATCCGGCGATTTATTGGTACGCGATGTTGAAGATCCCGGATAAGGATCAGTTTGGCGGCAAGAGCGACATTCCGGAAAACATCACCCAGACCGATTGGCTTACGACGATCAAGAACCAGGCCTGCGTCGGCTGCCATCAGCTTGGTCAGCTCTCAACGCGAACGATCCCGGCCGCGCTGGGCGAATTCAAGAGCGGTGAAGAAGCCTGGATGCGGCGCGTGCAGGCCGGTCAGGCCTCGCCGCAGATGGTCAATCCGCTCGCCGGCAAGCTCGGGGGCGTGCCGTTCAAGTATTTCGGCGACTGGACCGATCGCGTTGCTAAGGGCGAGCTGCCATTCGCCAAACCGCCGCGGCCGCAAGGCGTCGAGCGCAACATCGTCGTAACGACGTGGGACTGGGGCAACGAGAAGCAATATCTCCACGACCTGATTTCGTCCGACAAGCGCAATCCCACGGTGAACAGTTATGGTGCGCTTTACGGCTCGCCGGAATATGCGACCGATCATCTGCCAGTGCTCGATCCGAAAACGGCGAAGGTCGGCTATGTCACGCCGCCGGAAGGCGCCGACGTGCCTGAGGCCCTCGGCCCGGGACATTCAGCGATCGAGAAGCCGCTCGCAGCATCGGCGTACTGGGGCATGGAGAAGATCTGGGACACCAAGGTCGACAACCACAACGACATGTTCGATGCCAAAGGCAGGCTTTGGCTCACGGGCACCAATCATGCGCCCGGCACCCCCGCGTTCTGCCGGAAAGGCTCCGATAATTCGTACGCTAAGGCATTCTCCGTGGACACGAATGAGCGCCAGTTGGTGATGTTCGATCCAAAAACGGAAAAGTTCACGTTCATCGACACCTGTTTCAACACCCATCATCTGCAATTCGGTTTCGACGACCACAACACATTGTGGACGAGCGGCGGCGGCCCAGTCGCAGGCTGGCTCGACACTAAGGTCTTCGACGAAACCGGCGACGCCGAGAAGGCGCAAGGCTGGGCGCCGTACGTGTTGGACACCAACGGCAACGGCAAGCTCGACGAATATACTCAACCTGACCAGCCCAGGGACCCGAACAAAGACATGCGGGTCGGCGGATCGGGCAGCTACGCGGTGATGCCGAATCCGGTGGACGGTTCGATCTGGTACACCGTCAATGTCTTCGCCGGCCGGGCCGGCGTGCTGCGGTTCGATCCAAAGACGAAGTTGTCGGAGATTTACAACATTCCGACGCCGGGCTTTGGTCCGCGCGGCGGCGACATCGATTCCAAGGGCGTGGTCTGGGTTTCGCTCGCGAGCGGCCATCTCGGCAGCTTCGATCGCTCCAAATGCAAAGGTCCGCTCAACGGCCCGACCGCAACCGGCGATCATTGCCCGGAGGGCTGGACCTTCTACAAATATCCGGGGCCGGGTTTTGCCGGCATCGGCGACAACAGCGCCGAGGCCAGCTACTACACCTGGGTCGATCAGCACAACGCGGTGGGTCTTGGCAATGACGTGCCGATCTCGACCGCTAACGAAAACGACGGCTTTGCCGCTTTGGTCGACGGCAAGATGGTCACGCTGCGTATCCCTTATCCGCTCGGCTTCTATGCCAAGGGTCTCGACGCCCGCATCGACGATCCGCAAGCCGGTTGGAAGGGCAGGGGCCTGTGGTCGTCGGAAGGAGATCGGACGCCCTGGCTCAAGGAGGGCGGCAAAGGCATGACGCCGCTAGCCGTGCACATCCAGGTCCGTCCGGACCCGGTCGCGCACTGAGACTGGCGCACTGAAACTGGCGCACTCAGCGATTCTCGATGCGCGCCACGTCGAGCGACGTGTTGCTCGCGCTGTCGCGAAATCCGGCTGTTGCTTCACGACCTTCGGCCGGCATGGTAGAGCGTCGTCGCTCCAAGTTGAAGCGCGTGACTTTCGCGTATGACTTTCGCGCAAAGGGCGGTCATGGATTCGATCTTCAGCGCACGCGCGGCGGCCGATGCCATTCCGATCTGGTTCGTCACCGGCGCGAACTTTCCCGACGTGATGCACGCGATCGGCGCGCAGGCATGCGCGTTCGCGAAGGCCGCCGGCTTTGAGCCCAAAGCGGGGCGCTATCTTTTGCTTCCCGGTAACGGCGACGCTGGCCGTGCGCTCGGCGGTGTTCTGTTCGGCGTCGAGGGCGCCGACGATACCAGGGACGGCGCCAGGGACGGCGCCAAGAACGGCGCCAAGGATCCGTTTCTGACCGGCCGACTGCCGCATCATTTGCCCGACGGCATCTACCGTTTCGCCAACGAGCCGCCCGATGCGCGGCTCGCCGCGCTCGCCTTTGCGCTTGGCGCCTATCGTTTCACGCGCTATCGCAAAGCCGAGCCGCGATCGATCAAGCTCGATCTGCCGCAAAGCATCGCGCGCGAGGAGATCGAGCGCATCGTTGAAGGCGTGACGCTGGCGCGCGATCTCATCAACACGCCAGCCAATGACATGGGTCCTGCCCAGCTCGAACAGGCGGCCCGCAAGCTCGCCGCGCGCCACGCCGCGACGATCACCGCGGTGGTCGGCGACGAATTGCTGGAACAAAATTTTCCGCTGATCCACGCCGTCGGCCGCGCCGCCGCCGCCGCGCCGCGGCTGATCGACATGGCCTGGGGCGAGGCCGACCACCCGCGCGTGACACTCGTCGGCAAGGGCGTCTGCTTCGACACCGGCGGTCTCGATATCAAGCCGGAGACCGCGATGCTCAACATGAAGAAGGACATGGGCGGCGCGGCGGCCGCATTGGCGCTGGCGCACATGATCATGGCCGGCGGCTTAAAAATACGTCTGCGGGTGCTGATACCCGCGGTCGAAAACGTCATTGCCGGATCGAGTTTCCGCCCGCGCGATATCTACACCTCGCGCAAGGGCATCACGGTCGAGATCGGCAATACTGACGCCGAGGGCCGGTTGATCCTCGCCGATGCGCTGGCGCTCGCCGACGAGGACAAGCCGGCGCTGATCGCCGATTTCGCGACACTCACCGGCGCGGCGCGTGTTGCGCTCGGACCGGACGTGACGCCCTTCTTCACCGATGACGATCGCCTTGCCGATGAATTGATGCACGCGGCCAAAGCCGAAAACGATCCGCTATGGCGGTTGCCGCTGTGGCGACCTTATGAATCGATGCTCGAGTCCAAAGTCGCCGACCTCAACAATGTCGGCGGCAGCCAGGGCGGCGCCATTACCGCGGCGCTGTTCATGCGCCGTTTCGTCGCCGCCGAATCCTGGGTGCATTTCGACCTATTCGCCTGGACGACTGTCGCCAAATCGGGCCGCCCGGAAGGCGGCGAGTGTCAGGCGGCGCGCGCTCTCTATGCATTGCTGGCCGCGCGCTATGCTTAAGCCGATGCCGGCGCTTGATCGGAGGGTGACGCCATGGCGCGACGACCTCGCGGCAAAACATCTCGAAGGCAAGGTCAAGGCGACGCGCTTTGTCGAAGAACGGGCGATGGAGGTCATTGCTCCGCAGGCGCCGCTTCGCCGCGAGCCGCGGCCCGACGCGCCGCTCGACACCGAGGCGCTGAGGGGCGAGCGCGTCTTGGTCTACGACGCCAATGCCGAAGGCTGGGTTTGGGGCCAGCTTGCCGGCGACCACTATGTCGGCTGGCTGCCGAGCGCGGCGCTGGCGCCGCCGGGTTCGGCGCCGACCCACAAAGTCGCGGCGTTGCGCACGTTTGTCTTTCCCGGACCTTCGATCAAATTGCCGCCGCTCGAAGCGTTGCCGTTCGGCGCCGCGCTTAACATTGCCCGCATGGAAGATCGCCTGGCGGTCACGCCGTCGGGCGGTTACGTGCCGGCGGCGCATCTGAAACCGATCGGCGATAGCGAGCGGGATTTCGTCGCAGTGGCAGAGCGATTTGTCGGCACGCCGTATCTATGGGGTGGCAAGACCGCGCTCGGGTTGGATTGCTCCGGCCTCGTCCAGATTGCGCTTTCCGCCTGCGGCCTGCCATGCCCGCGCGACAGCGACATGCAGGAACGCGCGCTCGGCGGCGCGGTCGATCACACAGCGCCATCGTTCAAACTCGAGCGCGGCGATCTGATCTTCTGGAGCGGACACGTGGCGATCGCGCGCGACCGCGATAGCCTCGTGCACGCCAATGCCTTTCACATCGCGGTCGTCGTCGAGCCGGCGGTCGAAGCGATCGCGCGCATCGGCGGCATGGGAAGCCAGATTACAAGCGTGCGGCGGCTTACGGCCTGAGCCATCGTCGTTAGATGGCGCACAACTAGGCGCGGTGTTTCATCTGCTATTCGTCGGCGAAATTGCAAATGCTCGTGTGCGGCATAGGCCATTTTTCTGAATTACGCAGAACGACACTGAAAACTATTCGGTTTTACAAGCAGCCGAATTGAAAACTCAAAATCGGGAACAATCATTGCTGACTGCACGTTAGCGCAATTGATCCGCTCTCATTGCGGCACCGGAACTCAGGAGTCATTGATGAAGAAACCCGTTATTGCCGTTTCGGCTGCGGCCCTATTGCTCGGATCAGTAACCCTTGCCATGGCCCAGGATCGAGACAGGGGGGCCTCTGAGTCTGCCCCAGGACAGCAAATGCTAGAAAAAGGGTCCAAACCCGGCTCTCCCGGTGCATCCGGCTATGCGCCGGGCCATCAAGATCGGGACGATCGTGGCACTCTGCGCGATCGCGACGATCGCGGAGCCATGGATCGCGACCGGAAATAAATGAACACTTCGAATTTTTTAGAAGGCCGCAGTTCCGGCGGCCTTCTTCATTATGAGAGTCTTTAAGGTGTTTGCGCGCCCTTAAGGCCAAGTATCTTGGCAATCGCGGCGAGCTGATCGTTTTGCTCCGCCACGCTGCGAGCGAAGTCCGCAGGCCCGCGCAGCGTCATGATCTGACCGGTATCGGCGAGCCGCTGGCCGATGATCGGATCATCCTCGGCAATTTTGCGCAATTCGCCGGCAATGGTCTCACGCAGTTCCGGCGGCATTTGCGGCGGCCCGAACAATCCGCCGGCGGTTTCCATGGCCAGCGCCGGGTATCCGGCCTCGGCGGCGGTCGGCAGCTCCGGGGCGCTGAGCGCGCGCCGCTTGCTGGTTACCAACAGAACCTTGATACGGCCGGCGCGCATCATCGGCTGGGCGGCCGCGAGCGAGCTCGAAAGAATCTGGATGCGGTCTTCGGCGAGATCGTTCGGCGCCTGCATGATGTCGCGATACGGCACTTTCGCGATCTGCAGGCCCATCGATTTGATGAAACCGAAGATCAGAAAGTCGGAATTGCCGGTAGCAGCGGCAGCGTTGAGCTTGCCGGGCTGCGCACGCGCCAGCGCGATTAGTTCGTCCATCGTGCCGACATTGAGCGACATCGGAACCGAGATCGCCAGCACGGTGACATAGATTTGAGCGATCGGCATGACATCGCGCGGATCATACGGAGGCTTCTCCTCGTCGTAGAGGTGAACGAGGAATGTCGAAGCGGGGCCGAAGAACAGCGTGTGATCATCATGCGCGCCGAGGAAAGCGTTGAGCGCCACGAGACCATCGCCGCCCGGGCGATTCTCGACCACGACCGGCTTGCCCCAGCGCGTGCTTAAGCGATCAGCCAATAGCCGTGCGGTTATATCGGTGGCGCTGGCGGCGCCGAACGGCAAAATGAGCCGAACTGTGTGGGTGGGATAAGTTTGCTGCGCCTGCGCGATGCGAAGTACGCCAGCTACCGCCGCGAAAACGATCGCAATCGCGAACAAACGTCGCATCGGGCTCCTCCCAGATATGTTGCCGCAAATCTTTGGGCGAACCGTTCCACTTTTGCATATCATGCTTTACCATCCGCGCGCTCGCAAAGAGGAACATACAACGAGAGACTGCACGTGGCGAAACGGGTCGAGGGTAAGGTTGCGCTGATTGTCGGAGCAGGGTGCGTCGGGCCGGGCTGGGGCAATGGCCGCGCCGCCGCGGTGCTGTTCGCGCGCGAGGGCGCCAAAGTTTTCGCTGTCGACAAGACCGCGGACTCGATGACCGAAACGGTGGCGCGCGTCGGCAATGACGGCGAGATCGCCACCCATATCTGCGACGCGCTCCAGGACGCGCAGGTCGCCGCCATGACCGAGGCGTGCCGCAAACGGTTCGGCCGCATCGATATTCTGGTCAACAATGTCGGCGGCTCGGCGGCCGGCGGTGTCGCTGAAATGTCGGAAGAAAATTTCGACCGGCAAATCGATTACAATCTTAAAAGCGTGTTTCTCACCTGCCGCCACGTCATCCCGGTGATGGCCGCGCAAGGCGGCGGCGCCATCGTCAATACTGCGTCCACTTCGGGCACCCGCTATTCCGGCTCGCCGCAGATCGGCTACGCCTCGTCCAAGGCCGCCGTGATTCAATTCTCGCGCGTCACCGCCGTGCAATATGCCAAAAACGGCATCCGGGTGAACACGGTGGTGCCGGGTCAGATGCATACGCCGATGGTCGAGGTGCGGCTCGCCAAGCAGCGCACCGGCGGCGACGTCGAAGCGCTGCTCAAATCCCGCGTGGCGCGGATTCCGCTCGGCTTCATGGGCGACGGCCGCGATACCGCGCATGCGGTGCTGTTTCTGGCTTCCGACGAAGCGCGCTTCATCACCGGGACCGAGATTGTCGTCGACGGCGGCATGACCGCGCGCTGCGATTGAGCAAGATTCGTCATCCTGAGGTGCGAGCAAAGCGAGCCTCGAAGGATGATGCCGTCGCCCTTCGAGGGTCGCTTCGCGGCCTGGTGACGGCGAGAGCACTGATCGAGAGAAGCTGAGGATTGCCGATGTCCATTCGTCCCAACGATCTCACGCCAACGATTGCGCCGCCGGATGCGAATCCGAAAAAGCCGACATTGAAATTGCCGCCGCTCGCCTGCGACTCGCATTTCCATGTGTTCGGACCGCACCGCAAGTTTCCCTACGCGCCGGACAGGCCGTTCACGCCCGCCGATGCGCCCAAGGAAGATCTGTTCCGGCTGCATGATTTTCTCGGCTTTGAGCGCGGCGTGTTCGTGCATTCGACCTGCCACGGCAGCGATCATGCGGTGCTGCTCGATCTCCTCGCCGCCGGAGCCGGCCGCTATCGCGGCGTTGCCTTGCTCAAACCGGATACGCCGGCGGCGGAGGTCGAGCGGCTCGACGAGGCTGGCGTCCGCGGTATCCGGCTGCATTTTCATTTCGCCCATCTCGGCGCGCCGATGCCATACGCGGACATGCGTCAGGTTATCGAGGCGGTCTCGCCGTACGGCTGGCATATCGCCATGCATCTGGGCGGCCAGGGGGTGCGCGAGCATTACGATTTCATCACTTCGGTCGATGCGGCCGTCGTCATCGACCATATCGGCCGCATCGATGTTGCCGAAGGGCTCAACGGCGCGGCGTTCTCGGTGCTGCGCCGGCTCCTCGACCGCGGCAATGTCTGGGTGAAGCTCTCGGGCACCGACCGCATCACCAAGCAAAACTATCCTTACGCCGACGCGGTGCCGTTCGCGCGCGCGCTCGCCGCGCATGCGCCCGAACGCGTCGTCTGGGGCACCGATTGGCCGCACCCCAACCACAGCGCCGTGCCCAATGACGGCGAATTGGTCGATCTGATCGCCGAGATCGCGCCGGACGCGAAAACGCGTCAGCTCATGCTGGTGGATAATCCGACCAAGCTGTTCGGGTTTTGAGATTACTGCGCGACCACGCCCTCGGGCGCGGTCTCGAGATTGAATGCGGCGGCGAATAGCGCACGCGTGTAATCGGTCTGCGGATTGCGGAACAGGTCGGCGGCGGCACCGGCCTCGACAACCACGCCGTGCCGCATGACCAAGAGCCGGCTCGCCAGCGCCGCGACCACGCGCAGATCGTGGGAAATGAACAGATAGGTCAGATCACGCCGCTTCTGCAGGTCGCGCAAGAGATCGACCATCTGCGCTTGTATCAGCATATCAAGCGCGCTGGTCGGCTCATCGAGCACGATGAAGCTCGGCTCGAGCACGATTGCCCGCGCCACCGCAATGCGTTGCCGTTGACCGCCGGAGAATTCGTGCGGAAAGCGAAACCGTGTCTCGGGATCGAGCCCGACGTCGTTGAGCGCCCGAATGACGCGGCGGTCGCGCTCGTCTTCGGACATGCGCGGATGATGGACCTTGAGGCCTTCCTTGATGATCTCGGCAACCGACATGCGCGGCGAGAGCGAACCGTAGGGGTCCTGAAAAACGATCTGCATGTTGCGGCGGAACGGGCGCATTTCCTTAAACGTCCGCCCTTGCAGATCATGGCCCATGAACGCGATCATTCCTTCGGACGAGATCAGCCGCAAAATGGCGCGGCCGAGCGTCGACTTGCCCGAGCCGGACTCGCCGACGACGCCGAGCGTTTCGCCCTTGCGCACTTCGATGCTCAAGCCGTCGCAAGCTTTGACGTGGCCGACCACCTTGCGCAGGAGCCCGCTGGTGATCGGAAACCAGACCTTCAAGTCCTTGGTCTCGATGACGATCGGGGCGTCGGGCTGCGGCGGCGCCGGATCGGGCTTCGGTTCGGCGGCAAGGAGCGCGCGGGTATAGGGATGTTCCGGCGCGGCGAAAACCTGCGCGACCGCGCCGTGCTCGACGATATTGCCGTCCTTCATCACGCAGACCCGCTGCGCGATCTTGCGCACGATGCCGAGATCGT
Organism: Xanthobacteraceae bacterium; assembly: GCA_049286035.1. GTDB lineage: Bacteria > Pseudomonadota > Alphaproteobacteria > Rhizobiales > Xanthobacteraceae > BOG-931. Next base: position 14,694 of record JBAQBC010000285.1, read on the forward strand.
GGGTGATGAACAACAGCGACATGTGCAGCCGGGCCTGAAGATCCTTCAACAGCGCGATGATCTGCGCCTGCACGGTGACGTCGAGCGCAGTGGTCGGTTCGTCGGCGATCAACAGATCGGGCTCATTGGCGAGCGCCATCGCGATCATCACGCGCTGCCGCTGGCCCCCCGAGAGTTGATGCGGGTAGCTTTTGAGCCGCGTCTGCGGGTCGGGGATGCCGACCTGGGTCAGCACTTCGATGGTCCGCTGGCGCGCCGCGAGTCCGGTCAGGCCGCGATGCAACAGTAAAACCTCGCCGATCTGCTTTTCGATCGTGTGCAGCGGGTTGAGCGAGGTCATCGGCTCCTGGAACACAATGCTGATATCGTCGCCGCGCACGCGGCGCATCTGGCGTTCGTTAAGCTGAAGGAAATCGGTGCCCTTGAACTTGATCGCGCCGGATGGATGCCGCGCCGCCGGATAGGGCAGAAGCCGCAAGATCGACAACGCGGTGACCGATTTGCCCGAGCCGGATTCGCCGACCAGCGCCAGCGTCTCGCCTTTGGCGATGTCGAACGAGATCCGGTCCACGGCCAGCGTCTCGCGGCCGCCGGAGCGAAAAGCGATGGAAAGATCGCGGACGGAGAGGAGGGGTTCTGTCATGCAAAGGTCTTGCGCGGATCGAATGCGTCACGCACCGCTTCGCCGACGAAGATCAACAGCGACAGCATCAGCGCGACGGTGAAGAAGCCGGTCAGCCCGAGCCAGGGCGCGTGTATATTGGCCTTGCCTTGGGACAGCAGTTCGCCCAGCGAAGGCGAGCCCGGCGGCAGGCCGAAGCCGAGAAAATCGAGCGCAGTGAGCGTCATGACCGACGACGACATGATGAAAGGCAGAAACGTCATCGTCGCCACCATGGCATTGGGCAAGAGATGGCGGAACATGATGGTCCGGTTGGAGACGCCGAGCGCGCGCGCCGCCTGGATATATTCGAAATTGCGGCCGCGCAGAAATTCCGCGCGCACCAGTCCGACGAGCCGCACCCAGGAGAACAGTAGCAGGATGCCGAGCAGTACGAAGAAACCGGGCACCAGCACCGAAGAAATAATCAGGAGCAGATAAAGCTCCGGGACCGACGTCCAGATTTCGATGAAGCGCTGGAACAACAGATCGGTCCAGCCGCCGAAATAGCCCTGAATCGCGCCGGCGGCGATTCCGATAATGGAGGAGACCACGGTCAGGATCAACCCAAACAGCACCGAGACGCGGAAACCGTAGATCAGCCGCGCCAGCACGTCGCGGCCCTGGTCGTCGGTGCCGACCCAGTTCATTTCCAGCGAACCGCACGGGGTGTAGCCGTTTTTGACCGCGAACTCGCAATCGCGCTCATTAAGGAGCCACGTCGGCTTTGACGGAAATGCCGAGGGCGGCCGATCGTTGATGGTGCTATAGGAGAACCGGATCGGCGCCCAGATCACTGTCGCGTTATGCTCCTCGAGAAACCGCTGCAAGTACGGATCGCGGTAGTCCGCGGCGGTGCCGAGCGTGTCGCCGAATTCGGTATCCGGATAGGTCACGAAAACCGGAAAGAAGTTCTTGCCGTCGAAGTGAATGAACAGCGGCCGGTCGTTGGCGATGAACTCGGCGAACAGCGAGATGATGAACAGCGCCAGAAAGAGCCAAAGCGACACATAACCACGGCGGTTGACCTTGAAATTACGCCAGCGCCGGGCGTTGAGCGGCGAGAATTCGAACCCGCGCGGCGGCGCGGTGATCCCCATCGGGCCGGCGGGCTCGGCATCCGGGCGCAGCTCTTCCCGGCTGAACGCGCTTTGCGGAAGTCTGATCTTTTCTTCAGCCTCGAGCTTGACGTCCACCTCACACCTCCCGCGTCTCGAAATCGATGCGGGGATCGATCCAGGTATAGGTGAGGTCGGAAATCAGGTTCACGACAAGGCCGAGCAGCGCAAAAATGTAGAGGTTGGCGAACACCACCGGATAATCGCGGTTGAGTACGCTTTCGAAGCTCAACAGGCCGAGCCCGTCGAGCGAGAAGATCGTCTCGATCAACAACGAGCCGGCAAAAAAGGCCGAAACGAAGGCCCCCGGGAAACCGGCGATCACCAGCAGCATCGCGTTGCGGAAAACATGGCCGTAGAGCACTTGCCGCTCGGAGCAGCCCTTGGCTCGCGCGGTGAGCACATATTGCTTGCGCAACTCCTCCAGAAACGAGTTTTTGGTCAAAAGCGTCACCGTCGCAAAAGCTGCCAAGCCCATCGAGGTAATCGGCAGAATCAGGTGCCAAAAATAATCGAGAATTTTCTGCCACCATGGCAATTGCGACCAGGCGTCGGATACCAGGCCGCGCAGGGGGAAAATCTGGAAGAACGAGCCGCCGGCAAACAGGATGATGAGCAGGATCGCGAACAGAAATCCCGGAATGGCATAGCCGATGATGATGATGCCGGACGTCCAGATGTCGAATGACGAGCCATCGCGCACCGCCTTGCGAATGCCGAGCGGGATCGAAATCAGATAGCTCAACAGCGTCATCCAGATTCCAAGCGAGATCGAAACCGGCAGCTTTTCCTTGACCAGTTGCAGCACGCTGACGTCGCGGAAATAGCTCTTGCCGAAATCGAAGCGCACATAGTTCCACAGCATGATGAAGAAGCGCTCGTAAGCCGGCTTGTCGAAGCCGAACTGCTTCTCGAGGCTCTTGATGAAGGCGGGGTCGAGCCCCTGCGCGCCGCGATACTTGGAATTCACCTCGGCGGCCGCGCCGCTGGCCGCGCCGCCGCGCGAGCTAAAATCGCCGCTGGCGGAGCCGGAAATGCGCGACGTGGCGCCGGTATCGGAGCCGGAGAGTTGCGCGATCACGCGCTCCACCGGTCCGCCCGGTGCGAATTGAACCACCACGAACGAGACCAGCATGATCCCGAAAATCGTGGGGATCATGAACAGGATGCGGCGGGCGATGTAAGCGGTCATAACGGATTTATGGGCCCGGTACTGTCATTACTGATTTAGTGGTTTGACGGCGAACTTATTCCGGAAGTTGTTCCGCGTGTGGCGCGATCCACCGCTGCACCCTCGATCGTAAACGACAGACAGACGTTCGCGTTTCCTCGGACGCTGCAGCATAAAGGCATGGCTGGCTGGGACAAGTATGGGCGGTGATGCTAACCCCGCCGCTTGATTTTCGCCCATTTATCGAAGTCATACCACCAAATGTCGGGGATGCCGCGAAAATAACGCGGCTGCGCCGGCGGGCGGCCGAACACGTCCCAATAGGCGATCCAGTGCGACGCCTTGTACCAGTTGGAAATCCAGTAACGGCCGGAGCGGATGACCCGGTCCAATGTGCGGCAGGCGGTGACGAGCGCCGGGCGCGAGCCGGCGGCGATGATGGTTTCGATCAAGGCGTCGACCGCCGGGTCGGCAATGCCGGCGAGATTGTTGGATCCTTTGAGCCCCGCGGCTTGGGAGGAGAAAAAAGAGCGCAGCGAATCCCCCGGCGTGGAGGAAAAGCTGAAGCGGTCGATGGTGATGTCGAAATCGAAATCGTCGCGGCGCGCGCGATATTGCACCGGATCGACAATGCGCAGGCTGGCATCGATGCCGAGCGCTTTGAGATTGCGGATAAACGGCATGTGATGCGGCTGGAATGACGGCTCATCGATCAAAAATTCGAGCGTGAACGGCGTCCCATCCGCCAGCACGCGCTTGCCATTCTGGATCGGGCATCCGGCCTCGCCAAGGAGCTGCGCCGCCTTGCGCAACAGGACACGATCCTCGCCAGATCCGTCGGACACTGGCGGGATATAAGGCTCGCCGAACACCTCCGCGGGCAATTGCGCGCGAAACGGCTCGAGCAGTGCCGTCTCCTCGGGCGTCGGCGGGCCGCTCGCCATCATGTCGGAGTTCTGGAACACCGAGACGGTGCGTTTATAGGACCCGTACATGATGGTCTTGTTGGTCCACTCGAAATCGAACGCGTTGTTGAGGGCGTCGCGTACGCGAGGATCGACGAATTTCCGCCGCCGCCTATTGATAAACCAGCCTTGCGCGCCCGACGGCGTGTCATCGGGTATTTCATCGCGCAACACGCGCCCGTCCTTCACTGCGGGAAAATCGTAGCGCGTTGCCCAGAACCGCGAAGTGAATTCCTCGCGGAACAGATAAGACTGGGCGGAGAAGCCTTCGAAGCCAACATCGCGATCGCGGTAATATTCGAACCGCAGCGTGTCGAAATTATTATGGCCGCGCGCCACCGGGAGCTCGGTGCCCCACCAATCCGCAACACGTTGATATTCGATGTAGCGGCCCGGTTCGAAGCGGCCGACTTTGTAAGGTCCCGAGCCGAGTGGAATATCCAATGTCGATTGATCGAACGGCCGCGTCGCGTAATAAGTGCGGGAAAAAATCGGCAAGCCGGCGACGAAGAGCGGCACGTCGCGGGCGCGCTTGGGCGCGAAAGTTACCGTGACGCGGGCATCATCATCCGCCTTGGCGCCGACGAAATCGCGCAGCGACTGGCTGATCAGCGGATGACCTTTCTCTTTGAGGATGTTCAGCGAGAACGCCACGTCCTGGGCAGTGAGCGGTGAACCGTCGTGGAATTTGGCGCCGGCGCGGAGGAAGAATTGATAGATGAGGCCGTCGGCCGAGCGGCGCACTTTCTCCGCGGCAAGGCCGTACATCGCGTCCGGTTCGTCGCCGGAGCGGACCATCAGTGCGGCGAAGGTCAGCTCCATGCCTTGGGCAGCATCGCCCTTGAGAATGAAAGTGTTGAGCGAATTGAAGGTGAGGAAATTCTGGTTGTAGATGCGATCGGGGCCGATTTGCGAAAACGTGCCGCCCTTGGGCGCGCTGGGATTGACGTAACGAAAGTGCGGAAAATCGGGCGGGTAGCCAAGGTCGCCGAACGCGGAGAGCCCGTGGGACTCGATCATCTCCGCGGCGGCCGCGGAAATGACGCGCTGATGTAACGCGCCACTCGCAGCGGTGGCGCCCATAAGAAGAAGACGGCGTCGCGATAGACGGCGTGTAATTGCGATCACTGCCCTGCCGTCTTCGCCGCTTTCGCAGCATCCCACCACCACACCGTCGGGAATGCGGCGCGGCCGTATTTCGGCATCGGATCGGGATGGCCGAAGCGGTCCCAGCGCGCCGTACGCACTTTGCCGTAGGTCCATTGCGGCACGACATAGTGGTTCCACAACAGGATGCGATCGAGCGCATGGGTGGCGGCTTCGAGGTCGGCGCGATTCTTGGCAAAGATGATCTGATCGATCATGGCATCGACCGCCGGATTCTTGATGCCGATCATGTTGAGCGATCCGGGTTGGTCCGCGGCTTGCGAACCCCAAAAGCCGCGCTGTTCGTTGCCGGGCGTCAACGATTCACCCCACGCGAAAGTAATGATGTCGAAGTCCCAATTGCGCAGGCGATTTTCGTATTGCGCCTCGTCGACTGTGCGCACGGCGACCGTGATGCCGAGCCGCTCCAGCGACGGCTTGAAGAACAAGAACACGCGCTCGAAGCTCGGATCGGCTGCGAGCAGCTCGAGCGAATAAGGTTCGCCGGTCTTTACGTTGACGAGCTGTTGATCGCGCACCTCGTAGCCCGCTTCTTTCAACAGGTGCAAGGCCTCGCGCAGATTGGTCCGGATCTGTTCCGGTGAGCCGTTGACCGGGTTGGTGTAAGGCTTCTTGAAAACTTCCGGCGGGACCTTGTCGCGCACGGTTTCGAGGAGCTCGAGTTCGCGCCCGCTCGGCAGTCCGCTGGAGGCGAGCTCGGTGCCTTCAAAGTAGCTGGTGATGCGTTTGTACTGATTATAGAAAATCTGTTTGTTCATTTCCTCGAAATCGAACGCGCAATTGAGGGCAAGCCGCAAGCGCGGGTCCTGGAATTTCGGCCGCCGGATATTAAAGGCAAAAGCCTGCATCACGCCGGAATTGCGGATCGGGAATTCCTCGAGCAGGACGCGTTTGTCCGATACCGCCGGGAAATCGTAAGCCGTCGCCCAGTTCTTGGCGCTGTTCTCGTTTCGCCAATCGATGGTGTCGGCCTTGAACGCTTCGAGGGCGACCGTGGTGTCGCGGAAGTAAAGGAATTGCAGCTCGTCGAAATTGTTGATTCCGACATTGACGTTCAGATCGCGTGCCCAATGATCCTTGACGCGCTCATAGACGATATTCCGGCCGGTGGAAAAATCCTTCATGCGATAAGGTCCGCTGCCGAGCAGCGGCTCGAGTGTGGTCTCGCCGATATTACGCTTCTTACCGTTTGCATCGGTTCCTTCCCACCAATGTTTCGGCAGGACGGTAAGCTGGCCGATGATTTGCGGCAATTCGCGGTTGCCCGGCGCGTCGAACACGAAGGTCACTTCGTGGTCACCGGTTTTTTCCGCCTTGGTGACATGCCGGTAATAGGCCGACAGCTGTGGGCTGTATTGTTTGAGGGAGTCGAACGAAAAAATCACATCCTCCGGCGTGATCGGCTTGCCGTCGTGCCACTTGGCTTGCGGCCGCAGCCGGTACGAGACCGAGGAAAAGTCGGGCGGAAAGCTCACCGCCTCCGCGACCAGGCCATATTCGCTCGAGACTTCATCGAGCGCGGAGACCGATAGCGTTTCGTAAAGCAGATCGATCCCAGCGGCGAGCGAGCCTTTCACCCCGGCGACAGCGGTGTTGAAATTGTCGAACGTGCCGATCCCGATCTGCCGCGCGCTGCCGCCCTTGGGGGCAGCGGCATTGACATATTCAAACTGCTTGAAGCCCGGCTGATATTTCAGATCGCCGTAAAGCGACAGGCCGTGCCGCCAAGTCTTGTCTTCGGCGCGCGCAGCCCCAATCCATTCGAACAAACGGAGCCGCTGCGCGGCGATCGCAAGTAGAGCAAATTTCAGCAAGGATCGGCGGTTCACCGGATGCTCCCGAATAGGCCAAAGGTATGGTGCACGACATTATTGTGCGTTTTGAATTATGACACCAGCGTGCCGTTGTGCACCGCGAAGAAAAGTGCTCGACAATCTGCACCCCTGAACAGAACCGGGTCGCGCGTCGCTAGTGGTTGGCGGGTGCGGAGCCGTTCGACTGCGCGGGTGCGGAGCCATTCGACTGCGCGGGTGCGCTGGCCGGCGCCGGATTGGCCGGCGCTCCAGCGGGTGGATTCGAGCCGGCGCCGGTGGCCGCGGGCGGCGCGGCGCTGGCGTTCTGCGGCTTTGGCAGCGGCACCGGATTAGGCGACAGCGTATCGAGATAGGCGATCACGTCGGCGCGCTGCTTATCGTTCGACAAGCCGGCAAAGGTCATCGCGGTGCCGGGCGCATAGGCGCTCGGCTTGGTCAGCCAGGTATTCAGCGCATTGAAATCCCAGGTGCCGTTCTTTGATTTTAAGGCGGCGGAATAATTAAAGCCTGGGGCAGAAGCGATCTGGCGCCCGACCACGTTATAGAGATCCGGACCGATCTTCGGGCCCTGACCCTCCTGGAAGTTATGGCAGGCCTGGCATTGCCTGGCGACGTCCGCACCGCGCTGCGGCGACGCGCTCGCCAACAGATTCTCGATCGGCACCGCCGCAGGCGCGGCCGGAGCTGCGCCGGCCTGTGGCTGCTCCTCTTTGACGGCGACCTCATAGCCCGGCTTGGCGGGTTTCTCCGAGGTAAAAATCGCCCCCGCCGCGATATGCATGGCGACCAGGATCAGACAGGTGCCCAGCAAGGCGCCAAGGATCTTGTTGAGTTCGAACGAATTCATCGCTGATCGCTCCGCAGGCGGCGGCGTGGTGAGCCCGTAATCGGGCCGTGGTGGGCGGCGCACAATTAGCCGGTTTGCCGCGCCGGTTGCAACCCGTATAAGCCCGATCT
>JBAQBC010000286.1:0-1903 GCA_049286035.1 Xanthobacteraceae bacterium
CGTCGCGGTTGCGTGGCCGCTCGCGGCGCACGCGCAGCAGCCGACGATGCCGGTGATTGGCTATCTGAGTTTCACCTCGCCCGATGAGCGCCCCACGCTCTTGGCTGCGTTCCTACAGGGACTGGAAGAGGCCAACTATGTCGTCGGACAAAACGTGGCGATCGAATACCGGTCAGCGGTGGGGCACTATGAGCGGTTGCCGGCGCTTGCAGCCGAATTGGTAAATTTGCCGGCTGCCGTGATCGCTGCGACTGGCGGCGAAGCATCTGGTAAGGCGGCGAAGAGTGCAACCTCGCAAATTCCTATTGTGTTCACGACCGGCACCGATCCAGTAAAGGCAGGGCTGGTCGCATCACTCAACCGGCCGGGCGGCAACATCACCGGCGTTACGTTGATTGGCTACGAACTCGACGCCAAGCGCCTACAGCTTCTGCATGAGCTCGTTCCCAAGGCCATAACCATCGGGGTTGTCGTTAATACGAAAAACCCCTCCGTTCCGCCGGCCTTGCCGGACATGAAGGCGGCGGCGGACCTGAACGGGCAGCGACTCGCTATCCTGGATGCGGGAACTGGAGACGAATTGGAATCGATGTTCGCGTCCTTGAAGTCGCACCGCGTTGACGCACTGCTGATCACGACCAACCCATTTTACGAGGGACGGCGGCGGCGGCTCGTGGCGCTGGCGGAGCGCTATTCGGTGCCGGTGCTGTATCCCTGGCGCGAGTACTCGCTTTTAGGGGGCCTGATCAGCTACGGCGCGAGCTTTACTGACTCCTATCGTCACGCCGGTCTTTATGTTGGCAGGATTCTACACGGGGAGAAGCCTGCCGATCTTCCAGTGATGGAGCCGACCAAATTCGAGTTACTGATTAACCTGAAAACTGCCAAGGCGCTCGGCATCGACGTGCCGACCTCGGTGCTGCTGCGCGCCGATGAGGTGATCGAGTAGCGACGTCTTTCACCGCACCGCACTATGTCCGCTCCTGGCCCTAAGCGGACATTCCGATTGCCGCAATGAATGTCCGCTTTTGACCCAAAGCGGACGTCGCACGGCATTCGCGGAACTGTGCTTATCTCGCGCCGCAGGGCAGCAGCAGGTTCAATGCTAGTTCAATAGCCGTGCCTTCCTGAGACCGTCCGCAATGCGTTCGACGTCTTCCAGCCGCCTAAAAGGCTGCCGGCCGACATGTTCAACGAATGTGTAGTTTGGATTGATCTCTTTAAGCTCCCCCCAAACGAAGCGTGCTTCCTCGAACTCGCCTAGGTGACCAAGGGCGGAAGCGAGAAGAGCGCGAGAAAAATCCGTCCGGGGCACGAGCGCAATTCGCTGCCTGAGCAAAGCGGCCGCTGTTTCGTACTTTTCTGCAAGCAAATAGGCCAAACCGAGGAAGTGGAGAAATTGCGAACTCAGCGCTGGGTCAAGACGCATGGCGTGCTCGATTTTCGGAATTGCTTCCAGCGGCTGTCCCGAATAGATGCGATTGGTGCCAGAAAGGCTATGGGCTAAAGCCAAACTGGGGTTCAGTGACAACGCAAGATCGATTTCTGACTTCGCCCGGTCGAGGTCCTTTTCGTTGGATGCGGCCATCGCCGAGACGCATCGCGCGAGCGGTTCGTTCGGATCCTTCTCAACGGCCTGACGCGCGTACTGTTTGACCAACAGCAGCGAACTGTCAGGATCATCAGTCCAACGGTTCTGATAGTCGAAAATGTGCGCGAAGCCGAGACATGCGTAAGCTTCCGAATAGTCGGGATCGTGTTCCAATGCCTTCTTGAAGTACGTTATCGACTGTTCGAAGGTCTGGCGGTTCTTTTCCTTACCGAGCATTAACTCCCGACCGCGAAGAAGGTAATCGTACGCGGCGAGGTTGGATGTTTTGGCCTCGGCAAGTCGCTCCTTTTC
>JBAQBC010000287.1:0-2318 GCA_049286035.1 Xanthobacteraceae bacterium
CACATGAGGCGGGCCCCGTCGTCAAAAATCGTGGAAGGCGTCATGGCGATGAGCCCAATGCTGCGATTGCTGGGGGCGAGCGGGTAACCACGGTGTTTCCCAAGCAGGGCCATTATGCGTTTGATCCAAAAATTCTGACCGAGAATCCGCCCGCGGACATTGAGCTCGCCAAGATCGGTGATCTACTCAACTGTGATTTGGCAGCCTTCCTGAGGAAGCAGTAGGTGCGTGCGGTGGCGAAAAAGCCCGCTGAAGCGACGACGAGCACACCACTGGCGGCCACGCCAACGGCCCGCCAGGCGCGCATCGAAGACGTTCGGCCGATCCTCATTGTCACAGGTGACGAAGGCGTCTTCGGGTTTGATCTGGCAACCGACGGAAGGGAATAGCGAGCTTCATCCGATGGCACTGCGAATCGAAGATTACGCGCTGATCGGAGACTGCAAAACAGCGGCTCTGGTCGGGCGCGACGGCGCGATCGATTGGTTGTGCTGGCCGCGCTTTGATTCGGCCGCGTGCTTTGCCGCGCTCCTCGGGACAGCCGATAATGGCCGCTGGCTGATTTCCCCGACGCGGCCTGGCGCCGCAAGCCGCCGCTATCGACCCGGCACGCTTATTCTCGAAACCGAATTCGAGACCGAGAGCGGACGCGCAACGCTCATCGATTTCATGGCTCTCTCAGATGAGGCTAATCTCGTGCGGATTGTGGTCGGTCAATCGGGCCGCGTCGAATTTCGTACCGAATTTGTGGCGCGCTTCAACTACGGGTCGACCGTGCCGTGGGTGAATCGGCTCGAAGATGGCGCGATCAATGCGATTGCGGGGCCGGATCGTCTGGTTTTGCGAACGCCGGCTGAGCTTTACGGGGAAGATCTGAGAACGCTCGGCGAATTCTGTGTCGAAGCCGGCCAAGCCGTTCCCTTCGTGCTCAGCTACGGAAGCTCGTCGCAAAGCCTACCGCCCGCGATTAATGCATTCGAGACGCTGGAGCGCACGGAAGCGTCATGGCGGCAATGGAGCGATCGCTGTTCCGGGGTCGAACCTTGGACCGAGGCGGTGAAGCGTTCGCTCATTACATTGAAGGCTTTGACCTATGCACCAACGGGCGGAATCGTTGCCGCGGCCACGACCTCGCTGCCCGAGCGCCCGGGCGGCATTCGCAACTGGGACTATCGTTATTGCTGGCTGCGGGACGCGACTTTCACGCTCCTGGCCTTCATGCATCTCGGATATTACGAGGAGGCGGTTGCCTGGCGCGATTGGCTCCTTCGTGCCGTCGCCGGCAGTCCGGAGCAGGTCCAGATCCTTTACGGTGTCGGCGGCGAACGCTGGTTACCGGAATTGATCGTGCCTTGGCTTCCCGGTTACGAGAATTCGTCGCCGGTCCGCATTGGCAACGCGGCATACCAGCAGCTTCAGATCGACGTCTTCGGCGAGATAGCCGATGCGATGCTTCAGACGCTGAAATCAGGGATGCCGGTGCCTGAACGTGGTCGGGCCGTGCGACCGGTTGTACTGGAACACTTGGCAAGAGTCTGGCGGGAACCCGACGAAGGCATCTGGGAAGTGCGGGGCGCACCTCAGCACTTCGTCCACTCGAAAGTCATGGCCTGGGTCGCGTTCGATCGCGCCGCCATGGAGGCCGAGGCACTTGGAGATTCAGGTCAGCAGTGGCGCGAAGTCGCGGACCAGATTCACGCGGAGATTTGTGAACGTGGATTTGACCAAGAACTTAACAGTTTCGTGCAGGCATATGGCTCAAAACGCCTCGACGCCAGTTTGCTGCTGATTCCGCTGGTTGGCTTCCTTCCCGTGAGCGACCCGCGGATCCAAGGAACTATCCGAGCGATCGTGGAGAGATTGCTGATCGATGGGGACTTCGTTTTGCGCTACGAATCCGAGAATCCCGGCGATGGGCTGCCCGAAGGCGAAGGCGCTTTCCTGGCGTGCAGCTTCTGGCTGGTGGACAATTACATTTTGCAGGATCGCTACGCCGAGGCCCGGCAGCTATTTGAAAAGTTGGTGTCGCGGTGCAACGATGTCGGCTTGCTGGCCGAAGAGTTTGAGCCGCTGACCGGACGCATGCTCGGGAATTTTCCGCAGGCCTATAGCCATGTCGGTTTGATCAACTGCGCGCTGAGTTTGAGCCGGCAGACAGGTCCGGTGAAGGAACGCGCCGAACCGGAAGCCCCATTGCAGAGCCTGGTCTAGCAGCCCTGAGCTAATCGCAATCGCCATGCGATTACCCCTCATGTCACAGTCCGCGTTGAGTCACAGCAACGGTGGGCTCTATGACGGTATGCGCAACAGCACCGAGG
>JBAQBC010000288.1:0-2578 GCA_049286035.1 Xanthobacteraceae bacterium
AATTTGGCCCGAACGCCACGCCGGAAGACGTACTCGCGCGTCATGGCCTCAAACCTGGGCCGCGCCGCGATCTCGATCGCGCCGCCGGAGTCTCGGTTATGACATGGGAGCGCTGATCAAGCGGTGATGCCCGGCGGCGCCGAAACTTCGGCGCGCTGACGACCGCAAGTGCAACGATTATATCGGCTAGCAAATGATCCCATTCCGCCGCCGTTCTGCGTCCATCACCGACGCCCTCGATTATGAGATAGCGCGGGAGCAGGCTTCGGCGCTCGGGCGCGCAGGCCGTGCGCTCGAGGCTGCGCTCGCGGCTTTGGACGAGCATGACCGCAACGGACGAAACGCGGACGACAGGCGCCGAACTCTGGTTGCGGACGCCGGCGACGCGCTGTGGCGCTTCATCATCCAACGGGAATGCTGCGGGTTGCGCGACTCACGGGCGGTGATGCGCCTTTATCGGGTTCCGCAAGAAGTGCAAAATTGCATGGGAATCTTTCGCGCTCGCGATCGGCGCGCGTGTTGACGAGCGCTTGCAAAGCCAAGCGGCCCGCAAGGTCACCCTGGAAATTAGTGGATTGGTAACTTCCTTTGCGGCGTTCTCGGCCCGCACAGCAAGATTTTGTTCACCCTTTTCGATGCATTGTCGCTGATACTTCAATGAAGTAGCCGCGCCCCGCGTTCAGTGACCATGCGTAACCCTTCGCTTGCCGAGGAATTGGAGGCTGTGGTCGCCTCCGGCAACGCTACCCGGCGGAGCGACATCCTCGGTCGCATCACCGATCTGTTTGTCTACGACGCCGCGCGCTATTCGCCGGATCAAGTCCGCCTGTTCGGCGACGTGATGGCCCGCTTGGCACGCGGAATGGGGGCTGAGGCGCGCGCCCGCTTGGCCGAGCGATTGGCACCGATCGGCAACGCACCTGTCAATGTCGTCCAAATGCTTGCGTTGGACGACGACACGAACGTGGCCAATCCGGTCCTGGTTCGGTCGGAACGACTTTCCGAGCGCGACCTCCTCGTGGTCGCCGGGGCCAAGGGCCCGCTACATCTGTTGGCCATGGCGCACAGAGAGCGTCTGAGCCAACGGGTGACCGATATGCTGATTGCGCGCGGCGACCATGGCGTCCTCGCCGCCCTGATCCGAAACCGCGGAGCACGCTTTTCCGCCGCTGGCTGGCGCCGCCTGCACGAGCGCACGCGCACCGATAATGCGCTTATGGTCGAGCTAGCCCATCGATCGCAGGACGAAGCGGATGAGCATTCACGCAACGGCGGCGAAGCCGAGGTCTACCGCCACGCGCGCGACGGTAAGCTCGTCGAGACCTCGATGGCCTTGGCGAACCTGACTGGCATCCCGAGTGACGCTGTCGAGCGTGCGCTTCTCAACCCGCGTGCCGACGTCGTGCTGGTGATTGCGAGAGCCGCCGGATTGTCATCCATCACGACCGAAGCGCTGGTGCGCCTGAGCGCCGCCGATCGCGGCATGTCGGCAGAGGACGTGTCGCAGGCCTTGGCCAAATTCAATCGCCTGCCGCGCGGCAGTGCGCGGCGCGTGCTGAACTTTTTCCGTATCAGGCTCGAAAAGGGTTCCGCGCCGACGATACCGCCAGACCTGTGGGTCGACAGCTAGCCGGTGGCCGACGCCACCAGCCGCATACCGCCTCGATTTCCGCTCAGTAGCAATAGCCGGGCTGAACCTGGAGCCAGGAGCCGTTCGGATATCGGTAGTAGCAGCCGCCGCGCCACCAGTAGTAACCGCTATTCCGGCGCTGTGCCTCGGATGCGATGACAGCGCCCGTGGTGGCGCCGATCACGGCCCCTGCCACTGCACCGCCCGCGCCGCGCCCAACCGCGCCGCCGATGATGCCGCCGAGCGCACCACCTACAATAGCGCCGGCGACCGGATCCTGCGCCGCCGCCTGTTGCGCGGGCATTATTGCCGCCATGCTCAGCAGCACCGCGGCTCCCAGCATTCGCTTCATGATCCCTCTCCCTCCTCGTTCGATCGCATTCAGGTCAGATCAAATCCTCGCGTCGAGGTTTGAGCCCGTCTGCATCATAGAACAGCTCGAGGCCTAAGTTCGACTAGAATATTGCCGAAATGGGGTCGGCAGAGATTGCCGTACGGCGTCGGTTGCAAGCGCGTCGTCATTGCAAACGCGGCTGCAACGCGCGCTCATTTCACGTCGCGATGCAACAATCGTGATGACAAAGCGTTAAAGGTTTCGTTGCAGAATCTTCTTGACTCCCTGCTTATTGCATTTATGTGGGGATTTAGCCGCTGTTGGTCGGTTCGCGTGGACTGATCGAGCGGCTTTTCGCTTGCCGCGGTGCCGGCATCTCGGGTTGTTGTCCCTGATTGGGGAGGACGGCATGAGCCAGAACGCCCTCTTGCGATCGGTGAAAGGCTTGGGCGTTCCAAGTACCGCTCGTAAGGAAGTCCGCAAGGCCAGATTAAAAGTGGCGGCTTCGGCGGCTGCGGAAAGCCAGCAGGATTTTGCGTGCAAGAACCATTTCGCCGTTCGCAACGGCGTTCGCTGCGCCGGCGTGCATTTGATCGTCGATCTGCACGGCGCCA
>JBAQBC010000289.1:0-16647 GCA_049286035.1 Xanthobacteraceae bacterium
GTGTTGTGCGGCGAACCCTTCTACGGCGGCACTGCATGGATCGCGCCAAATCGCCGGCCACTGGTTCCAGTTCGGTTGCGCTGGATCGGCCTTTAGCCTGGCGCGGTGCAATGCTTCAAACAAAGCATGCTCCTGAAGGGCCGCGCCGCAATCGCCGCAAAATTTGGCGAAATCTGCTGCCAAACCGATCGCCGGATGCGAAGTGAGATCAGTGGCGGCAAAGTCTTCGAACAAACAGCGGAACACTGCCGTTTTAGCTCGCGTCGATGCTTCCCAGTCAACGAGGGATGAGCTGTCGAGCTCGCGTAGCGACTGATCCAGACCGGCTGCAGTCCGCGCCCGCGCCACGCGTTCGTTGCCCAAAACCGAAACAGGATCCGCATGGAGCGGATTGTAGAACAGGCGATTCGAGGGCGAATATGGACTGAAATGGCCCGGCTCCGCGGCAAACAGCGCGTGCGTCGGACTCAGCGCAACGGACTCGAGCCCGCAAGCGGCCGCTGCTTGCGCCAGCGCTGTGACACCAGACATATCGCCGATGCCACAATCACCGGCATGACGAAGCGCATAAATTTGCGCTGCCACTCCCGCGAGACGTTCGCGGCCCGCAATATCGGCAATCCCAACGCATCGCGCTGGCGCTACTGCTAACGTTAGGCGGGCCTGACCTATTTCCAAGGTGTGGTAGCCAATAGCCTTGACGGCTTGCAAACGGATGCCCCGTGAAGTCCGATGCACGGGAACGTCCGTTGCCGTCGCGTCGTCACGAATAAGGCGTGCACGGGGTGGAGCATCCGGCCTTCGCCACGGTAAATCGATAGCTCGTCCCAAAGTCGCGGTGATCAAAGGCGGGATGGTCGCATTGTCTAATGCGCGTCGACTATGCCTGATGTCGCCCAGGGTCTGGCAAGGCAATTGCAGCGCGGCGAGAATGCGCCGTATCGTATCCAACGGAACGCTATGGCGTTTGCCGAGCCGATCAGTCCACTGCACGGCGACCCCCGCGCGACGTGCAAGTTCACGAACGGATGAATCGTTCATCGCGTTTGCAGGACTACGACGGTGCAATAGGGCTGAAGTGCACCGTGTTGCGCCGATTGACCAGCGTCTGTCGAATTCGCGAACAGCAATCTGCCGTTTAGCTGCGTGACGGGCGCTGCTGATGTGCCGAGATTGGTACCGATCGTAAGCAATGCGTGATCGCTCACCTGCCATCGGGCAAGTACTGCCGCGGGACCGATGGCGTGCGCGTCTAGCGCTTGCATATCGTGCAGCCGGGGAACGATCTCCGCCTGACGGATGGCGAGCAGTTCTTTGTAAAGTGCTTCGCGCCGGCTGCCTAATGACCTATCTGGGTCGGGCTTTGAGCGCTCAAATGTGTCTGGATTGTTGGGATCTGGAATACTCGCCAAATACTCCGGATCATGGCGCGGCGCAAAGCTGGCAAACTCACGACGTCGACCCTCGCGCACAGCCTTGGCAAGATCCCAATTGTGATCGGTAAAGAATAAAAATGGTGTACGGCTGGCCAGCTCTTCGCCCATGAAGATGAGCGGGATTTGCGGGCAAAGAATCTGCAATGCTATGGCGGCTTCAAGCGCCGCAGCATCGGCAAGAACGGTCAAACGCTCGCCCAAGGCGCGGTTACCAATCTGGTCGTGATTTTGCAAAAACAGAACGAATGCCGTAGAAGGCAGTTCTGCACTGCGCGTGCCCCGCGCGTTGCCGCTGCGGTAGGGCGATGGCTCACCCTGATAAATAAATCCATCCTTGAGGCAACGGGCGAGCCGCGCAGCGGGATTATCAATGTAATCCCGGTAATATCCGTTACGTTCACCGGTCAGCAGCAGATGCAGAACGTGGTGACCATCATCATTCCATTGTGCATCAAAGGCGCTGGTCAAATATTTGGCGGCGTTGTTGTCGTTTTCGAGCACTAAATGGATCTGTCGCTCCGGTCCAACGACACTGCGCACCTCCGCAGCCATTTCGTCCAACCAGTCTTGTTCGGGTATTTGATTAACTGCATCAAAGCGTAGACCATCGAAGCGATATTCGAGCAACCAGTACAGCACGTCTTCAATAAAAAAACGTCGAACTTCCTTGCGACGAAAATCAATCGCCGGCCCCCACGGCGTTGACAAATCTGTGCGAAACATCTCGGGAGCGTATAGATGCAGGTAATTTCCGTCCGGTCCAAAATGGTTGTAGACGACATCTAAGAAAACCATCAGCCCGTGATCGTGCGCCGCATCGATCAAGCCCTTCAAATCATCAGGCGAGCCATAACTGCATTCTGGCGCAAAAGGCAAAACGCCATCATAGCCCCAATTTCTTGCGCCCGGAAATTCTGCAATGGGCATCAACTCGATTGCGGTGATTCCAAGATTTGACAAACGGGACAATTCCCGCGCGACGCCTGTGAAGCCGCCAAGCAATCCGACATGAAGTTCATAAATCACTGCCTCCCACCAGGGTCGGCCTCGCCAATTTCGGTTACGCCAACGATACGAGCCTGGATCAACAACGATGCTCGGGCCATGAATATCGCCCGATTGCGCTCGCGCCGCCGGATCAGGCACTTTCGTGCCATTTGCCAAAACGTATTTGTAGCACGTGCCGGCTCCGCAATCCGCCTCGACTTCAAACCAGCCCGCGTCATTGCGCGTCATTGCCAATGGTGGCCGGTCTGCTATCGCTACCGCCATCTTTTCTTGGCTCGGCGCCCAGATTCGAAATGTGGTTCTGTGCGGCGCGATGAGGTTCGCGCCAAATGGCAGATGCCACTGTGAAGCGCTCATTGCTTAGACGGCTCAAGGTTAGCGTACACTAGCACTGCACTATGTGAATCCACCTCGATCTTTGAATCTCTTAGGTCAAATGCGTTGGCATTAGGTTGCGCTGTATCGATGAGGACGCAGGCTGGCAGAGCTGGTTGAGGTAATTGGAATAGACGCTTCTCGGCGGTGGGATTGAGGAGAAGCGTCAGCAGCGAGACGCTGTTATCAGCATTTCGTGTCGCACGGCGCAGGCAAAGGAGCCGGTGTTCGGGATTTTTCCAGGATGCCTCAGGAATGTTTTCGCCATCATCATTGCACCAAGCGATGTCAAATATACCTGGCGCAGGTTCGTGCTGACCGTGCAAAAAATGACGTGACCGCAGTGCAGTATGTTCCTGGCGTACTGCTATCAGTTTTACCAGAAAATCTCGCATTTCACGGCCCGCGGCGGAGTCAGCCATCGCCCAGTCGGTCCACGATATTTCGTTATCTTGGCAATATGCGTTGTTGTTTCCCCGTTGTGTGCGGCCGAATTCGTCCCCAGCAAGGAGCATTGGCGTACCATGGGCAAACATCACGGTTGCGAGCATCGCGCGCCTGACCCGAGCGCGGATATCAGTAGTCTTTTCATCCGAAGTTGCACCTTCTATCCCCCAATTCGCCGAATAATTCTCGACAGCACCGTCGTTGTTAGCTTCGCGGTTGGCCTCATTGTGCCGCTCTGTGAAACTCACCACGTCGGCAAGTGTAAAGCCGTCGTGGGAAGCGACATAGTTGATCGAAGCCCAGGGGCGGCGGGCATAGCGGTCGAACAGATCGCTGGAGCCGGCAAGTCGGGCCGCAAGTTCGGGGCGCTCGCCGGCATCGCCACGCCAGAAACGTCGCGTGCTGTCGCGAAAACGGTCATTCCACTCAGCAAATCCCGGCGGATGATGACCTAGTTGATAGCCGCCCGGACCGAGATCCCATGGTTCCGAAATCAGCTTGACCCGCGTCAGCACCGGATCCTGTTGCAGGGCATCGAAAAAGCCACTGCCGGAGTCGAAGCCATGGGCTTCTCGTCCCAGCGTCACGCCTAGATCGAAGCGAAAGCCGTCGATATGAAACGAGGTGACCCAGTGCCGCAGCGAATCCATCACCATCTGCAGGACACGCGGATGCGACAAATTCATTGTATTGCCAGTGCCGGTGTCATTGACGTAGTGGCGCCGATTGTCCTGCACCAGCCGGTAATAACTGGCGTTGTCCAGGCCGCGAAAGGAAAGCGTGGGTCCGAGCTCACTGCCCTCGGCGGTGTGGTTATAAACCACATCGAGGATGACTTCGATGCCCGCAGCGTGCAGCCGACGCACGGCGACACGCATCTCGTTACGAGATCCGTCGGAAAGGTACCCTGGTTCGATACTAAAAAAGTTGAGTGAATTATAGCCCCAATAATTCTTCAAACCCTGCGCGATCAGGTGACGATCTTGCACGAAGGCGTGGATCGGCAACAGCTCTACCGCGGTAATGCCCAGGGATTGCAGATATTTTATCACATTTGGATTGACCAAGGCTGCGAATGTCCCGCGTTCGTTGGGACGGATGTCGTCACGAAGCATGGTCATGCCACGAAGATGCGCCTCATAAATGACCGTACGTGACCACGGAATATTGGGCGATCGATCGTCTCCCCAGTCGAAGACATCGTCACTCACAATCGCCTTCGGCATGCTCGGCGCACTATCGCGCCGATCGAATGAGAGGTCTGACCGAGGAGAATCGACCCGATAACCAAACAGGGCGTCGGTCCAGCGCAACTTGCCAATTAACCGCCGCGCATACGGATCAAGCAAAAGCTTGTACGGGTTAAAGCGATGACCTTCCTGTGGACGATACGGACCGTAGGCGCGGTAGCCGTAAATCAAGCCGGTGCCCGCATTGGGCAAATAGCCGTGCCACACTTCGTCGGTACATTCCGGCAGGTCGAGACGCGTGATCTCGCGGCGCCCGCTGGGATCAAACAGGCAAAGTTCAATCCGCTCGGCATGAGCCGAAAAAACCGCGAAATTTATTCCCAAACCATCCCAGGTAGCGCCCAGCGGATAGGGTAATCCACGCTCAAGTTGGACAGAGTTTGATGCCATCGAAAATCAATGGTGGCGCAGATAAATCGTCGCGAGCGGCGGTAATGTAATTTCCACCGAATATGGTTGGCCGTGCACAGCGAGCTCTTGCGCCAGCACCGCGCCTTGGTTTCCGATGTTCGACCCGCCATAGAACTCCGAATCGCTGTTGAAAATTTCGCGCCAGGTACCGTCGAGCGGCACCCCGATGCGGTAACCGTACCGCGGGACCGGCGTCATGTTAGAGACCACAAGGATCGGTGGGTTGTTAGCGGCATAGCGCAGAAACGAAAATACCGAATTGGTGCGATCGTCGCCGACGGTCCATTGGAAACCGTTTGGCTCGCAATCGCGCTGATGCAACGCGGGTTCAGAAGCGTGGAGTCGATTGAGATCGCGAACCAGCCGCTGCACACCAGCATGTATAAGATCTTGCAGTGACGGCCAGTCAAGCTCGCGGTCGTGGCTCCACTCGCGTTCTTGCGCGATTTCGCCACCCATGAACAGCAGCTTTTTGCCTGGATGTCCCCACATGAGTCCGAAATAGGCACGCAGATTGGCAAAGCGCTGCCAGCGGTCTCCCGGCATCTTACCGATCAGCGATCGTTTTCCATAGACGACTTCATCATGCGAGAGCGGCAAGATAAAGTTTTCGCTGAACGCATAAAGCAAACCGAACGTCATGTCATGATGGTGATACTGACGATGAATGGGATCCTTAGAGACGTAATTTAATGTGTCATGCATCCATCCCATATTCCATTTATAAGAAAATCCGAGTCCACCGCTCGAACCTGGTCGGCTTACGCCAGGCCAAGCTGTCGACTCTTCGGCAACCATGATTGCCCCAGGACAGCGCTCGGCGACGACTGCATTGAGATGGCGCAAAAAGCCAATTGCCTCCAAATTTTCGCGGCCGCCGTAGACGTTGGGGATCCATTCACCTTCTTTGCGGCTGTAGTCGCGGTACAGCATCGAGGCCACAGCATCGACGCGAAGGCCGTCGACATGAAAGTGCTGCAACCAATAAAGCGCGCTGGCAATTAAGAAACCCTGCACTTCGCGCCGACCGAAATTGTAGATCAAAGTACTCCAATCGAGATGAAAGCCCTCGCGTGGATCGAGATGTTCGTACAGCGCTGTCCCATCGAACCGCGCCAACCCGTGGGGATCGGTCGGAAAATGCGCCGGCACCCAGTCGAGAATGATGCCAATGTTGGCGCAATGCAGCGCGTCGACAAAGCGCTGCAAGCCCGCCGGTGGTCCAAACCGGGCGGTTGGCGCGAACAAGCCAAGCGGTTGGTAACCCCACGAGCCGCCAAACGGATGTTCAGTGATCGGCAGCAGCTCGACATGGGTGAATTTCATGTCGACGAGATACGGCAGCAATCGCTCGATTGCGAAGTCCCACAGCGCGACTGATTGCTCACGTTGGTCGGGTTTCAGCCATGAATCGAGGTGCACTTCATAGATCGTGATTGGCGCATTGACCGCCTGGCGCGCGGCCCGCTCAACCATCCATCGGCTATCGTGCCAACACCAATCATCCAGTTGCGAAACGACAGAAGCGGTTTTTGGCGGCATCTCTGTCTGCCGGCCGACAGGATCGGCCTTCCATGGGACGGCAGTGCCGTGAGGACCGACGATGTCAAACTTATATTTTGAACCAGGCGCGACCCGCGGCACGAACAATTCCCAAATTCCCGCGCCGTAGCGCACCCGCATCGGGTGGCGTCGCCGGTCCCAGGAATTGAAATCACCAACAACTGCAACGCGTCTTGCGTTTGGCGCCCAGACCGCGAAGCGCACTCCGGATATACCATCGATAGTCATAATCTGCGCGCCGAGACAACGCGCCAGTTCGAAATGGCGGCCCTCATTGAACAGGTGAAGATCGATGTCACCTAAAAGTAAACCGAAGGAATAGGGATCCTCGGCTTCCTGAACGGCATCCGGCCAGAAAATGCGGAACCGATATAAATCGCGATCCTGTATCAGGCCTTCAAACAGTCCGCATTCGGTGCACGACTCGAGGGGTGCCAAAACGGCGCCATCGGAGCGACGCAAGACTTCTACCCTTGCGGCCCCCGGCAATAAGGCGCGGATCACCCGGCCGTCCGGCGTATCGTGTGGTCCAAGCACGGCGAACGGATTGTCGTGAGCCGCACGCGCAAGGGCGCGGGCCTGTTCCGCGTCGAGCTGCCAGGAATACCTCACTCTCACGTCAGCCATCGTAGTTTCAATCACCTTTATGAAGCGTGGGCTTTATCAAGAATGCGCTCGGTCAACCGCGATAATCCAGCTAACGGCACGCCAATCCAGGTCGGACGATTGGCTGCCTCGTAGTGGATTTCGTAGGCGGCCTTTTCGATCAGGAAGAGTTCGAGCAAAGCCCGCTCTTGGGCACCAGCGATCACACCGCGGGCTGCCCAATACTCTCTTAGGAAGGCGCGGGTCGCCCGCGTACGAAACTCTGCGATAAGGCGATTGCGCTGGTTCTCATCGACCGGCGCCGCACCGACGCCCTTGCCCTCTATGAGCGCGGCACCGGCATAATCAATCGAGCGAATGAGCCCGGCCACGTCGCGCAGTGCACTGGTCTTGGCACGGCGTTCCTCGATTGACGTCGGCGGTTCGCCTTCGAAATCGATGATGAACACGTCGCCGCTCGCCACTAATACCTGGCCAAGGTGAAAGTCACCATGGATGCGAGTGGTCAGACTTCCCATCCCGGACCTCGCACGCGTATTAATTGCGCGGCAAATTTGTCCGCGCCGGTTCAAGAGGGTCATTGCCCGATCACGATCAGAATCGTTCGCCCAATTGCGTATTTGTGCAATTGCGTCAAATGCCTTGTCGAGGCGCTGTTCGGTTTTTTGCGCCCACCCCTCGGTGGCATCTTCATCAGCGTGCTCCGGCGCAAACGCCTGATCCGAGGTTTCGCGCCCCAGCGCCACATGCATCTCGCCCAACCGCCGTCCGACCGATCCGGAAATCGCTTCGCAGTCGCTCAACTCAGATTCTGAACTGGTCGGAGCAAGGTTATCCAAAGCGCGCGTCAAATGATCGAGGGTCCATGACCATGCATCGCCCTGATTGCGCACAAATCCCAAGGCGACAGCCAGCGTGCGCGAGTGTCCCTCGCTAGAGACCTGCACGATATCGCCAAGTAACGGTGGCGCATGAGTAAAGCCGGCTGCCGTAAGATATCGGCTCATTTCAGCTTCGGGGTGCTGGCCTTCCGCGATGCGGCGGAATAACTTCAGCATCACGCTGTCGCCGATCGTCAAAGAACTGTTGGATTGTTCCGCGGTCAGCCAGTTCACTGGCGCATTTGGATCGGCGCCGGCACGCAGCAATTCTTTGCCGGTTTTGGTCGGCCGAAATCGCACGCTGCCCTCCGAATTGTCAAATTCGGCGCCGTGCACGAGCGCATCGGCAACGCGATGCGCGAAGTTCGGCAGGGCGAAGCCATCGGTCAGCAGGCCAACCCGCCGGCCCCGCCGCACGCGCGCCAGCGCGAGACGAATGGGTAGCGCGACAGTGGAC
Source organism: Xanthobacteraceae bacterium (assembly GCA_049286035.1). Taxonomy (GTDB): domain Bacteria; phylum Pseudomonadota; class Alphaproteobacteria; order Rhizobiales; family Xanthobacteraceae; genus BOG-931. Next base: position 8,435 of record JBAQBC010000289.1, read on the forward strand.
TCCTCTCCCCACAATATTCCGAGCGGAAGCAGCCACCGGGTCGCGGCGCCGTTGGCCGTCACTTCGATCTCCGTCAATAAAATCTCGTGATCGCCGTCCCCGATATTGGTTGAGGTGGCGATCCGGGCGGCCTTGATTGTTTGATCCTTGAGCCCAAACCAGCGGCGTTTGGCGATGTATTGTGGTAACGCCTCATGCTCGAGCTGAGTGTGAGCCGGGCCGGTGAGCGCTTTGGCCAGAGTTTCGCGCGTGACTACGGTCACAAATTCTGGAAGCGGCTCCGGTGCTGGCGTATGCCAGGCTGGCCAATCACTTTGCGGCGCCAGCGCAAACCAGTAGAAGCCGTACGGCGGCAAGGTGAGGAGGTAGGTAAGTTCTCCGATCGGCGGAAACGGTGTGCCGGCGTTGAGCTCGACCGGCACACGGCCGGCAAATTGTGATAATTCGAGCTCCACGGCCTGCGGACTATGGGCGAGATTTGCGACACACAACAACACGTCATCTTGATATTCGCGTAAGTAAGCCAGGATTTTTCTATTCGTAGGATAAAGCAGCGTAGTGGTGCCGCGGCCAAAGGCGCCGTGCCGTCGGCGCACGGCGAGCATGCGTCGCATCCAGTTGAGAACGGAATGTGGATCACGGCTTTGCGCTTCCACATTCACCGCGTCGTAGCCGTAGACAGGGTCCATGATCGGTGGCAACACCAACGCCGCCGGATCGGCGCGCGAGAAGCCGCCGTTGCGATCTGGCGACCATTGCATCGGTGTACGTACACCATTGCGGTCGCCGAGATGGATGTTGTCGCCCATGCCGATTTCATCGCCGTAATAGATCACCGGAGTGCCGGGCATGGACAGCAACAGGCTGTTCATTAATTCGACGCGGCGGCGGTCGCGCTCGAGCAGCGGTGCTAGGCGACGCCGGATGCCAAGATTAAGTCGCGCGCGACGGTCGGAGGCGTAAGTCTGCCACAAATAATCGCGCTCGCTGTCAGTTACCATTTCCAACGTCAATTCATCATGATTACGCAGGAACACCGCCCATTGGCAGGTTTCCGGGATCGACGGCGTTTGGCGCATGATGTCACTGATTGGAAATCGGTCCTCGCGCGCGATCGCCATGTACATGCGGGGCATCAACGGGAAATGGAACGCCATGTGGCATTCATCGCCGTCGCCAAAATAATCCTTTGTATCTTCAGGCCATTGATTGACTTCAGCGAGCAGCATGCGGCCGGGAAAAGCACGGTCGACTTCGGCACGAAACCTTTTGAGGATGGCATGGGTTTCCGGAAGATTCTCGTTGGTCGTACCTTCGCGTTCGACAAGATACGGCACCGCATCGAGCCGTAGACCATCAACGCCCAACTGCAGCCAAAATCGCATCACGCTCTTTACCGACTTGAGCACCTGCGGGTTATCGAAGTTGAGGTCAGGCTGATGCGAATAGAAGCGGTGCCAATAATACGCGCCCACCTCCGGGTCCCATGCCCAGTTCGATCGCTCGCTATCAACGAATATGATGCGGGTACCGGCGTATTTTTGATCGTTCTCCGACCAGACGTAATAGTTGCGCGCTGGCGAGCCGACCTTGGCGTGGCGCGCCCGCTGAAACCATGGATGCCGATCAGAAGTATGATTGACGACAAGTTCAATAATGACGCGAATGCCGCGTGCGTGTGCTTGCCGAATGAAGTGGCGAAAATCACCGAGCGTGCCGTAATCGGCATGAACATTGCGGTAATCACTGATATCATAACCATCATCCAATAATGGCGAGGGATAGAATGGCAGCAACCAAATGGTGTTGACACCAAGCTCGGCGACGTAATCGAGCTTGGAGATCAGGCCGGCAAAATCGCCGATGCCGTCGTTATTACCGTCGAAGAACGATTTGACATGTAACTGATAAATAATTGCATCCTTGTACCACAACGGGTCGGTCGCAATCGCTCCTGACGGTTTCACCTGAGCTTCCATATCAGCCCCCCAGACCTGGCGTAATTCGCCAAATCGCGAAGGGAAGCTCCGCCGGATCCAACCGTAACCGTTGCAATTTGCCGTGCCACGTCAACACCGTGTCGCGCATCAGGTCGCTGACCTTCATGGTCGCGTGATCGGGCTGCTGCCATTCCCACACGGGCACTTCGATCGTCACATCCCGGGCATGGAATGGATCAAGGTTGACGGCAACCAGGACCATCTCCACTTGGTTGGGCAATTTCTTGCCATACAACAGCACTCGATCGTCGTGCGCCGGATAAAACTTAAGCCCGAGATGGCTCTGCAACGCCGGGTGAGCACGTCGTATGCGATTTAGCTTGGCGATCTCGGCGGCAATATTGCCCGGGGCATCATAATCCCGAACCCGAACCTGATATTTTTCGGAATCCAAGTATTCTTCCCGTCCAGGCAGCGCCGCGGCCTCACACAGTTCAAAGCCGGAATACATGCCCCATAATCCGGACAGCGTAGCGGCCAGCGCGACGCGAATGAGAAATCCTGGCCGTCCTGAGGTCTGCAAAAAATACGGATTTATATCTGGCGTGTTAACGAACAAGTGCGGCCGAAAGTAATCGCTCACCGCAGCGGTGCTCAGCTCAGAAAAATAGTCGGTCAGCTCCTGCTTGGTGTTGCGCCAAGTGAAGTAGGTATAGGACTGGGAAAAGCCGATCTTGGCTAGCCGATACATCATTTTGGGCCGGGTAAACGCTTCGGATAGAAAGATCACATCCGGGTATGTCCCGCGGATTTCCGCAATCAGCCATTCCCAGAAGGGCAATGGTTTGGTGTGCGGATTATCAACACGGAAAATCCGCACGCCTTCGTCGCGCCAGTAAAGGACGATATCGCGCAGCGCTTCCCACAAATCGGGGGAAGCGTTGGGGGCGAAGAAATCGACATTGACAATATCTTCGTACTTCTTCGGGGGATTCTCGGCGTACCGTACGCTGCCGTCGGGACGCCAGTTAAACCATTCGGGGTGCTGCTTCAGCCACGGATGGTCGGGCGAGCACTGGATGGCAAAATCAAGCGCAAGCTCCATGCCATGGGCGGCACATGCTTCGCGCAGGAGACGAAAATCGTCGATGGTGCCGAGCGCGGAATGGATGGCATCGTGACCACCATCGGCGCCACCAATCGCGTAGGGACTGCCGACGTCGTCGGGCGTGATGGTCAGACTGTTGTTTTTGCCTTTGCGATTAGTCGAGCCGATCGGATGAATCGGCGGCAGGTAGAGGACATCAAATCCCATCTGTTGGATGCGCGGCAGATGCCGGATGACATCACGGAACGTGCCGTGGCGATTGGGATCGTCGGTTGCCGAACGCGGGAATAACTCATACCACGCGGCGAAAATCGCCTGAGGACGCTCGACATCGAGCGGCAATGCGCGCTCATACCTGACGCGAAACGACGGTTCCTCCGCCAGTTGCATCGCCTGGCGCAGATCGTCGGACAGAAAAATCTCGACGCTCGTGGTGCTACTGGCGGCGGCGAGCTGGGTCAGGGCTGAGTGGATAATGCTATGGGCACCATTCTGGATGCGCGATTTGCTGTCTCGGAGAAGCTTTCGGCCCTCCACCATGTCGACACTGACATCAGCGCCGGCGTTACTTTTGACAGCGAGGTCGCGACAAAAGCTGCCGTATCGGTCCCAACCGGCTTCAACGGTAAATTCATAACGACCAATGCGCTCGGGCCTGATGCTTGCTTGCCAGCGATCATTGCCGATCGGCTGCATGCTCGCCCGACGCCATTTTGTGGCATCGACCGGACGCCACAAGAGATCAACTATCAACAGATCGTGACCGTCGGTGAATGCGTCGGCTTCGATCGCAATCGTGTCGCCGATGACGCGCTTTGCTGCGAAACGGCCCTGATCGACAGTCGGCGCGACGTTGTCGATCACGATACGCGGCAGTTTGGTCAGGGCGGACCTCTCGGTAGCGCTGCGCTGCGTTTTAAGCGGCGCGCTCGGGCGAACATCGATGAGCCGAATTTCTCCAGGTGCGAGGACGCTCCGCCAATCGCGATCCGTCGACAGCGCGGCGTCGGCAACTGCTGCTATTCCCGCACTGAGCGGCAGCGGATCAAGTGCGATTGGCAACGGTTGTTCGTGCTGGAAATCAGTATTGATCAATGCCGTGACACAACGACCGGCCTGGCGAACATCGGCAGTATCGGAGCGCAGTAACGCAGTAACAATTTGGTCGGGAGCGGTAAGAGCCCGCATCTCACCGACAATGCCACGTACCGCCAGCGCATTGGTCAGCCCGATCGCTTCTCGGACTTCGGTCGCGAATTGGGCTTGGCTCGCTTTGGCAGGAATGTTGTTGTCCGACGCACCACGGCGATCCATGGTCATGGTCGCACCCCACTCAAGTCCCATTGGGATCATGATGCCGTCGCTGATCGCGGCAGCACGGCGCAGCAAGTGGCGATACTCGGTTGGAGTTTGTTGGCGACCCCTCAGGTGCGGCGCATAGGGCGCTTCCGGACAACCGATGACTGCGCCAAAGCCACGCAGCAATTCATGTTCTGCAACGAGCCAATCGGCGCGACCATCCCACCACGCTACCGACGAAAACGCGGCGTCAAATCCAACGTGCGCCAACGCAGCAATTGTCTGCCAAGCGAGCCCTGGTGTCCAAGCCAAAAACCGGCAGTCGGGAACACTCTGTCGAACCCCGCCGATCAGATGCCGCCATAGATTTGCTGGCAGAGCGCCCGGATCCTCGCATCGAAATCCGGCGGCTCCGGCACGCGCCAGGCGGGTGAGCCGCTCGATCCACCAGGCAGCGATTTGTTCGCCCACCGCCGCGTCGTCGAATCGCGCCAAGGCAGCGTCGCCATATCGATGCAGGTCGCGCGGATCGACTCGGGTACCGGCGCTGTCGTGGCGAAACCATTCTGGTTTCAAGCGGGCGATGGCCGAGTCGTTGGCAACGCGTCCGACCACGACGTCGAGCAACAAGGTTAAATCATGGTCTTGGCATGCATGAGCGAATTCAGTGACGAATGAATCGACGCCGGTGGCAGGCGCGATGGCCGAATTGAGGCGCTCATGGTCACTCGAAAGGAAAAGATCACCGCTCTTTTCAGGATCAAATAGCGGCGCTGAAAGCACGTGAGTAAAACCCAATTCCCTACAGCGACTCAGATGCACCGACCAGGACCGATGCGGACCGGCGAGGAACGGGTCAAAGTAGTAAATCCGTGGTGCCAATAGCTGTTGCTTGCAATGCGAGCGAGTGACTGGAGGGTTACAGGCTCGCATTGGCGCTGCCGAATTAAGCTGCATTTGCCCGGATCTGCAGATAGGTAAAAGTCAGATGGCCAAAAAAGTTCCGCGGCTTAGAAATTTTCCCTAGTGTTTTCAGAGCTATAGCGCCCTCAGGTAAGCAGATTGACGTCGTCGGCTCCACGAGCCGCCATAGCAGTCGCAATTCCCTGAGCGCTGCCTATGCTCACGCCGAAGTCCATGCCTTCCCATCTTTTCGCCTCGTGCCAGTAGAACGTGAAACGAATGTGCGTACCAGCCGGTAGATGTTGTGTCGGCAAATCGAAGAGATGGATTCCAAAACCGATTTGTCGCGTGTCGTCATCATGGCTCGTCTCCCACTCGTCCGCCGTCCAATGGATTGCCGCCGCAGCCAAAACTTCTATGCGCAGCTTCTTACCGGCAGGGATGGTCCGAGTCTTTTGATTGAATCGCCAAGATCTCAGCGACGAGATGACTTTTTGTACCTGATATCGTTCAACCGGCTGCGGCGGCATATCGAAAACGCGGCCATCCGACAGGGATCGGAGTAACTTGATGTACTCCGCATGGGCCCAGACGAGGGGCATTGCACTGCCCGCAGGGCGGCCGCGAAACAGTTCGCGCTGCGGTATATCCGACTTGTCCCAGACCTGCTCAGGCAACAGGCCGCCCGGGCTTGCCGAACCTTCCAGGGTGCTTAGGAGCTGCGTTGCGATCTTCGGTCGCCGGGCAGCGAGCTCGTAGTGGGCCCGCTCGCCAGTCAGTAGAGGCCATGGACGGCCAATGCCGGATCCATCGAATGGCCTGCCATCCTCGTGCTCGCCGTATCCGTCCAGATTGTAGCGATACCACACCGGACCTTGCGGCAAATCGATCTTCAGCACGGCATCGATCGCACGCACCGTGTCGACGATTCGAGGGTCCTCGGCGGCACGCAAGCCAAACCGCACTAGCGCAAGCGCATCGGGACTGATCAGAAGCGATGCGGGCCAATGGTCGTCGCCAGGCGGACGGTTCTTGATCGACACGAAGCCGTTAAGGGGAGAGGCCGTATCACACGTGTCCGGCGGCGCTATGCGGACATAATAACCTTTAAGTCCGAGCCTCTCGCAAATCCGCGTGCCGGTAGCGAAAGTCCAATGTTCGATGTCGTCGTTCCAGCCATCGGCGGTCTCGCGCAAATAGCGTGCCTCCCCCTCCCGTCCATAGCCTTCGATCATGTCGGCCGCGGCGAGAAGCCCGGCAATCTCGACCGCGAGCGTGAACGGCGAGTAGCCGGCGTCTTCTTCCCAGCGGTCCTGGCTCGTCACCGGGCCATTGCGCACGAGGTAGCCTGCCGCCCGCTCGACCATTGGGACGAAACGATCCAGCTCGGTTGCACTCAAATGACCGCCCCGCCGCAGCAGGTCGAGGAGCAGGATCGGAAAGGCACATTCGTCCATCTGGACGCCGCCCCAGTAAGGCTCGCCATCGAGCCAGACGTTCTGCGACCAATGTCCATCCGCCTCTTGTATCGACATGACATAAGCGAGAGTCGCTTTGGCCTGGTCGACAGCGCCCGCCGCAAGGAACGCGCCCGCGGTCTCGACGAGGTCGCGCGGCCACACGAGATGATAGCCGCCCAGATCCTCATCTCCCTTGTTGAAGCCCCAAGGTATCGACAAGCTGGCGATTACCGCTCCCGGGAAGGAAGTGTCCTGATGCGTTGCCAACACCGCGGTGCTGATGCGATAGCTGTTTAGCTTGGAGAGGCCCGCCGGGCGGTCGAGCGGCAGCAGCTTCTTCTGCCATGCCCGCCAGCCCTCGATGTAGAGACGGCACGCGGCCTCGAACCCGTCCTGCAAACTCGATAGCGCGCGATGGCCGGCCTCTTCCGGACGGCCGCCAAATCCTAGTGCGAGCAGGGTGGAGCCGCCCTTTGTTAGATTGATCTCGCCGCACAACGCGACATTGCCGTTCTCGGCCAGCCGATAGCGCTCATCGAGGGCGCCATTGCGTAACAGCAGCTGCCAACCATCCGAGACGCCAACGTAGCCGGCCGAACAGGCAAGCCACGGAAGCGAGGCAGCGAGCGCCAGCGATACGCCCTGTCGGCCAGAGGCGAACAACATCGGCATGCCTTTGTACTCGCCGGTCCAGGCCGTATTGCTATCGCCAGCATTCAGGATATGCGGTGCGAGGATTACATAGAGACGATAGTCCGACAGCGCCCCTTCAAGTGCCTCAAACGAAATCTGCTGAAGCAACGCCTCACGTCGAGGATCGGTGACGATTCTCTTTTCGATGCGGTAGCGGCCATCTGCTGCCGTGTTGGCCAGTCTAAAAGCAGGGACACCCTCCTCAAGCATGCTGACTTGATGATGGGCATCCCGTTTTTCTTCGGAAAAATAGCCGGTCTGATCGGTTATGATCAGGCCCATATCGCGGGTACACGCTGTATCGATCCGCGGATAATAAATCTCGTTCAGGATGCCATGACTGACCGTGAACCAAATGCGGCTGCTTGCCGTCAGTGCAGTTCCAACCCCAGTTTTAGCGCTCGACGTCCAACGAGCGGACACACCCGGCGCTCCGGGCGGTTCTATGGTCCCTCTATTTGCCATCCAACTATGTTAGCTTACAAAATTGCAGAAGGCTTACGTTGCTGCCTGATTGATTAGATTGGATTTAGTCCGACCTTGGACCCGACATGGACACTATGATCCCTAAGCGGAAACCCACACGTCGCCGGTATCACCAAACCCGTGAAGCAAAAGAACCGTCGGGCCGTGACAAGCGACCCGGACGTACTGAGTGCCGCGCCCTGCCCAAAGTGCGCTTCCCAATTCACGTTAGCCTCCGATAATGGAAGATTATCGAAGGTAATCCGATGTTCGCCTTGCAACTCAGACATCGCGCCAAATCCTGCCATTTCCAGGCATAGCGGGATTTCCGCGTCATGTCCGCTT
>JBAQBC010000290.1:0-14885 GCA_049286035.1 Xanthobacteraceae bacterium
CGCGGATGAACGGCAAATGCCAGATGACGTCGCCGATTCCGGGCTTGACCTGAATGACCGCAAAGGGCGTCACCTGGTTCGTCACATGGGGCGTCACCTGGGGCGTCACCTGGGCCGTCACATTGATTGCCGTTCAGACAGTTGCGATATGTCCCTTGTAATGCAGCCGAATGGTTGAGGGAAAGCCGTTCGCTCCCCGGAAATTTAGTTCGTTTCGCCATGCGCACCGATCTGTTCGACTTCGCGCTGCCGCAAGACCGCATCGCGCTCCGCCCGGTCGCGCCGCGAGATGCGGCACGGCTCCTGGTCGTGCGCCCGCATGCGCCGGCCCAATTGGAAGACCACACGATGCGCGATCTGCCGGCGCTGCTGCGCCGCGGCGACGCGCTCGTCGTCAACGACACCAAAGTTCTGCCTGTCGCCTTGCATGGCCGGCGCATCGGCCGTGGCGATCGGGAGCCCGGGATCACGGCGACGCTGATCAAGCGGCGCGACGGCTCACGCTGGCGGGCCTTGGTGAAGCCGGCAAAGCGGCTCGCGATCGGCGACGTCGTGCGCTTTGGCGCCGAGGGCCGGGTGTGCTTCCTCGAACAACTCGATGCCACGGTCGAAGGCAAAGGCGACGCCGGCGAGATCACGCTCGCCTTCGCTTTCACCGACGCCGTTCTCGACCAGGCGCTGGAGGAGCGCGGCGACATGCCGTTGCCGCCTTATATCGCCAGCCGCCGCGCGGCCGATGAGAAGGACCGCAGCGATTACCAGACCGTGTTCGCGCGCGCCGAAGGCTCGGTGGCCGCGCCGACGGCCGGGCTGCATTTCACGGAAACGTTGACCGACGCTTTACGGGAAGCCGGCGTCGCGCTGCATCGCGTGACCCTTCATGTCGGTCCCGGCACCTTCCTGCCGGTCAAGGTGGACGATACCGAAGCCCACACGATGCATCCGGAATGGGGCAGCGTGGGTGGCGAGACCGCGGCGGCCTTGAACGCGGCGCGGCGCGCCGGCGGGCGGATCGTCGCGGTCGGCTCGACCGCGCTCCGGCTCCTCGAAAGCGCGGCGGGCGATGACGGCACGCTCGCTCCGTTTTCCGGCGAGACCGCGCTATTCGTCACGCCGGGTTATCGCTTCCGCGCCGTGGATGCGATGCTGACAAATTTTCATCTGCCGCGTTCGACGTTGTTCATGCTGGTCTGCGCTTTCTGCGGTCTCGATGTCATGCGCCGAGCCTATGACCACGCCATCGCCCGCAATTACCGCTTCTATTCCTATGGCGACGCTTGCCTGCTGTTCCGATAAATAAGCAGCTATGGCAGGCTCATTTTCATTCCGGCTGATCGCGACCGATGGTGCCGCGCGTTCCGGCGAAATTACGACCGCACACGGGATCGCGCGCACGCCGGCCTTCATGCCGGTCGGCACGCAAGGCGCGATCAAGGGCGTGCATCACGACGAGGTCCGCGCGGCCGGCGCCGATATCATCCTGGCCAACACCTATCACTTGATGCTGCGACCGACCGCCGAGCGCGTCGCGGCGCTCGGCGGCCTGCATGAATTCATGCATTGGCCACTGCCGATCCTCACCGATTCCGGCGGTTATCAGGTCATGTCGCTCGCGCCTTTGCGCAAAGTCGCCGAGGCCGGCGTGACATTTCGCTCGCATCTCGACGGCGCCATGGTCGAACTGACGCCGGAACGCGCGGTGGAAGTGCAGATTCTGCTCGGCGCCGACATTGCCATGCAGCTCGACGAATGCGTGCGGCTTCCCGCCGAGCCGGCCGATATCGACCGCGCCATGCGGCTGTCGCTGCGCTGGGCCGAGCGGTGTAAGCGCGCCTTCGAACGCGCGCCAGCGGGCCGCGCGCTGTTTGGGATCGTGCAGGGCGGCGATGACGATCGGCTGCGCGAGGAGAGCGCGCGGGCGCTGATCGAGATTGAGTTTGACGGCTATGCGATCGGCGGGCTCGCGGTCGGCGAGAGCGAGGAGGTGATGCTGCGCATGGTTGCCGCGACGGCGCCGGCATTGCCGGCCGAGCGCCCGCGCTATCTGATGGGCGTCGGCACGCCTTCGGATATTCTCAATGCGATCGGCCGCGGCATCGATATGTTCGATTGCGTTCTGCCCACGCGCAACGGCCGCCATGGGCTCGCCTTCACCCGCTTCGGCCCGATCAATCTCAAGAACGCGCGTCACGCCGACGATCCGCGTCCGCTCGATCCGGAAAGCCGCTGCCCCGCGGCGCGCGATTTTTCGCGCGCTTATCTGCACCATCTGTTCAAGGCCAATGAAGCGCTTGGCGGGATGCTGTTGTCGATCGTCAACTTGTTCTACTACCAGGACCTCACCGCCGGCGCGCGCGAAGCGATCGCGCAAGTCCGCTTTGCCGATTACCGCGCCGCGATTGAAGAACAATGGGCGGCGAAGCGGGATTTGGAGTGAGATTAATCCGTCACCCTGAGGTGGCCGCGAAGCGGCCCTCGAAGGGCGACGGCGGCCTTGAAATCACAAAATCCGAGTCCGGCTTGGCTGGTCATCCTTCGAGGCTCGCTCCGCTCTCACCTCAGGATGACGGGTAGGGCCGCACAAAAAAGCGCCGGCCTGATACGGCAGGCCGGCGCGATCACACAAATTCGATGACGCAACTCCGCTGGCGCTGTTGCAGCGCGCCAGCGGGTTGCGAAAAAGCATTTAGCCTTTGACCACCTGGCCGCGAATCTCGCCGCCCTTGTTCGTCTCGGTATGGACGTTGGCGTACAGCATGCCCTTTTGCAGATCGTCGGCCTGGGCATCGGTCAACGTGGCCTGCCCCTTGAATGGACTTGATAGGTTTTGGCCCTTTTCCGAGATCCAAATCTCCGGCGCGGCGTTCTTGCCGACTTCTGCGGGGCCATGGAAATGCGCAGCCGTCGCCGGGCCGGTCAGGCCGGAGAAACTGCCCTCCCAAGTCAGAACTTTGGTGGCCGGGTCATAAGTCGCGGTGACCGTGCCTTTGCCGGCGGTCTGGACCGCCGGAACTTCACTCGCGCCATTCATATCGGCTTTGAACTTCATCGGCGCGGCCTGGCCTGGCTTGGCCGAGGTCAACAAAACGGCGCCCGCGGCGCTGCCTGCCGCATAGCCTAATACTGACCGACGACTGAACGTTTGGTGCATCTGATCCTCCCTGGATGCGCGCTTGTACAATGACATCACAAACACCGAAGTTCCTGCAGTTATTGCCTGTGCGGCGTGGTGCCATAACCTCGCGACAGGTCATCAGAACCAAAATTTCCCTAGTAAATACAATTAGCTACTGTGAGTTTATTATCCGGAAATTAAACTAAAGCACAAGCGGGCCGGAGCTGCAGCCACAGTCCGTTCGCGCTCGCTCGCCCATCACGGCCTTACGCAACTGTATGTTACCGCAACCGAGGTCTCAAATTCGGTGCCGCAATCGTCACAAGCCCAAAAGTGATCGATCCGGCCGGCGTGATCGAAGCGTGACTGTTCGGCCACCAGCAAACGGCTGCCGCAATGCGGGCAATTCGGCCGCTTTGGCCGCTTACGGCTTTCTGCCGAAAGGACGGGCGTCGGCCAAGCAAGACACAGGGGCGCGATCATCGCTTCTCTCCACGAATCCCTCACCGAACCCTTGCTGGACGGGACGTCGCATGTCCGCATGGCGCGACGACGACGACGCCATGAAAGTCTTGTGGCCACGGATGGCGGCAACAAAGCAAAGGGCCGGCGGCACAAAGGCCGGCGAGCTGCCGCTCAGTAGGACGACGTGTTCGTGTCGATGGTCACGCAATTGGTGCGGCCAGACAAAACGCAATCTTCTATTTTCTGATTTGAATAAAGCTCGCGGGTCAAAATCCAGCCGATAACGAACAGCACCACCACTACGCCGAGCGCGACCAATGAGGCGCGGCGGTTGGTGTTTTCCCGACCAGAGTCTCGCTTATGGTTTTCGGCCACGGCGCGCCCTGTGCAAGGGGTTTCAATATCCGGCGATTATGGTGAGCCCGCAGGGATTTGAACCCTGGACCCCGTGATTAAAAGTCACGTGCTCTACCGACTGAGCTACGGGCTCGAACGCGTTGAGAAGGCCCTCCTTATGTGAGGTTCGCCCGCTTTGCGCAAGGCGCCTGATGCCCCAACATCGCGGCTTGGTGGCCTTCCACCCCGCAACGGCGTTCGAGAGAGACGTGGTGAAACGGCATGGCTTCACCACCTCTAGGGCACCTTAGAAGCTAAATGACGAGAGCAGCATTAACCCGTAACGAGGCTCCTTCTTAAGGAGCTGATCCGCAGTTGTTATTCCCGGAGGGGGAGGTTGGTTCGCACGAACACCATCGCTGAAAACCGTGGCCGACGGATCGACGCGGACCCCGACCCCGAAATTCCAGCTGGAATTAGCGAGCTTGGGATCGGTAGTGGGATGGTGCAAACCGACCATCACACCCAGCGCATAGCCCGTAATCGGGCCGGTTGTAGGTGTTGCGGTCGCCCCACCGCCTACTTCGATGGCAACAAAGGGACCGATTGCGTATTCGTTGCAATTGAAGTCAATGCACTGGGGCTGAGGAAGCCATTCTTTGACAAAATAATGCGCTTCCAACACGAAGCTGACACCAACATTGCCGGATGTATCCGTTACGCGAACGATGCTGCCGCCGGGGACGGTGTCGATCGTTGCGCCGGTGACTCGCTTGCCGCCGAGATCGAAGTCCGCAGCGATTCCAATCCCCCAATTGAGCCCTTGCCAGGTCGTAGTGCCGTAACTCGTAGTCGTCGTGGATGATTGTTGAATAGTGGTGGTCTGCGGCGCAGTGGCGCCGTTCGCAGTAACCGGCTTCGTGATGGTAGTGGTCTGGTTGCAGCTCGTTCCATTCGTCGGAGTGATGCTCGTGCAGTCGGGGGTCGCCGCGGCTGCACGTTGGACTGGCACTCCCGCGCATCATAAGACCGCGGCGATAAACGCTGCTGTCAACTGCCGTAGTTGATATATCCCTAACATGTACGACTCCCATGGTCATGGGAGGCGAATGCTCTTCGCGACTGCCCGCAGGTTTTCGTTTTCGGCTACGCTGCCGTCAGCAATTCGGAATCAAAGCTGCCCCCCAGCCACCCCTCAGTGGCGCCTCAAGGTTATTGGCGGCAGTGAGAGCCGCTCATTCGCGGGAGCAGTTTTCCCACTCTATAAACACGGGCCAAAAGTATCGGTGTGACGGTACTTCTGGCTGATCGGCGCGGCCATCCCGGCGCGTCGGACTTGAACTGCCGCAGCGGTAGACGACCCAGGCCGCCGCGTCGAAGCGATCTCATGCGCGCGCTTTTTAGTGCCGGCTTTGCTACATTGCGCCCTTCATCGCCGAAGCAGAGCCGAAATACAGGAACCGCCCATGCCGATCGTCAACCGCGTCGCCGACCTGCACAACGAGATCAAGGAATGGCGGCGGGATTTCCACGCCCATCCGGAACTGCGCTACGACGTGCACCGCACTGCCGGTTCGGTCGCCGAAAAGCTCAAGAGTTTCGGCTGCGACGAAGTCGTTCCCGGCATCGGGCGCACCGGCGTGGTCGGCGTCATTCGCGGCCGCAAGGCCGGTAGCAAGGTGGTTGGGCTGCGCGCCGATATGGACGCGCTGCCGCTCGAAGAAGAAACCGGCTTGCCGTATAAATCGACCGTTCCCGGCAAGATGCACGCCTGCGGCCATGATGGGCACACGGCGATGCTGCTCGGCGCCGCCAAATATCTCGCCGAGACGCGCAATTTCGCCGGCACCGCGGTTGTCATTTTCCAGCCGGCCGAGGAGGGCGGCGCCGGTGCGCTCGCCATGGTCAAGGACGGGCTGATCTCGCGTTTCGGCATCCAGGAAGTCTACGGCATGCACAATTATCCCGGCCTGCCCGTCGGCCAGTTCGCCATCCGGCCGGGCACGATCATGGCGGCCGCCGATCATCTCGCCATCGAGATCGAGGGCAAAGGCGGGCACGCGGCGCGGCCGCATCTTTCCATCGACACGATCCTGGTCGGCGCGCAGATGATCAACCAGCTGCAGTCCATCGTGGCGCGCAATGTTGATCCGCTGGAATCCGCGGTGATCTCGATCTGCATGTTCCAGTCCGGTCACACCGACAATGTCATTCCCCAGCACGCGGTATTGCGCGGCACGGCGCGCAGCCTCACGCCGGACGTGCGCGAGTTGTTGCATAAGCGGATCGGCGAGGTGGTCGAAGGCACCGCCCGCATGTATGGCGCCTCGGCCAAGGTCACCTATACCAACGGCTATCCGGTTGTCGTCAATCACGAGCGGCAGACCGCCTTCGCCGCCGATGTCGCGCGCGAAATCGCCGGCAAGGACAACGTCGATATCGACGTACCGCCGGTGATGGGCGCGGAGGATTTTGCCTTCATGCTGCAGGAGCGGCCGGGCGCTTTTATCTTTTGCGGCAACGGCGACAGCGCCGGCCTGCACCATCCCGCTTATGATTTTAACGACGAGGCGATTCCGGTCGGCACCTCGTATTGGGTGCGGCTCGCGGAGACGGCGCTGGCGGTGTAATTTTATAGTTGTCCGTCATCCTGAGGTGCGAGCCAACGGGTCCGGCCCGAAGTGGCCGGCCTGATGACAAGCTCCGCGAGCCTCGAAGGATGAAATGCTCGGGCCGTCGCCCTTCGAGGGCCGCTTCGCGGCCACCTCAGGGTGACGGGATCACGCGCAGCGATTAGCTAAACAGAGCTGCTTTAAGACTTACTGCACCGGCTCGGTGTCGGCCGGCAGCTTCGGCGGATCCGCAATGACCTCGGTGATAGCGCGGCGCTGCGGCAACAGCGCAACCGTCTTGGTGGTGAGCTTGGCCGCGACGGGTGCGATCCTGGCCTCGACTTCGCGCCAATAAGCGAAGCTGTTGAAGCGGGTGCCCTCGATCACCGCGAGCGCGACCGCCGCGACGAAGGGCAGGCTCTGCACCACAAGCACCCACGCAAAAATATTGATTTCGCGCACCTGCTTGTAATTGGTGGCGACGAGCGTGAGTGCGCCGACCAACAGCAAGCCGCCGATCACCGCTTCCCAGAAGGCGGGGAAGTCCGGCCCTTTGCGCGAGGCGCCGCCCTTGGCGGTGCGCAGGAACGGCATCCGCTCGAGGATCACGCCCATGCCGACCGCTCGCGCCACCGTCCATTGCAGCGCCATCGCCGCGGCGACCGCGCCGACCATCCGGCCCGGCGAGGCGCGTACGCGCAGCCGGTACAGAGCGGCGAAATGCGCGACCGAAACGGCAAAGGCGGCGATGATCGGAATGGTCAAGATGCGATCCGGCACCGCGATATTGGCAAAAGCAACGACGGGCACCCAGACGATGTTGAGAAGCGCGACCACAACCCCGATCGCTTCCGCGCCCAGCCAGTTGAGCCAGCCGATCGCATATTCGCGTTTCTGCTCGCGCGTGAGCCCGTCGGCCCAGGGCAATAGGCGGCGCCAATGCTTGCGCAGCAGCTGCGATCCGCCGAATGCCCAGCGGTGGCGCTGGCGCTTATAGAATTCGAACGTGTCGGGCAGGAGCCCGTGGCCGTAGCGGCGATTGGTGTAATGGGCGAGCCAGCCGTGTTCGAGGATCGCCAGCCCGAGATCGGTATCTTCGACGATGGTGTCGCTCGACCAGCCGCCAACGTCCTCGATCGCCGCGCGGCGAATGAGGCACATCGTGCCGTGCATGATGATGCCGTTGAACTCGTTTCGTTGCACCATGCCGATATCGAAGAAGCCGGCATATTCCGCGTTCATGGCGGTGTGCAGCGGCGTGCGATCGCCATCGCGATGATCCTGCGGCGACTGCACGAAGCCGACGCGACTGTCGGCGAATAGCGGCACGAGGTTGGTCAGCCAGTCGGCGCTCACGACATAATCGGCATCGATGATGCCGATTATCTGCGCATCAGGAGCGGTGTGCGAGGCCGCAAGCCGCAGCGCGCCGGCCTTGTAACCCGTAAGCTGATCGGCGCGAACGAATTTGAAGCGCTCGCCGAGCGCGAGGCAGTGCTCCTCGATCGGCCGCCACAGTGCCGGGTCGGGCGTGTTGTTGACCACGACCACGCATTCGAGATTGGGATAATCGAGCCGCGCCACCGCATCGAGGCTGGCTTTGAGCATGTCCGGCGGCTCGCAACAGGCCGGCACATGGATCGAGACTTTCGGCGCAAACTGCGGCTCCGGTTGAAGTGGTGGCGCGTTGGCAAGCCGGCGCGGCGCGCGGCCAAAGGCGATGGCTGCGATCTCTTCGAGGCGCGCCAGCGCGATCGCGACCAGCGGCAGAAGCAGCACGATGCCAAAGCCCAGCGCGAAGGCAGCGCCGGGCACGAAGTAATGGCCTTTCCAGAATGCGACGATCGCGGCAAACCAGGCGCCCACCGCATTGGCGGAGGCCGCCAGCATCAGCGCCTGCGTGGCGCTGGCGCCGGCAAGCGCCAAAATCGGCAGCGACAGCAGCACGCCGAACAACACCGCCAACCCGGCGCGCTTTAGGTAGTCCGGATCGGTGATCGTGCCGGTCCAGGCGAATTTGGCCTGGCGCGAGGCGTCGAAAAGTCCCCAATAGGGACCGACGCCGCCTTCCATGGTCTTCCAGGGCTGGTCGATGGCTTCGACGATGTTGTAGTCGATGCCATAGGCTTGGGCGCGAGTGACGAAATCGCGCAGAACTTGCGCCTGCTCCATGCGCCCCGGCTCGGCGTCGTGGAAATTATAACCGGCGCTAGGCCAGCCGAATTCGGCGATGACGATCCGCTTGCCCGGATGCATCTGGCGCAGCCGGTCGTAGAACTCGATGGTGTGGTCGACCGCCCGGGAGGCGTCGAAGCCCTCCCAGTAGGGCAGGATGTGCGCGGCGATGAAGTCGACGGCCGAGGCAAGCTCTGGATGATCGATCCAGACTGTCCAAATTTCACCTGTAGTTACAGGGACTGGGCTCGACCGCTTAACCTTCTGGATGAGCTCCATTAGCGCCGGCACGGTCATTTCCGCGCGCAGCGTGGTCTCGTTGCCGACGACAATGGCATCGACATTGCTGTAATGCCGGGCGAGGTCGAGGGCCGAGCGAATTTCCCGCTCGTTGCGGGCCTGATCCTTGTCGATCCAGGCGCCGACCGTGACCTTAAGGCCGAATTCGGCGGCGATGGGCGGGACGAGTTCGGCGCCCCCGGTGGCCGAATAGGTCCGGATAGCGCGGGTGTAAGGGGCTATGGTCCGCAGATCGGACCGGATCTGCTCAGCCGTCGGGCGCGCGCCCCGGTCAGGATGCGAGGAATCGGCAAACGGCGAATATGAAATGCTGGCGAGTTGCCGGGTGACGTCGGGGGCGTTCCCCACCGGTCTCAGCAAAACCCAAATGCCGGCATGCACACACGCAACTAGCGCGAGCACAGCAGCCACGGTGCGCATGGACTCCCAACCACGCGGGGCAAACCACACAGGCCCGAACCTGCCCCCAGGTTCGACGATGGTCGTAAGGGTGAGGCCAACCTTGCAACGGCAAAATTAGATTAGCCACGGCCAATGGCGAATTCAAGACAGCAGGGTGGCGCAAGACGCCGCGCGGCAGCGATTTTTTGATACCGGCGAAGCACCTTGCCGAAATTTAACGGTCCGCGTGATCCGTCGGCCACCTCAGGGGTGAGGGACAAGCCGTTTTAGCGCGTCGTAGTCGGATTTTGTGCCGCTGCGGCCGGCGCAGGGGGCTGCAGAGCCGGATTGATCCAGCACGCATGCACGCGTCCGTTAAGGCTATCGGCGGCTTTGGGATCGATCGTATTGGCGTGCAAAACCAGGCAGCGGAACGTCACCTGGATATGGCCGCTCGGACAGCCGAAGCGGTCATAGAGGTCGAGGTGGCGAAATGCCGTGTCCAGATCGTCGCGCCAAAGCAGGCTGACGACGCGCCGGCCGAGCCACACGCATTCCGGATTGCCGGCCGGCCCGCTGAGAGTGCGCTGCGCTTCGGCAAATTCATCGATTTTCTGGGGTTCCTTGGTGCCGTCCTTTGCACCGTCCTTGGCGCTGTCCTTGCCGTTGTCTTTGGCATTGTCCTTGGCGCCCTCTTTCGGCGCGGCGGATTGCTGGTCGGCCGGCTTGGCGTCGTTGTTTTGGGCAAGAGCCGGAGAAATGGCGGGAGAAATTCCGCTGGCGGTTGCGGCTGCAAATAGCCACAGGGCGGCGCAGAATCCGCCGGCAAGTTTGAGTACGCGGTACGACATCATCGCCTTATTGCGCTGGACGAGGCTGAAAGGGACGTTCCCCGGGTTTCGTTGACGTTTGTTCTATTGACGTTTCTTCTATTGACGTTTCTTGGACGTTTCTTGCTTGACGGCGCTGCCCCTTGTGACCCCCCTGTGACCCCCTCGTGACGTGACCCCTTGTGACCGTCGATTAGGCCCCTATTGCGGCAGAAGTTTTCGCCAATCACCGCGGCCGCGACCACAGCCTAACCCCGAGCGTTTGTCCAGCGCACATGCTGCCACTCCTTAACGGGAGCGCGACGTGAGACTCGGCTTGGCATCGCCTTCGGCCAAGGCTAGAGCGCAATCCTTTCACACTGAAATGATTGCGCTCTAGCATTTTGATTGAGCATGATCTTTCCGGAAAACCGGCTTCCACTTCTCCGGATCATGCTCTAAGGCGGATACGTGCCGCGCCGGACATACGCAAATTCGCTTGCCACAGCGCTCGCCTGCTACGCCGCAACCGCAATCGCGATCGGGTTTGCGTGGTGGTGGCTTGGCGCGCCTATTCGGCTGCCGCCGTCGCCGCTTGCCGCTGGCGGCAAGCTTTATTGCGTGTCCTATGCGCCGTTTCGCGGCGATCAAGATCCGCTGGTCGAGACAACGCATGTTGGCGCAGGCCAGATCGACGAAGATCTGACGCTGTTGTCCCGCTACACGGACTGCATCCGCACCTATTCGATCGAAAACGGGCTCGACCAGGTTCCGGCGATCGCGGCGCGTCACGGGCTCAAAGTGATGCAGGGCCTTTGGCTGTCCAACAAAGCCGAAAAGAATCGGCGCCAGGTCGAGACCGTCATTGCTCTCGCCAAAACCTTTCCAAACACGATCAGCGCGGTGATCGTCGGCAATGAGGTGCTGCTGCGCGGCGATCTTTCCGCCGTCGATCTTGAAGGATTCATCCGCACCGTGAAGGCGCAGGTGACGATGCCGGTTACCTATGCCGATGTGTGGGAGTTCTGGCTGCGCTACCGCGACCTGCAGAGCGCGGTTGATTTCGTCACCATTCACATCCTGCCGTACTGGGAGGATTTCCCGCTGCCGGCTTCCGTTGCCGCCGCTCATGTCGACGCCATCCGCAAGCAAGTCGCCGCGGCGATCCCGGACAAGGAGATCTTCATCGGCGAAGTCGGCTGGCCGAGCGCGGGGCGGATGCGCGAGGCGGCGCTGCCGTCGCCCTCCAATCAGGCGCGCGTCATCGGCGAAACGATGACGCTGGCGCAGCGTGAAAATTTTCGCGTCAATGTCATCGAAGCCTTCAATCAGCCATGGAAACGCTGGCTCGAAGGCGCGACCGGCGGCTATTGGGGCATTTTCGACCGCGCGACCGGCGCACCGAAATTTGCCTTCAATGGCATCGTCTCCGATCATCCGCATTGGCTGTTGCAGGCGGTTGCCGGCGTGCTGCTCGCCGGCATTATATTTGCGAGCGCGCTCGCCGGCGCCGGCGGCAAGCCGGCCGTGCTCTATCTGTGGCCGCGCATCGCGCTATTGTCTTTTCTTCCCGCGGTCTTGTTCGGCTGGACGCTCGAGCGCGTACCGATCGACAGTTTCAGTGTCGGCACCTGGCTGCGTTCCATCGCCTTCGCCGCCGCCGCCGCGGTTGCGGCGGCAGCGAGCGCTGCGGCTATTGCCGCCGGCCGCACTCCGCCGGCATTCGCGGCCCTTATTGGCGGGCGGCGCGGGACGCGCGATGCGCTTGGCGTCGTTCTTGGCGGCAGCCTGATCGCGCTGACGCTGCTTTCGGTCGAGACCGCGCTCGTTTTGGTGTTCGATCCGCGCTATCGCGATATTCCATTTGCGCCGCAAAGCGCCGGCGTCATCGCGTTTCTTGCGCTGACGGTGACGGCGCCGCGTCCGGCCGGCAAGCGCGCGGCAGCCGAAACGCTCGCGGCCGCAGTGCTTGCGGTCGCCGCAGCCTATATCGCGATCAACGAAACTATCGCGAACTGGCAAGCGCTCTGGCTTTGCGCCGGTTTTGTCGGACTCGCCTTCACTCTGTCGCGGGCGCGGGACGCGCCAGGCTGAGGATCAAAAGCGCGGCGGCGAGCGCGGACAACTCGGGATTATGCAGCACGATGCCGAAGCCGCCCGCCGCCAGCGCCACCGCGACCAACACGATCGATGGCCGGATGAGATTAAGAAGCGCCGCCGCCAGCGCGACGGCGCCGAAGACGTAATGATTGTAGAGCGCGATCGCGAGGCGAAAGGCGCCGCACAGCCAGGTCTTCAGGCCGGCTTGGCACGCGAGTTCGACGTTCAGGTTCTCGATCGCCATGTAGCGCAAATACATGGCCTCGCCGACCGATAGGAAAGCGATGATCAGAAGCCAGTTCGCCTGGCGCGCGGTGGGAAGGAAGAGAGGGCGCATATCTGCAGGTTAAACCACTGGATTGTGCGGGTTAATGCCATAATTCGAAGCGCTATCAGTTTTGCCGGCCATGTTCTAAAACCGCGCCGGAGGCCCCGATGACGGCTCGAACGTGCCTGGCGATCGTGCTCGCGGCCGGCGAGGGCACGCGCATGCGCTCGGCGCGGCCGAAAGTACTGCACCCCCTCGCCGGGCGGTCGCTGCTTGCGCATGTGCTCGGCACCGTCGCGCAAAGTGGCGTCACCGCCACCGCCGTCGTGATCGGGCCCGGCGAGGAAGCGGTCGCCGCCGAAGTCAAACGCGTTTGCCCCGATGCAGAATGTTTTGTGCAACACGAACGCCGCGGCACGGCGCATGCGGTGCTGGCGGCGCGGGCAGCCATCGAACGAGGGGCCGACGATATTCTCATCGTCTACGGCGACACGCCGCTCATTGCGCCGGCATCGCTGTCGCGGCTGCGCGCGGCGATTGCCAGCGGCGCTGCCGTTGCCGTGCTCGGCTTTCGTGCCACCGACTCCAGCGGCTACGGACGCCTGATCGTTGAAAACGGCGAGCTCGTCGCCATTCGCGAAGAGGCCGACGCGAGCGCCAGCGAGCGTAAGACGGCGCTCTGCAACGGCGGCACCATGGCGCTCGCCGGCAAAACCGCGCTTACGATCCTGGAACGGATCGGCGACGACAACCGCAAACACGAATTTTATCTGACCGACGCCGTCGAGATCGCGCGCGGCATGGCGCTCTCCGCGGCGGCGGTCGAGGTCGAGGAGGATGAGATGCGCGGCATCAATACCAAAAAACAGCTCGCCGAAGCGGAGGCGGTGGCGCAACAGCGGCTGCGCCAGGCCGCGCTCGATGCCGGCGTCACGCTCCTTGCGCCGGAAACCGTCCATCTCTGCGCCGACACCAAATTCGGCCGCGATGTTGTGGTTGAACCGTTCGTCGTGTTCGGCGAAAAGGTCACGGTCGAGGACGGCGCCGTCATTCATTCGTTCTCGCACATTGCCGGCGCGCATATCGGCAAGGGCGTTTCGGTCGGACCGTTTGCGCGGCTCCGCCCCGGCACGCGGCTTGGCGAGGGCGCACGCATCGGCAATTTCGTCGAGGTCAAGGAAGCGGTGGTGGAAGCCGGCGCCAAGGCCAATCACCTGACCTATCTCGGCGACGCTTCAGTCGGCGCTAATGCCAATATCGGGGCCGGCACCATCACCTGCAATTACGACGGCGCTGCCAAGCACCGCACCGAAATCGGCCGTGACGCCTTCATCGGCTCGAACTCGGCTTTGGTCGCACCGGTCAAGATCGGGGAGGGCGCCTATGTCGGTTCCGGCTCGGTGATCACGCAGGACGTGCCGGCCGATGCGCTCGCGCTCGGGCGGAGCCGGCAAATCACCAAAAAAGACTGGGCCAAGCGGTTGCGTGGACTGAAATCGCTCCGAGTCAAAAAGACGTAACGGGTGGATTAGGGCGCGAATAATCGATGATGACCGTGACGCAGACCACCCGCCTGATTGCTTGGGTCATTGCTGGCCTAATTGTGGTTGGAATCCTCTTGTATTCCTTTGGCCCGGCGGCGCTGCGGACCGATGAGCTGATCATCATCGGTTTATTGATTATCGGGCTAATCTGGTTTCAAGTCTGGCTCCGCCGTCGCGGCGTATGAAATCAGAACGCCGATTCCCGGCGCCTTAACGCGCAGTGTCCGAGAACACTGCCGCTACTCCTCGCGGGAGAGTCGCTTAAGGACTATCGGGCCGAGACAATAAAACCACAGTTAATCTATCAGACGAATGTTGCTCATCGATGCCCGATTTTTGCTATACGTTCTGATTACTGATCACCGATTACTGATAGCTGATCCCTGCTATCTGACCACTGATACCTGATATGTGCGGAATCATCGGAATCATCGGCCGTGAGGCGGCGGCGCCGCATTTGATCGATGCGCTCAAGCGCCTCGAATATCGCGGCTACGATTCCGCGGGCGTCGCGACGCTGGAAAACGGCAAGCTCACGCGGCGGCGCGCCGAGGGCAAGCTCAAGAACCTCGAGAACCGCCTTTCACGCGAGCCGCTCACCGGCACGATCGGCATCGGCCATACCCGCTGGGCGACCCATGGGCGTCCGACCGAGAACAATGCCCATCCGCACGCCACCGAAAAAGTCGCGGTCGTGCACAACGGCATCATCGAGAATTTCGCCGAGTTGCGGCGCGAACTTGAGAACAAGGGCGTCAAGTTCTCGACCGAGACCGATAC
>JBAQBC010000291.1:0-5664 GCA_049286035.1 Xanthobacteraceae bacterium
GGCCAAGAAAGGCTTCGCGGTGTGGCGGACAACGTCGGCCTATGACCGCGCCAAGATCATGCGCAAAGCCGCCGATCTGATACGCGAACGTTATGATGCGATCTCGAAAATTCTGGTTCAGGAGCAGGGCAAGGTCTATCCCGAAGCGCGCGCCGAAGTGATCACTTCGGCCGACATCATCGAATGGTACGCCGAAGAAGGCCGGCGCGCTTATGGACGGATCGTGCCGGGACGCGCCAAGGGCGTGCGCCAGATCGTGGTGCAAGAGCCGGTCGGTATCGTCGCGGCATTCACACCATGGAATTTCCCGACGCTGACACCGGCGCGCAAGATTGGCGGCGCGCTTGCTGCCGGTTGTTCGCTCATCCTCAAAGCGTCGGAAGAGACGCCCGGCGCTTGCGTCGAAATGGTGCGCTGTTTTGCCGACGCCGGCTTGCCGGCGGGCGTGCTCAATCTGGTATTCGGCGTTCCGTCGGAGATTTCCGAGCATCTCATCGCCAAGGACGACGTGCGCAAGATCTCGTTCACCGGCTCGATTCCGGTGGGCAAGCATCTTGCCGGGCTCGCCGCCAAAGGCATGAAGCGCGCCACCATGGAGCTCGGCGGGCATTCGCCGGTGGTGGTGTTTGCCGATGCCGACCCTGAGAAATCCGCGGAGACGATCGCCGCGTTCAAGTACCGCAATGCCGGCCAGGTCTGCATCTCGCCGAACCGCTTTTACGTGCAGGAGCCGGTCTACGACCGTTTCGTGGCGCGCTTCACCGAATATGCCAAATCGATCAAGGTCGGCGACGGTCTCGAAAAGGGCATTGCCATGGGACCGATGGCCAATGCGCGGCGGATCGACGCGATGGAAAGCTTCGTCAACGATGCCAAACAGCGCGGCGGCAAGATCGTGACCGGCGGCAATCGCCGCGGCAATCAAGGCTACTATTTCGAGCCGACGGTCATCACCGACGTGCCGGACGACAGCAAGATCATGACCGTGGAGCCGTTCGGCCCGGTGGCGCCGATCCTCGCCTTCAAGAGCTTCGACGAAGTCGTCGAACGCGCCAATTCGCTGCCCTATGGACTCGCCGCTTACGCGTTTACCAGCTCGGCGCAAACAGCGACCATGATCGCCGATGCGCTGCAATCCGGCATGGTTGGCGTGAACTCAATCGCGGTTTCGACTCCGGAGACGCCGTTCGGCGGCGTCAAGGAGTCGGGCTACGGCAGCGAAGGCGGCATCGAGGGACTCGCGGCCTACCTGAACACCAAATTTATCTCGCAAGGATGACCGGCCGCGTTTAGGCAACGGGTCACGCACAAAGCTCAAGCGTAATGGCTGAAGCGAAATGGCGATCCGAGCCATTTCGCTTTTTCACCGTAGACGGCGCTTCAGCGAAATATCACAACGGCGTTACCACGCCGCGCAAGTCTCGCGCCATTAATTGAACGCCGTCTGATCCGCGCCGGTATTGCAGGCGAAGGAACGAACATCGACATCCCGTAGTTGTAGGCCGGGGCTTGATCTCAGCGCGAGAGCGTCGATGGATATTTTGGCAGGCATGCTTGCTTATGTGGCCGGTATCGGCGCGCTCTTCGCCGGCTTGGTGGTGTCGTTCTTTGTGTTCTTTTCCACGCCGAACGAACCGCTCCAAACGCAAGCGCAGCCACAAAGCGCAAGTGCAATGCTGGTGCGGCCGAGTACGCCGAACAAGCCGCCGGTAGTCGAGGCACCCGCACAGCAAACGGCCGGCCGTTCTGAAAAACCTGCCGAAAAACTCGCCGAAAAACCTGCGGCTGCGGCTGGCTCGTCGGTCGCTGCACAGCCGGCGGCATCCGCCCGAGATTTCCGCCGCAAACCTGCTGCGGCTGCGGCGCAAGCGCGGCGGCTCATCCATGAGGAGCGCGCGCGCCGTTGGGCCTACCAGCAGGATTCTAACTTCGAGAGCCGCTTTCTCGGTTACGCCGACTGACCGCGCGTTCGGGCGGAAAGCCTTCAAGCGTAAGAACGATCCAGATACGACACCGCATCATCGGCAAGCTCATCCGGATTGCGTTCACCGCGCTGGGCCATTTCGATGATGCGCTTGGCGATTATCTCCTGGGCGGCCCGCTTATACGCGGGCGACGCGAGCTTGCTGCCGGATTGTTCGACCTTCCGCCACGCAGCTTCGAAGACCAAGACCAATGTTTCAATCGTTTCCGGATCAAAGGCCGATTGTGCGAGCAAAGGAATTATCGACATGGAGCCATTCCGAATTTGGGGCCATTCCGAATTGGGGCCATTCTGAATTCGCGCTTTCGCTATACTAACTCGCGACGAAGAGAATCGATGTCGGCGACCGTTCGAGAACCGCCGCTCCGGTGTTCCCAAAGAATAGCATGTCGCCGGGTCGGCGGCTGACGCCAAGGACGACGAGATCATAGCCGTGGCCGGCTTCGCGCAAAATCGCCTGGTCGGGGGCCATATCGGCACGGGTCGTGTTACGCAATGGGACGTCATAGCGCTCGGCCAGGGCGGCGATGTCCTTGAGCACGCCCAATTCGTTGCGCCGCATGACCAAGCGGCGGGGTTGACTGACCGCAGGACTAGGACTGGTGCGGGTGACATAGAGCGCAGTGACATGCGCATCGCTGGCGCGCGCCAGAAGCAGGCCGACTTCGACGGCGCGGCGCGAGACTTCCGTGCCGTTCACCGGAATCAAGATACGGCCATGCCGCGGGGGCGCCGCTTCGCGAGACGAAGCGCGCGTGTCAACCACAGCGAGCGGGCCTTCGAACCCTCGCGTGATCAGCGACAGATCCTTGCTGAAGCTACCCTTCGGGTCGCGGGTATTGGCAATGCCAACAACAAGGAGGTCGTAACCTTTGCTGGCTTCATTCGCGACTGCTTCCGGCCCGGCCGCGCGTTGCCGGGTGATAACGTCGACGTTCTCGGGCTTCTCCTCGCCAGGATCAGGTTCGAGCGAGGTCGTCGCTGCGGCGGCGCGTTTGACCGCTTGTTCGGAATGTTGCCTATCCAACTTTGCCGGCGCTGATGGCCGTCGCGTTGTTTTGGCCGGTTCCTCGGCTTTGTCCGCGCTCGCTTTCTTTGTCCTGGCCGTGAGGTCGAGGATGGTCGTGGGTTTGCCGCTAGAACCGGCGATAATGCCGGCGAGCTGAGTGGCGAATTTGCCGTTGGCGCTGTCGTCGGCGGCAACCAGCAAACGTTCGAGATTGGTTACGAAGCCTTTCGCGTCTAGCTCTTCCCGCTCAAGCCGCAGGCGTTCTTTCTTGCGCAACGGCAAGCGCTTGAGCGACCAGCGCAGCATGCTCGGCATGGCCGTCGTCGTTACGATCGCCATGGTGACGATCAAGGTGAAAAGATTCTGACTGAGCAGGCCGGTCGAGAGACCGAGCGTTGCAACGATGACCTCGGTCGAGCCGCGCGCGTTCATGCCGCATCCCAGCGCCAGCGATTCGGCGCGGGACAATCCGCCGACTGTGCCGCCGATGAATGCGCCGAGAAATTTTCCGATGCTCGCGATCGCAATCAGCCCGACGGCGAGCAGCGCCAGGTCGGGGCTGCGCAAAATCGTGAGATCCGCGTTCAGGCCGGAGAGACCGAAAAATACCGGCATGAACAAAGCGACGATGAGGCCGCGCAATTCTTCGTCGATGTGGCGCGTGAGGATCGGCGACTCACCGATAAGAATGCCGGCCACAAATGCGCCGAGCACGGTATTGACGCCGATCAGCTGCGTGGTCAGCGCCATCGCCGCCATGATGATCAGAATCGTTGTGATCACCGGAAAATCACTCCTGAAATTGTCGTTCGCCCACCGGATCAAGCGAAACACGATCCGGCGCCCGACCGTAAAGCTTGCGATCATGAAGAGGCCGGTCCCGACGATGGCGCGGCTCACAGACCAAACGTCGATGGTGCCGGCCGCGGCGAGACCGAACGCCACGGCGATGATCACCCAGCCGATCGTATCTTCGAGAATGGCCGACGCGATGATGATTTGGCCCAGATCGCGGCGCATGAAATTCATCTCGCGAATGACCATCGCAACGATTTTCACCGAAGAAATGGATAGCGCGGTGCCGAGAAAGATCGACGTCACGAGCCGGGCATCCGGCTTGGGCAGGAATTCGGCTGGCAAGAATTCGCCAAGCGTAAAGCCGCATGCGAACGGTATCGCCACTCCCGCCAGCGCCGCGGCGATCGCGGCGCGGCCGACCCGCCGCACCATCTGCAAGTCGGTCTCCATGCCGGTTAACAGCAAGAGCATCAGAACGCCGAGTTCGGAAAGGGCGTCGAGCATGCTCTTCTGCACGGGATCGGCGGGGAAGATCGCATGCTGGGCCGACGGCCAGAGCAAGCCAAAGAACGAAGGGCCGAGCAACAGCCCGCCGATCAGTTGGCCCATGACCGAGGGCTGGCCGATGCGCTGCGCCAACTCGCCCATCAGTCGTCCGACCAACAGCAAAAGCGCGAGTTGGGCGATGAACAGCGCCTGCGATGCACCGCGCGAACCGCCCTCGGCGGCGAGCGCTGGAACGACTTCGACCGCCGCTGTGGCGGCGAATAGCACGCAGACGACGAGCAGCAACGGGCCGCCGGATGGGCGCAAAACAAGAGGCCGGCTGTTGGCTCCAGCAGGCCGCTGACCTGATAGTCTCATTGCCGAGCTCGATCACCTCACGCTCGGGCAGATAACGCGCGAGGCGGCGGTACGATCCGGCGCCAATTCAGGCGCCGGCCGCCTTCATCGTGATGGCAAACGATTTAGCGCAGATGAAAATGCAGGGATGTAGCCCGGATGTCGCAAAGTCCGACATCAAACAAAACTCGTTTATCGGAGTGACTGCGATGCCGCAACCTGACGGTAGCCTCAACGCCGTCGAAGTGCACATCTTTTCCTGAATCGATGCGCGGCACCGGCGAAGGACATTATCCATGGGATCTGCAACCGCAGAGCACAATGACTAACGCCAATGTCGAGCAGGTCGTCAGTGCGGTCGACGGCCGGACGCTGACGCTGAAATACAAGGACGGAGAAAAGAAGATCACTGTCCCGGCCAACGCGCCGATCGTGACTTACGTGCCGGGCGACAAGAGCGATATCAAGCCGGGCGCGAAGGTCTTCATCGTCGCGGTCAAGCAGGCCGACGGAACGCTGCAAGGCCGCGCCTGGCGGATCGGCCGCGACGGCGTGACGCCGCCGATGTGATGGTGCCGGCGCAGCTCCGCGCTGGGAGGGAGGCACCACAGCGATCAGGGTAATGCCTTGTTTCGCTGTGGCGCCCCCGCTAAATACGGCCTGGACCACTTAAGCTTTTTCCTCTCGGAGAGGTGGCAGAGTGGTTGAATGCACCGCACTCGAAATGCGCCGGGCATTCTTTTGTCAGGTAGTGTCACGTTGCAAGAAGCCCGATTTCACCGGGCTTTTTAGCACAAGTGCGGTGCCCTCTTTTCTGTCCCGTATTTTCCTGTTGCAGGGACTTTGGGTCCAAACTTGGGTCCAAAAATCAATTTGAAGTTGTCGCACCCTTTGTCAGTGAGCCGATCACATCGGCCGCCGACGTGTTAGCCGATTTGGTCATCTTCGCGTAATTGCGCCACAGCACTGCCGTGTCGTGCCCGAGACGTTCCGCCACGACGTGAGCGGGTACGCCCGCGTCGAGAAGCAG
>JBAQBC010000292.1:0-28895 GCA_049286035.1 Xanthobacteraceae bacterium
ACCGCGCCAGCGGCTTTATCTGGTCACCCCGGCGATCAGCGATCCCGCGCTCTTTACCGGCGAGCTTGAACGCGCACTCGGCGCTGGCGACATCGCCGCGGTGCTGTTACGCCTTGCCGACGACGGCGAACGCGCGCTGATCGAACGGACCAAGCACATCGCCGCCGTGGTGCAGCCTCGCGACGTCGCGCTTGTCGTCGATAATCGTCCCGAGATCGTGGCACGTGCCGGCGCCGACGGGGCGCATCTGAGCGGCGTTGAGAAGTTCGCCGCAGCGCTTGCGCTCCTCAAGCCGGAACGGATTGCCGGCGCCGGAGGTTTGCGCAGCCGTCATGATGCCATGCTCGCCGGCGAGGCTGGGGCCGATTACGTCATGTTCGGCGAACCTGACCGCAACGGCCGCCGGCCGAGCTTCGAAGAAGGGCAGGAACGCCTGACCTGGTGGGCGGACTTGTTCGAAATCCCATGCGTCGCTTATGCCGCCGCCAAGGAGGAGGTGGCGGCGCTGTCGCGAACCGGCGCCGATTTTATCGCGCTTGGCGACTGGATATGGTCGGCGCCGGAGGGCGCGGCCGAAGCTATTACCGCCGCGGCCGCGAGCCTTGAGAGGCGGTGACATGATGCGCACGATGGCAGCGATAGCCTGCGCACTCTTGGCATTTGCCTTGGCATTGGCATTCAACCAGTCCGCCTCCGCGCAAAGCGGTGCACCGCGCCCGCCCGCAGCCAAGCCCAACCGCGTCGCCGCACCGGGCGAAAAGACAGCGCCGGCGGCGCCCGCCGGTCCGCCGCCTGACATGGCCTTTGGCGCGTTTCAGCGCGGTTATTTTATCACCGCTTTTTCGCTCGCGACCGACCGCGTCGCCAATGGCGCCGATCCAAAAGCGATGACGCTTCTTGGCCAGCTCTACGCCGACGGCCTTGGCGTGCCGCAGGACGATCGGCGCGCGGCCGAGTGGTACGGGCTTGCCGCGGCGCGCGGCGACAGCAATGCGATGTTCGCGCTCGCCATCTTTGCGCTCAATGGCCGCGCCGGGCCGCGCGATCGCGACGCGAGCACGCGATGGCTCGCGGCAGCCGCCAGGCTCGGTCATCCGCTCGCCGCTTACGATTTGGCTTTGCTCTATATCGAAGGGCAGATGTTTCCGCAGGACCTTGGCCGCGCCGCCGAGCTCTTGCGCATCGCGGCGCAGGGCGGCAGCGCCGACGCGCAATATGCGCTGGGCACCTTTTACAAGACCGGCCGCGGCGTGCCGCAAGATGCGCGGCAAGCGGCGCAATGGTGGGCGAAAGCGGCACTGGCCGACAATATCGATGCGCAAGTGGAATATGCCATCGCGCTCTATAACGGCAACGGTGTCGAACGCAATGAGGAGGCCGCGGCCGCATTGTTTCGCAAAGCCGCGATGCGTGGCAGCGCGATCGCCCAGGATCGCCTGGCGCGCATTCTAGCGAGCGGCCGCGGCGCGCCGCGCGATCTCACCGAAGCGACCAAATGGCATCTGATCTCGCGCGCCGGCGGCGAGACCGATCTTGAACTTGATGATGTCATCAACAAGCTCGATCCGCAGACCCGTGCCGCCGGCGAGAAGGCGGCGAAGCCCTGGCTTGACGCGATAGAAGCGGCGCGCAAGGCGCAGGCCGCGGCGCAGCCATCGCCGGCCACGCCGGCCACGCCGGCCAAGTGATGACGTGATGGCGCGGCGGGCGCTTGCCTACGGCTGTTTCGTCAATTCCACGCAGGAGGCAAGCCGCGCCTCGGGCCCGTGCTTGAGATAGCAGAGCTCCATCCGGTCGGGCGCCAGCATGGTCCCGTTCGAAAAGCCTTCGGCGTCGGCTAAAAAGATCGTGCCGCTGCGCGAGATGACCGCGACAACTTTCGAGCCGCCGCGCGCCGATGAAAAAGTTCCGGAGAAGCGGCGCCCATCCTGCTTGTCGATCGTCAGCGTAAAGGCAACCGAGCGCAGCTCCGGCTCGTTCGCCGCAGTCATGGCGCGATGCGCGTTGCCGCCACCAAGAATGATCGACTCGCTCTCGCCCTTCCAGGTGCCGCGCAGGTCGGGAACTGCATTTTGCGCAGCGGCCGCGGTCGCGGCGGTAAGCGCCGCAACCGCCGGGACCCAAGCAAACTTTGCCATAGCCATTCCTCCAATTGCCCTTCCGACTCCGTTTGGCAGCCCTGCCTGTTCTGTGAGGCGTTATGATCAGAAGCGTGCACGCCGCAAACGCATGCACCCGCCGCCCGCAATTTGCTAGTTTAGGCCGCCACGATGCTTGGCTCAAAATCTCCGGGAGGTTTCCATGATATTCCGTCTAACGCTCCATGCCGCGATCGTGCTGGCTGGTACGGGCATCGCTTATGCCGCGAGCGAAACGGTCACCGTCAACGCAATCGATGCCAACGGTATCGGCAACCAAATCGGGACAATTACCCTGTCCGACAGCCAATCAGGCTTGCAGATCGCTCCACAGCTCGCCGACCTGCCGCCGGGCAACCACGGATTCCATATTCACACCAATCCCGATTGCGGCCCTGGCCCCGGCCCGAATGGCCAGCCCGCGGCTGGCATGGCGGCCGGCGGTCATTTCGACCCGGCCAATACCGGCAAACATCTCGGACCGATGGGCGAAGGCCATAAGGGCGACATGCCGGTACTGACCGTCGACGCCAATGGCAAAGCGACCCAAGCGGTCACGGCACCGCATCTCACCGTCGCTGCCGTCAAAGGCCACGCCATCATGATCCACGCCGGCGGCGATAATTATTCCGATCAACCGGCCCCATTGGGCGGCGGCGGCGCGCGCATCGCCTGCGGCGTGGCGAGGTAACCCGCCTGATCGGCGCACATCAGATGGGCACACGTCAGGTTCGCCCGCGTCATTGAGGCAGATTAGCCTGCCATGCCGGTGGCTTGGCGGTGATTTGGCGGTGATTTGGCGCGGTTCCTTGGCACGGTTCCTTGGCACGGTTCCTTGGCACGGCTCCGGCTTACCGCGCCGCGCGCACGCAACGGGTCGATCCACGGAGGGCAAGCGGATCTGCACGATAATCTCGCCATGTTTAAGCCAAAGCTTTCAACGTATTGTTGTGCCACCTTCTTCACCGGATGGGGGCTCAATGCTTTGGTCAAGCCGGTTTGCCGCTGCGGCCGCATCGCTGCTGCTCGCAGGCGCAGTTTTCAGTCTTTCCGCAGTGGAGACACGAGCCGCCCCTGCATCGGGTAGCTGCGAAGATGCCAGCGAAATCGCGATCTTGGCTTCGCCTCTTGCGCCATGGAAAGGTGTGCCGCTTCGCGTTCTGATCGCTGCCGAGAAACCCTTCGACGGCGGATTTAGCCTGATTGCGCCCGATGGCAGCGTGGCTGTCAAATCGGACCAGCGATACGGCGGGCCGCCCTATTTCTGGATTGCCGAGGTTGCCGCGCCGGCGGCAGGCACGTGGCATGCAACACTTGTGCGCGACGGTGCATCAGGCGCATGCGGCACGATCACGCGC
The DNA here is from genome assembly GCA_049286035.1 of Xanthobacteraceae bacterium. Classification (GTDB taxonomy): domain Bacteria; phylum Pseudomonadota; class Alphaproteobacteria; order Rhizobiales; family Xanthobacteraceae; genus BOG-931. The sequence goes on from JBAQBC010000292.1 coordinate 3,497, forward strand.
GAAATCGTCGTGAGCGCCCAAAAGCAGCCGGCTTCGCACGCAACTTCGGGCAGCATCTGGCCAATACGCAATACCTGGAACCGTCCAACGGAAAATTTGTTTTCGGCCTGGATCGCGAAGCTTTTCGACGCGCCGCTTGACAGCGAACCGTCGTGGAAGGCCTGGCACGAAGTCTTACGCGATCGATCGCGTAATATTCTGTTCGACTATTTAGGTCTCGGCGAAGACAACGTGACGATCAACCTTCGTCCCGACTGCGCCGACTTTGCCTACTTCCTGCGCGCCTATTTTGCGTACAAGATGGGGCTGCCGTTCGGCTATTCGAATTGCTCGCGCAGCGGCAAGTGTTACCAGTGGTTCAATATCGAGCATCCCGAGACAACGCGTCCGCCGCCACCGCCTGAACAAATAACGGCGTCCGCCGACCCGACGCCGGCCGCAAGCCCCACTATATTGCAGCAGATGCTCGGCGAGCAGCCCTCGGCTGCGCCGCCGGCATCCGCGCCCGCGCCGGCAACTGTAGCGCCGCCGAAGCGCATCGGCACGCCGTCATTCGGCGAATATTTGCGGATCGTCGGCGACGTGGTCCACTCCGGCTCGGTGCGAACGTCGGCAACCGACGACAACACTGATTTTTACTTCGTTCCGCTCACGCAAGAGGCGTTGCGGCCGGGAACCGTCTATGCCGATCCGTATGGTCACGTCATGATGGTGGTGCGGCGCGTGCCGGAATCAGACGGCGCGGCCGGCGTCTTGCTCGCCGTCGACGCCGAGCCCGACGGCACGGTCGCGCGCAAGCGGTTTTGGCGCGGCACTTTCCTGTTCGCGCACGAACCCAGTTTCGGAAGCGCAGGATTCAAACACTTCCGGCCGATCGTGCGCGGGGAAAACGGCGCCTTGCGGCGGCTGACCAACGCCCAAATCGCCAAAGATCCGCAATACGGCGATTTTTCCCCCGAACAATCGCAGCTCGCGGTCGACGATTTTTACGATCGCATGGATGAGGCGCTGTCGCCTAAGCCGCTCGATCCGTTCAGCGCCATGAAAGAAGCGATCACCGCACTCGAAGAGCAGGTCAACACCCGCGTCACCTCGGTCGAAAACGGCCGCAAGTACCAGGACGGGCACGGCGAGGTCACTATGCCGGATGGGCCCGCGATTTTCGCGACAACCGGCGCCTGGGAAGATTTCTCCACTCCGGCGCGCGATTTTCGTCTCTTGATCGCGATCGATGTAGTGCGCTTCTATCCCGACCGTGTCGCGCGCCACCCGGAACGTTACGCCATGCCTAGCGGCAAGAACGTCGCCGACGTGAAAGCCGAAATGCAAAAGGTGCTGGCTGCGGAACTTGCCGCCCGCAAGGTTTCCTATACGCGCAGCGACGGCTCGGCGTGGACGCTTGGGCTCAAGGACGTGGTCGAGCGCGCTGGGGGTCTCGAAATGGCATACAACCCCAACGACTGCGTCGAGCTGCGCTGGGGGGCGCCGGAAAGCAGCGACGAGGCCTCGACATGCAAACGGCATGCGCCTTCGGCGCAACGCTCGAAAATGACGAACTACCGCTCGTGGTTCCGCGAACGGCACTGGCCGGCGCGAGTCTAACGCCCCATCGGAATGAGACGCCGTGAATCCCTGATCTTTGTCGGCGTGACGGCTTGCTCGCCATCGCCGACGCGGTGATTGAATAGCGCGTCCCAACGCGATATTCCGCTCGCGTTGCGATAAAGGGCATAACGGCCGCCCGGTTCCGGCGAAAGTTCAAGCCCCTCAGCCAGACCGGACCACGCGGCACAGTAATGTTTCTGACGATCTGTACCGCGCTCATCTTCATTCTCACTTATGGCGGCATCGCGCTGGGGCGCATTCCGGGCTTGCGGCTCGATCGCGCCGGCATCACGCTGACCGGCGCAGCGCTAATGATGGCGATCGGCGCCATCACGCCCGAGGAAGCCTATCGCGCGGTCAACCTCGATACGCTGGCGCTCTTGCTCGGCATGATGATCATCGTGGCGCATCTGCGCCTCTCTGGTTTCTTTCGGCTGGTGACGCGCTGGGCGCTCGCGCATGCGCATTCGCCGCTGATTTTGCTCGCCACTGTCGCGGCGACCGCCGGTGCGTTCTCAGCGTTCCTGGTCAATGACGCCGTATGCCTGGTCATGGCGCCTTTGGTGATCGAGGTGACGCGCTCGCTACGGCGCGATCCCATTCCTTATCTCCTCGCCGTGGCGATGGCCTCCAATGTCGGGAGTGCCGCCACCATTACCGGCAATCCGCAAAACATGATCGTCGGCGCGGTCTCGCGCATTCCGTACACGACGTTTGCCGCGGCCCTGGCGCCGGTGGCGCTGGTCGGATTGCTCGTCGTCATCGCGGTGCTGATCGCACTCTGGTGGCGCGAGTTTCAGCGTCGGGAACATTTCGACGCCAAGCGCGTGTCGAACCACTTTCACAAGCCGCAGCTGATCAAGGCCGTAATGGTCACGCTTGGCGTGATCGCGGCGTTCTTCGCCGGCGTACCAGTGGCGATGGCGGCCTTCCTCGGCGGCGCGCTATTGCTGGTGACCCGCGCGGTCAAGGCGCACAAGGTCTATCAGGAGATCGACGGCTCGCTGCTGTTGATGTTCGCCGGTCTATTCGTCGTCGTCGCGGCGGCGGAGAAAATCCTGTTGACACCGGACGTGATCGGCGCGGTGCAGGCCTTCCATTTTGCCAATACTTACGTGCTCACCGCCGATACCGCGGTGCTTTCCAACATCATCAGCAATGTGCCGGCGGTCCTGGCGCTCAAGCCCTTCGTCCTCGGCCTCCCCGACCAGCATCGCATTTGGCTCGTGATCGCGATGAGCGCGACGCTGGCCGGTAACCTCACCCCGGTCGGATCGGTCGCCAATCTCATCGTTGCCGAGCGCGCCCGTGCCGCCGGCATCCACGTCCCGTTATGGGCCTATTGCCGCGCTGGGATTCCGATCACGCTGGTGACGCTGGCGCTCGGGGCTTGGTGGCTGAGCTAGGTTGTCCGCGGGAGTGCCCTAATCGCCTTGAGGCGCATTCGGAACCGCGGCCTCATACACGACGAGGGTCTCGGCCCATTCGGCGGCTTGCTCGGCAAGCTTCAGCCAGGATTGCGCCATTTCGAGCAGCACAAGCTTTCCCGCGGGATCTTGAATGTTCCGAGAAATTTCTATGCACCTGGCTGCGTAGGAACGATAGCGCTCGACAAACTCGGTACCCTGCATTTCCACTTCCCCCGCATGTCTTTCGACATAGCACTGAACCCGCTTGTCGAGTTGCGGTTCCCGCGGCGCACAAATTTGGGCGATGTGTTGCTGGAACTCGGGTGCCCCCCAGCGACGCAAAACCCCTAAAACCGGCCAACTTGACGTGCCCGCTCCAGGGCTTACGACAAGCCGCCATGCTCCATTCCGCGGTCCTCAATGTCATGATCAAGGCGGCGCATCGCGCCGGCCGCAGCCTCAAGCGCGACCTCGGCGAGGTCGAGAACCTCCAGGTCTCGGTGAAGGGCCCGCGCAATTTCGTCACCGCCGCCGACCGCCGCGCCGAGGCGATCGTGCGCGAGGAGCTCGCGAAAGCCCGGCCCGACTATGGCTTTCTTGGCGAAGAAGGCGGCGCGCATCCGGGCGCCGACAAGACCCATCGCTGGATCGTCGATCCGCTCGATGGCACCACCAATTTTCTCCACGGCATTCCCCATTTCGCCACCGCGATCGCGCTCGAGCGCAATGGCGCGGTGGTCGCCGGCCTCGTTTACAATCCGGCCAATGACGACATGTTCGTCGCCGAGCGCGGCAAAGGCGCGTTTCTTAACGACAAGCGCATCCGCGTCGCGGCGCGGCAGCGGCCCGCCGACGCCATTGTCGCTTGCGGCTTGCCGCATTACGGCCGTGGCGACCTCGCTTTGGCGCGCAACGAAATCGCAGCCGCACAGCGCGCCTTCGCCGGATTGCGCCGCTATGGTGCGGCGACGCTTGATCTCGCCTGGGTCGCGGCCGGGCGGCTCGATGCTTATTGGGAGCGCGATCTTTCGCCGTGGGATCTGGCGGCAGGCTCGATTTTGGTGCGCGAGGCCGGCGGATTTATCAGTGACCTCGACGGCGGCGATGCCCTTCTGCAAAAAGGCAATGTCGTCGCCGGCAACGAAACCATGCATCGCGACTTGCTGCGGCTGCTGCGAGAGGCGGGCGAGGCCGCCAGCAAGGAAGCCGCGGCGGCATCGACTTCGCCGTGAGCGCCTTTTCGTTCCGGCACTACGACGCCGCGCGTGACGAGGAGCCTTCGCTCGCGCTATGGCAGCGCACTTGGCAGAAGACCTATCCCGATATCGATTTTGCCGGACGGCTCGCCTGGTGGCGCGATCACTGGCGCGGTCTGGTGCGCACCGCGAGCATCACGGTGGCCGAAGCCAAAAACGAAATGATCGGCTTCGTCACCGTCGATGCCGGCACGCTTTATCTCGACCAGATCGTCGTCGCGCCGGAATATTGGGGCACCGGCCTTGCGGGCGCGCTCGTTGCGCAAGCCAAGCGGGCCTCGCCGCGCGGGCTTGATCTCGACGTCAATACCGACAATGCGCGCGCGATCGCGTTTTATCAAAAAGAGGGCTTCCTGATTACCGGCGACGGCGTCAATCCGCGGAGCGGCCGCCCGGTCCACCACATGCGTTGGCGGCCCCCGCCCTTCGCTCTCCCGCAAGCGGGGGAGGATTAGAGAGGGGGCGACCTCCCGGCTACAGCTTCCGCCGTCGCCGCGTCGAAGGATTTGCCGTCGACCTTGAGGTAAGCGACGTTTTCTTCGGCGATGATGACGGCTTCGACCACACCCGGGACCTGCCGCAGTTTGGTTGCGAGCAGAGCGGCGTCGGACAAGTTGTTTTCCGCGATCGGCACCAATCGCGTGGTCAGATAGCTCGGCTGCGCCATGCCGGCTGCGGCGATGAGCCAGATAACCGCGAGTGCGGTTGTCAGCGCGAACACGCCGGCGCTGCCGCCGTGTTGATGCGCCATGCCGCCGATGATGCCGCCGACGAAAATGCCGAGGAACTGCAGGCTGGAATAGACGCCCATCGCCGTTCCTTTGACGTCGGCCGGCGCCACTTTGGTGATGAGCGACGGCAGACTCGCTTCCATCACGTTGAATGCCGAGAAGAAGACGACGAGCGCGGCAAAGAGCGCAAACACATTGCCCGAGCCGTAAAAGAGCATGATCTGGCTTGCCACGAGCGCCGCCACCGCGCTTACGAAGACGCCTTTCATCCGGCGATATTTCTCGGCGACGATAATCGCCGGCACCATCACTGCGACGGAAACGAGTAGAACCGGCAGATAAACGATCCATTGATCGTGGACCGCGACGCCCGCGGTGCCGCGCAAGAGATCGGGCACGACGAGAAAGCTCGCGGTGAGCATGGCATGCAGCGCGAATATGCCGAGGTCGAGCCGTAAGAGCTCCCGGTGGCGCAACACGGCGCCGAGCAGCGCCGGCACCGCCTCGGCGTCGCGATGTACGCGGATGCGCGGTGGGTTTGGCACCACGAACTTCGTGATCGCGATGCCGACGAGCGCCAAGACCACCATCAGCCAGAAGATGCCGGTAACACCGATGAAAGTCGCGACGACCGGGCCGGCGAGCAGCGCAACGATGAAAGAGGCGCCGATGGTAATGCCGACCAGCGCCATGGCCGCGGTGCGGCTGTCCTCGCCAGTGAGATCGGCAACGAGCGCCAGAATGACTGACCCAACGGCGCCTGCTCCTTGCAGCGCCCGGCCGATAATGACGCCGCCGATCGTAGTGGAGAGAGCGGCGACCGCGCTGCCGGCCCCGAACAGTGCAAGCCCCAAGACGATCATGACCTTGCGTCCGACCCGGTCCGACAACAGGCCGAACGGAATCTGCAACAGGCCTTGGGTGAGACCATAGATGCCGAGGGCTTCGCCGATCAGGTAGGGACTGGCGCCGGCGAGCGTGCCGGCATAGGCGGCAAAGACCGGGTAGATCATGAACAGGCCAAGGAGCCTGACGGAAAACACAGCGGCGAGCGCAGCAGCGGCGCGGAATTCTTGCGGTTTCATTATGAGTTTGGACTTATGGCAAGTTGACTGCAGGCAAATGGCGCGTTCTGGGGCCAAAACTCATGCTCTCGCCCCTCTTAGCGGTCAATTGCGGCAGCTTGTCCGGCCGCGAATGCCGCGTTATATAGCCGCCCAATTCCTGCAAAACAGCCCAAAAAAAGCAGCCCAAATCAAAAGCAGCCCAAATCAAAAGCAGCCCTGGTGCAAGGCCATGAAACCGGACACGCATCCCAATTACCACACCATAAAAGTCGTCATGACTGACGGCACCGAGTTCACCACCCGCTCGACCTGGGGCAAGTCTGGAGACACGCTGCATCTCGATATCGATCCGAAGTCGCATCCGGCCTGGACCGGCGGCCAGCAGCATCTGCTCGACCGCGGCGGGCGGCTGTCGCGCTTCCAGAAGAAGTTCTCGGGCTTCTTGAAGAAATAGGCGGCGTCGCGCTTTACGTGCCGGAGCGTCGCGCGTTGGATTCGAAGGCGGCTTTTAAGAGCCCCAATTGACGCCCAACCGGATTGTCGGTCCCAATTTTCGGCGCCGCGGCCGCGTGCATATTCGCATCGAGCCGGCGTACCTCGATCTGCAGCTTGGCCGAGCGCGCGATCAATTCCTGCAATTTAGCCGGCAATAGCGCGAGCGATTTGTCGTCCCCCGGCGCGCAGGCGACCAAGCTGACTTTGCTCTTTTCCTTATTCGCTTGGGCGAGCGTGATCTCGCCTTCCTTGACTGCGCGGTGAAGAAGCAGCCACGAAGCCAGATGCATCAGCCGGTTTGTCAGGCGCAAGCTCTCGGTGGCGTAAACCAATCCGGCGCCGCGTTCGAGCTTCTTGGATTCCAGGCGGCCCGAACCGTCGAGATAGCTCGCGGTCTCGTCGACCAATGCCATGCCATCGCGAAACAGCGCGGCAAAAAGCTGGGAACCCGCCAGCCGCTCGCTAAAGGAGACCGCGCCTACTTCTACGCTACGCTTTTCAGACATCTACGCTTACGCCTCACACCCCGCATTAAGCATCGCGCGACTAGGAGAGGCTGTCCAGCAGGCTTGACCGGGAAGTTTCAGACATAGTTGCCGAGCGAGGCAACCGCGGAAAAACCCGGCAAATTGGCCCGGAAAATAAAAAGGAGCCGCCGTTGCCGGCGGCTCAAGGCTATAACAGGGAGGCGTCAAACAGAGTGGACAGGAGCCACTCGATGTCCAGAAGTTGGACGAATTCTGTAATGAACGAGAAAGCTTAACGAAAAGTTAATGAATCACAGAAACTTGGCGAATGTTTTACAATCTGGCTTAAGCCCGAGTGCAATCGCGCTCCAAGGGCCTGAAAGGACTCACTTCTTGAAAAAAGTGTCCGCAGCTGATTTGACCGCGCGTTTTCGCCCCATATCGGCTTCGAGCCGCGCGATCTCCTCTTTAAGAAGCGCAATACGGTCGGCCAGCTCGGCAGCGGACAACAGCGTGAGATCCTGGCCGATCTCATGAGCGATCTTCTTTTTCGGCCGATCGTCCTCGTCGACAGCGGGCATGCGTCTTACTCCTGCACGGCTGATTTTTAGCGGCCTCGATATCGGTTGTCACATCGGTTGCGGACAGATTAATTCGGGCGCTGATTGAAAGGGAGCGTTTATGCCAAACGGTGGTTTGCCCAAATCGATGACTTCCATTGCGATCCGCGAGCCGGGCGGACCCGACATGCTTGTGCCGCAACCGCAGCCCGTGCCCTCGCCGCACGAGGGCGAAATCCTGGTGAAAGTCGCCGCCGCGGGAGTGAACCGGCCGGACGTGATGCAGCGGCAAGGTCACTATCCGCCGCCGAAAGGCGCGACCGAAATTCCCGGCCTGGAAATCGCAGGCGAAGTCGTGCAGGTCGGCCCCGGCGTGACGCGCTGGAACAAGGGCGACAAAGTGATGGCGCTCGTGGTCGGCGGCGGTTACGCCGAATATTGCCTGGCTTATGCAAGCCACGCGCTGCCGGTACCGACAAGTCTTTCGATGATCGAGGCGGCGGCGATACCTGAGACCTTCTTCACGGTCTGGCACAATGTGTTCGAGCGCGGCAAGCTCACCAGCGGCGAAACGCTGCTCGTGCACGGCGGTTCGTCGGGGATCGGCACTACAGCCATTCAGCTCGGCAAGGCGTTCGGTGCTCAGGTCATCGTGACCGCCGGTACGCCGGAGAAATGCGACGCTTGCCGCAAGCTTGGCGCCGATCTCGCCATCAATTACAACACCGAAGATTTTGTCGCTTTGAGCAAGCAAGCGACTCAAGGCCGCGGTGTCGAGCTGATCCTCGACATGGTCGGCGGCGAATACGTCGGCCGCAATTATGAAGCCGCCGCCGTCGAGGGACGCATCGTGCAGATCGCGTTTCTGGCTTCGTCGCGCCTGACCGTCGATCTCATGCGGCTGATGCTCAAGCGCCTCACCCATACCGGCTCGACGTTGCGTGCGCGCGCGGTCGCGGATAAGGCCGCCATTGCCCAAGCGGTGGAAAAGAACGTGCTGTCGTTTCTCGCCTCGGGCCGCGTCAAGCCGCTGATCGATTCGACTTTTCCGCTTGCGCAAGCGAACGCCGCCCATGCCCGCATGGAAAGCGGTAAGCACATCGGCAAAATTGTACTGACCCTTTGAAATTAAACGAGAATATTTCTTGCCCCGAAACGCCCCAACCGCTACTAAAGCCGAACGATTGCACGGAACAATCAGCGCGAGCGGGGCTGCGGGTTACCGCCCATATTGCGCTCGGCGGTCGTGAATTCGGCGCAAAGCGCAGGCGTTAGTGGTTCCGGGGAACTTGTATTGCGTGGTGCGAGGCGCCGCTTGCCGGCACGGAGGGGTTGTTTGGGATTTTTGCGCGCCGCGAGGCTTGGCGCCTGCCCGGGCCGCTGGCTCGGCGGGCTGCCTTCAGGAGCAATCTTCGCCGCTGCCCTCGCCATCGTCCTGTTGGTTCCTTCCGCCACCCGCGCAGTTGAAGCGATCAATGTCCATAGCGATACGCAGGCAATCGATCTGACCGACGCGGTCGATTTTCAACATACCGAGGGCGACCGCATCCAGGTGTCGACCGCGCCAGGCGCCGACGGCATCATCCGCCGCATCGAGGTGCGGGCACGTGCCGGCGGCAGCAACTGGGCGGTTTTTGCGCTCGCCAACAACGGCGATGAGCAGATCGACCGGCTGGTCGTTGCGCCGCATTACCGTATGGTCGGCTCCGGCCTGTTGTGGCCCGATCTCGGTCTGTCCCGGATCGTCTACATCACGCCGTCGTCGGGCGACCCGCCGGAGCGGCAGGACAATGCCGGCGCCGATGTGTTTCGCATCACGCTCGATCCGGGGACCGTGATCACATTCGTTGCGGAGTTGCGCACCGACAATCTTCCGCAGCTTTATCTGTGGGAGCCCGACGCCTACAAGGACAAGCTCAATTCGCTCACGCTCTATCAGGGCATCGTCATCGGCATTGCGGGATTGCTGGCGCTGTTCCTGACGATTCTGTTCGTGGTCAAAGGCAGCGTGATGTTTCCGGCCGCAGCTGCGCTCGGCTGGGCGGTGCTGATCTATATCGGCATCGATTTCGGCTTCTGGCCGAAAGTCTTCGATCTCTCGTCAGGCGCCGAACGCATCTGGCGCGCATCCGGTGAGGCGATCCTTGCCGCCACGCTATTGGTGTTTCTGTTCGCCTATCTCAATCTCAATCGCTGGCACGTGCGCTATTCCCACATCACCGTCGGCTGGCTTGCGTTCCTCGGGGCGCTGGTCGCCGTCGCGCTGTTCTCGCCGGCAGTCGCCTCAGGCATCGCGCGCGTGTCGCTATTCCTTGTCGCAGTGCTCGGCTTTGCACTCGTCATCTACCTCGCGACTCACGATTACGATCGCGCGGTGATGCTGATCCCAACCTGGCTTCTTCTCGTGGTTTGGGTCATCGGTGCGGCCTTGACCGTACTTGGGCTCGTCACCAACGACATTGTCGGTCCGGCGCTGCTCGGCGGGCTTGTTCTCATCGTCATGCTGATTGGCTTCACCGTGATGCAGCATGCATTTGCCGGCGGCGGAATGACCAGCGGCATCGTCTCCGATATCGAACGCCGGGCGCTGGCATTGACCGGCGCCGGCGACATGATCTGGGACTGGGACGTGTCCGCCGACAAGGTGTTCACGAGCCCGGAGACCGAGGCGGCGCTCGGTCTCAAACATGGCGCGCTCGAAGGTCCGGCGGCCAAATGGCTCGACGTGTTGCATCAGGCCGATCGCGACCGCTTCCGCGCCACGCTCGACAGCGTACTCGAACAGCGCCGCGGACGCGTCGTGCAGGATTTCCGCATGCGCACCGCCGATGGCCACTATCTGTGGTTCGCCTTGCGGGCGCGGCCGGTCGTCGGCTCTGACGGCGAGGTGGTCCGCCTCGTCGGCACGATCAGCGACGTCACCGAGTTCAAGACTGCGGAGGAGCGGCTCCTCCACGACGCCGTTCACGACAACCTGACGGGCTTGCCCAATCGCGAATTGTTTCTCGACCGCCTCAAGGCGGTCCTTGGACTCGCCAAATCGGACGCCGCGCTGCGTCCGACCGTACTGGTGATCGATATCGACCGATTCAAACAAGTCAACGATTCGGTCGGCATGGCGGTCGGCGATTCCATTCTGCTGACACTGGCGCGCCGACTCGGCCGGCTGATCAAGCCGCAGGACACGCTGGCGCGGCTTGCCGGCGACCAATTCGGCATGATCCTGTTGTCGGAACGCGACTCCGCGCGCATCACCGCATTTGCCGAGACCATTCGCAAGACGCTGCGCGCGCCGATCACGTTCCGCGACCGGGAAATATTCTTGACGGCTTCGATCGGGCTTGCGCTCGGCGGCGGCGATCCGGAACAGGCCGAAGACCTGCTAAAAGATGCGGAACTTGCGATGTATCACGCCAAGCGCACCGGCGGCGACCGCATCGATGTGTTCAAGGACGCAATGCGGGCGCGAAAGTCGGATCGCTTGTCGGTGGAATCCGATCTGCGCCGCGCGCTCGAGCGCGATGAAATCACGATCCTTTATCAGCCGATCGTGCGTCTTGAAGACCGCGCGGTGGCCGGCTTCGAAGCGCTCGCCCGCTGGAACCATCCGAAACTTGGCCGCCTCTCGCCGGCGGAATTCATCAACATCGCCGAGGAAACCGGGCTGATCGTCCAGCTCGGCCTTTCAGTCCTCGATCGCGCGGCGCGGCAACTGAGCTCCTGGCAGCGCACGGTCCGCCACCGCGAACCGCTATTCGTGAGCGTGAACGTGTCGTCACGGCAATTGCTGCGTCACGACCTGATCCAGGACTTGCGCACGGTGCTGGCGCGCGCACCGTTGACCCGCGGCTCGCTCAAGTTGGAGCTGACCGAATCCACGGTGATGGAAAATCCGGAACAGGCCGCGCAGATGCTCCAGCGCATCCGCGAGCTCGGCGCCGGCCTGGCGCTCGACGATTTCGGCACCGGCTATTCGTCACTCGCTTATCTGCAGCGCTTTCCGTTCGACACGATCAAGATCGATCAATCCTTCGTACGCATGTCAACCAAGGGTACGCGGCCGGTAATCCTGCGCTCGATGATCGCGCTGGCGCACGATCTCGGTATGGACGTGGTCGCAGAAGGCGCCGAAACCGATTCCGATGCGGTCGAGCTATTTCAGCTCGGCTGCGAATATGCGCAAGGATTCGCTTTCGGCGAGCCGATGAGCGCCGAACGGGCGCGCGCGCTGCTCGAGCCGGAGACGTCAGCCGTCAGGGATCAGCAATCAGGGATTAAAACGAAGGTCTTCTGATCGGGGATCGCAGATCATTCTGAAGCCTGATGGCTGATATCTGTTTCCTGATCGCTGTTACGCGTGTCCCGCTTCGCTCGACAACATGCCGAGATCGATGCCGAGCTTCTTCAAGGCTCTCTCGTATTTGGCGCCCGGATCCGCTCCAAAGATGAGCTCGGAGTCGGCCGCGCAATGCAGCCAGCCATTGCCCTGGATCTCGGTCTCAAGCTGGCCTGGCGCCCAGCCGGCATAACCAAGGGCCAGAATGGCGCTCGCCGGCCCCTCGCCGCGCGCGATCGCCTTGAGAATGTCGATGGTCGCGGTGAGACAAATGCCGTCGTCGATCGGCAGCGTCGAATTATCGATAAAGAAATCGGCGGAATGCAAGACGAAGCCGCGCTCGGTTTCGACCGGTCCCCCGCGCATGACCTTTACGCCGCCGGCGCGCGTCGGCAGCTGTATGATGTCGGTCGCCGGAATCACATTCAGCTTCACCAGAAGGTCGGAGAAATTGATATTCGGCGCCGGATGGTTGACGACAATCCCCATCGCCCCCTCCGACGAATGCGCGCAAACGTAAATGAGCGAACGGGCAAAGCGCTCGTCCATCATCGCCGGCATGGCGATCAACATTTGGCCGTCGAGATAGCCTCGGCGCCGGCCTTTCGTGGATGTGCCACGCGGCGTCTTCATAGTGGAAAGGTTAGCCCATCGATCCGCAATTGCAAACGAACAACAGGTCAAAAAGTTCATTGTCACAATGTGGCGCGGCTCGTTAACCTCCGCAACCAAATGTCAGCGACAAAACGCGCATGCCCCAAAAGATGATGCCCCTGACTGAGGCAACCGGCTCGCGGCTTGGTCACAATCATGTCAGTGGCGCTTGTATCCGCCTGGGCTTAGACAACGGCCATGATCTCGGCACCCAAAAGTCCGCCCGCGGTTTCGGCCATGACCACGCACATGACGCGACCTATCCCGCTGCCGCGATGCCTGTTCCCGGCCGCCATTCTGATGGGCCTTGCCAGCGTGCCGTCCGCGTCCGCGCAGGACGCTTCGAACTGGGATGGGCAGACTCACAGCGCCGCCCGTCTGATCGCGGGCGCGACGAGCAAAAATCACGATCCTGCCTTCTTGCGCGCCGGCATCGAGATCAAGCTCGATCCCGGATGGCAGACTTACTGGCGCGACCCCGGCGATTCCGGAGCGCCGCCGACATTCGATTTTTCCGGTTCTGAAAACGTGAAATCGGTGAACGTGCTGTGGCCCGCGCCCGAGCGATTTCCCGACGGCGCCGGCGGCAATTCGATCGGTTATCGCAACCGCGTTATTCTGCCGCTGCATGTCGTTCCAACGGAAACCGCCAAACGAACGGCGCTGCGGCTCAAGCTCGAATACGATGCCTGCTCGAACATTTGCGTCCCGATTGAGTCCAATCTCGTCCTCAACCTCAGCGGCGACGGCGCCGAAGACGCGGCGATCGAGCGCGCCGAGATTCGCGTGCCGCGCCCGGTCGCGCTCGGGCAGCAAGTCGACGCGATGCGTGAGCGCGTCCAAGCCGCAACCGGTCGAAACGCTGCGGGTGAAAGCGCCGATCAGCACAGGGAGCCTCTTGCCATTCTCGGGCTGCATCGTCTGCCGGGCGATGCGCACGATCGCGTCGTCGTCGATGTTGCGGCGCCCGTCGGCGCGCCGGTCGACCTGTTTGTCGAGGGCCCCACGCCCGATTGGTCGCTGCCGGCGCCGCAACAGAGCGCGGCCGATGGCGCCGTCCGGCACTTCGAATTCGACCTCGAGGGTCTGCCGCCGGACGCCAAAGCCGAGGGCGCGGCGCTGACTTTGACCGTGGTTTCCGGCGACGACGCGATCGAAGTCACCGCCCATCTCGACTAACTATTGGAACTTCAAATCCACCGCACGAGCCGCTAGTTTATGGCCCGCCCGCTAAAGTGAAATGATTTTAAATTGATCACCATTTCGCTTTAGCTTCTTGTTTGAGCATGATCTTTTCGGAAAACCGGTATCCACTTTTCCGGGTCATGCTATAGAGCGGTCGGAATTCATTGCGAAAGCGAGAGGACAGGATCATGGCGATTAAGGTTGGCGACGGCGTACCCAGGGGCACTTTCATGGTGATGACAGCCGATGGGCCAAAGCCCAAGTCCACGGACGATTTGTTCAAGGGCAAGAAGGTGGTGTTGTTCGCGGTGCCGGGCGCCTTCACGCCGACCTGCCATCGCAATCATCTGCCGGGATTTGTGAAGAACGCCGCCGCGATCAAGGCTAAAGGCGTCGATACGATCGCGGTGACTGGCGTGAACGACGTGTTTGTCATGGACGCCTGGAAAAAAGCGTCCGGCGGCGACGCCATCGAATTTCTCGCCGACGGCAGCGGCAATTGGGCCAAGGCCGTGGGACTGACCGCCGACTTGACCGAGCGAGGCCTCGGCGTCCGGTCGCAGCGTTACGCCATGCTGGTCCAGGACGGTGTGGTGAAGGCGCTCAATGTCGAGGACGCGCCGGGCAAGGCGGAAATTTCCAGCGCCGATAATATTTTGAAGGCGCTGTGAGAACCATTCTTCCGCTCATTCCCCCGCAAGCGGGAATCCAGACATAATGTGCGCTGGGTTCCCGCTTTCGCGGGGACGAGCGGTTGAGTGGGTTACGACGGCGTCACTTTCCCCGTCGCCCTAATATCGGCAATCGCTTGCCGCGCGAGCAGATCGGCGCGCTCGTTTTGCGCATGACCCGCATGACCGCGCAGCCAGTGCCAGCGGATCTGATGCTGGCGCATCGCCGTATCGAGCCGCTGCCACAGATCGATATTTTTGACCGGCTTTTTGTCCGCCGTGCGCCAGCCGTTCTGTTTCCATCGCGCCAGATAGACTGTCACCCCGTCGCGAAGATATTGGCTGTCGGTGTGCAGATCGATGCGGCACGGTTTCTTGAGCGCTTCGAGCGCGGAAATCGCGGCCATCAGCTCCATGCGGTTGTTGGTCGTGTTCGCTTCGCCGCCTTTAAGCTCCTTCTCGTGGTCGCCAAAAGCGAGGATTGCGCCCCAGCCGCCAGGTCCCGGATTACCGGAACAGGCGCCGTCGGTATGAATGACGACGTGCGGCAACCTATGCGGTGGATGTTGCGGCGCTGCTTCGCTCACGGCTCAATCAATCCATAATCGCGCGCGCTTTTTACCTTCTGGTGGAAGCGAAGTTTGCGTGCGTATTCGCGCGGGTCCTTCGGGCGCACCAGAGCGCCGGCCGGCACGTCGAGCCAATCGACCAGCCGCGTCAGTAAAAAGCGCAGCGCCGCCCCGCGCGCGAACAACGGCAGCTTGTCCCACTCCTCGTGCGACAGCGGCCGCGTTTTCGCGTAGTTGGCAAGCAGCGCGCGTCCCTTGGTGACATTGAAGGAATGATCGGTCTCGAAACACCAGGCGTTGAGACAGATCGCCACGTCATAAACCAGTGTGTCGGTGCAGGCGAAATAGAAATCGATCAGCCCGGACAATTTATCGCCGAGGAAAAACACATTGTCCGGAAACAGATCGGCGTGAATGACGCCCTGCGGCAGCCCGCGCGGCCACTCGCGCTCCAGCACGGCCAGCTCGGTACCGACCAGCGTCTCCAGATTGCGGTCGACCTTGTGGGCGCGCTCGCGGCAGCCCTCGTAGAGCTGCCGCCATCCGGCGACCGACAGCGCATTGTCGCGGCGCATGGAAAAATCCGCGCCGGCCAGATGCAGCCGCGCCAGCGCCTCGCCGAGCGCGCCGCAATGGGCCGGGCTGGGGCGGCGAATCCACATGCCATCGAGAAAAGTGACGATCGCGGCCGGGCGGCCGGCGAGCTTGCCGAGCACCTTGCCGGCGCGGTTTTTCACCGGCTGCGGGCAATTGATGCCACGGCTGGCGAGGTGCTCCATCAGATCCAAGAAAAACGGCAGATCGCGCTCGGCGACGCGCCGCTCGTACAACGTCAGGATGAAATGTCCTTTCGCGGTATGGACGAGGAAGTTCGAGTTTTCGACGCCTTCGGCGATGCCCTTGTAGGACAGAAGCGCGCCGATGTCGTAGCCGGCGAGAAACCGGCTCAAATCCTCTGCCGCGACATCGGTATAGACTGCCATGAAGGGTCCCCGCGAAACGCGCCTGCCATGCGGCTCACGCCGCACCGCCAGCGAGCCACCGCAAATAGCGCGCGTAAAGATCGGCCGTTTCCGCGCCGCCGTCGCGATAGATGACGGGCGCCAGCGAGCGGCCTTCGGCATGCGCGAGCCGAAACGCCATGTAACGGTATTGTTCGGGATAATGCGCCGTCTCGGCCGCTTCGAACAATGCATCGAATGCCGGCGACGGCTCGACCGGATCGAGCCGGTCACGCTCGTAGATGGCGGCGCGCTCGGCAATCAGCCAGTCGTCGCCGCGGCGCTCGACGCGGTCGAGAAAGCGCGAAAACGAGGTGAGATCGGCCTCGACCGCGCCGAATTTCTGCCGCACGCGGATAATCACCGGCGTCTCGGCGATCGCGCGATCCTTGTCCAGCTTGATCGTCGAGGCGAACAGGTGATGGCGCGACCAGCCGCGGCTCGCGGCAAAGCCGGCGCGGGCGCGCTCGACGAATTGCTCGAACGCGCCGCGAAACCACGACACGGAAATATGCCCGTCGGGCGTGAACGTGCCGCGCAGCTCCTTCCATTTGCCTTGGTCACGATAGAGACCCCAGGCCTGGATCAGTTCGGCGATCGCGAATTTATCGGCAAATTCCATTGGCTGCGCCTTGCCAGAAGCACCATAGGCTACAGCATGATCCCGAAAAGTGGATACCGGTTTTCGGAAAAGATCATGCTCAAACAACAAGCTAAAGCGAAATGGTGATTCAACCTAACGCCATTTCGCTTTAGCGCGCTGAGGCCATGCAATTGTTCTGGCCACTCAAGATTCTTGGGCTCTCAAGAATCATCCACCGGGCGCGTCGCTTCGACCGAGGGCCGCGCCGCGAAATCGGCATGCCAGCGGGCAAGACGCGTATGGCCTTTGCGCCAATCCTGGTCGGCAAAGCGGAAATCGAGATAGGACAGCGCACAGCCGATCGCGATGTGGCCAATGTCGAATGCGCCTGCCGCAAGTGCGCCGGCCTCGCGCTCGAGACTATCCAGCGCGGCGGCGGTGCGCACCGCCGCACTCGTTAAATGGAGCTGCGAAGGCTCTCCGCGGAGCCGCTCATTGCGTGCGAGCACCAGCAGATCCAGAAAGCCGTCGCCCAGCGCCTGGCGGCGCAGCG
Source organism: Xanthobacteraceae bacterium (assembly GCA_049286035.1). Taxonomy (GTDB): domain Bacteria; phylum Pseudomonadota; class Alphaproteobacteria; order Rhizobiales; family Xanthobacteraceae; genus BOG-931. The sequence goes on from JBAQBC010000292.1 coordinate 20,639, forward strand.
CGCGCATGCGCGGTTCGCGTTCAATCGGAAACAATTGCGGCTTACCGTCGAGCGCGTCGAGATATTCGCAGATCACCGGCGAGTCATAGAGCACCGTGCCGTCGTCGAGCACGAGCGTCGGAATCTTCGACAATGGATTGTCCAGCATCAACTCCGCATGCGGCGTGATCATCGCCGCGACGGTGCGCACGCAATTGAGCCGATCGATTAATCCACGCTCATGGGCGACGATCATAACCTTGCGCACGAACGGCGAGCGCGGCGACCAGTGCAGCTTCATGAATGATTCTCCGCCGCAACGGCGCGGCCCTGGCTCTGCAGGCGCGCCGGTTGCGCGCGAGCGATGGTGATAGCGCCTAAGCCCGCCGCGCGGACCTATCACGCAACCTTCACGCAGTCTGGTCCGCAACCTTGGCGCTGAATGCTAGAGCATGATTCCGAAAAGGAACGCCGGTTTTCGGAATAGATCATGCCCAAACAGCAAGCTAAAGCGAAATACCGAACCAACCAAAACCAATTTCACTTTAGCGCGCGCCTTGCCCGCGCATCGCGTAGAAAGCGGCATAGAACTTCTTGCATGCCTCGGCGAGAGAATTGGCGGCGCGCTTGCCGGGACCGGCGAGATCGAAGCTGTAGTCGCAGCCTTCCCCCGCACAGGCGTAAAAGCGCATGCCCCGCAGCGTCTCGGCAAACTCCGAGTTTTCCTGGCCGCAATAGGGACAAATCATGACGATGCGTGCAGTCGATTGTATTTGCGAAATGCCATAATTGCGCATGGCGGTCGCCCCTTCATTCGCGCGCGCGAGGGCTTCCGTGCGCGGCGAATCGGCATCATTTTACCAAACGATTGCTTTAACACCGCTTTATGACTGCCATTATTCACTTCTGCCCGCTTGTCCGCCTTGGAACGGCGCGGCAGTATTGGAGAGCGGGTGCCCATAAGATCCCCGATTGTGGGACTGGCACCCAGGGGAACGGCTCTGAACGGCTGATTTTCGGCCACGAATGAGTGGGGCGCGTGCGCGCATGAAAACTATTCTCGTTCCGACCGAGCAAAGCCCTACGATGGTATCGGCCTTGGATACCGCGCTCCAGCTGGCGCGGAAATTCGATAGCTGTATCGAAGGCATCCCGCTGCGGCCCGCGGTCGCCGATCTGGTGGCGATGGATCCCGACAGCGGCCTGACCATGGTCGCCGTCAAGGAGAACGATGCCGAAATGGTGCGGCAAGCGGAGACGCTGTTCCGCTCGTTCATGGAGAGCAAGCAGGTTCCGGAGAGCACCGGCAAGGCGCCGGCCTCACTGTCCTGGTCGTGGCTGGGCGACGCGCCGAGCGGGCACGATTTTGTCGGCAGCTATGGCCGGGTATTCGACATCATCGTGCTGGCGCGGCCAGGCGACGAATGGCAGAGCCCGTCGATGATCACCCTGGAATCGGCGCTGTTCGAAAGCGGCCGCCCGGTGCTGATCGCGCCGCCGACTTCGCCGCGCTCGCTCGCCACCAATATCCTGATAGCGTGGAACCAGAGCACCGAGCAGGCGCGCACCATGGCGGATGCCATGCCGTTTCTCCGCGCCGCGGAGCGGATCACGATCTTGACGGTGGAAGGCGCCACGGTGGCGGGCCCGAGCGGCGAGCAAATGGCGCACTCGCTGGCGATGAACGGGATCAAGTCCGAGACCATGACGCTCAAGCCCACCGGCAAGCGCAGCGCCGGCGAGACGATCCTGGCCAAATCCGATGAGCTCGGCTGCGATCTCATCGTCAAGGGCGCCTATACGCAAAGCCGGCTGCGGCAGATGATTTTCGGCGGCACCACGCGGCACATCCTGGCCAATGCCAAGCTGCCGGTCTTGATGGCGCACTGAATTCGCAGCCCAGTGATTGCTTGACCTCCATTGTCACCGCTTTACCAGACGCTCTTGCCGTTCGCCGACGCGCTGTTGCGCGCCGCTGTCGGGCTTGCGCTCGTGCCGCACGGCTTGCGCAATACTTTCGGCTTCTTTCCCAATACCGGCGTGCGCGCGCTTAATCTGACCGATTTGGCCAAACAGCTCGACGAGACCGGCTATCGTCCGGGCAAGCTGTGGGCGCCGGCGATTTCGCTCACCCAACTCGTCGGCGGGCCACTCCTTGCACTCGGCCTGTTCACGCGCCCGGTCGCCGCAGTGGTTCTGGTTTTCCTTCTGGTCAGCAATGTCGAACGCTGGCGCGTCGGCCGCTATTTTTGGAATCAGCTTGGATTGGAATATACGCTGATGTGGACGATCGCCACATTCTACGTCTTGATCAGCGGCCCCGGCCCCTACTCGCTCGATCGCATTTTCGGATTCTAAAGGACACGCGCTTGCCCCCCAGCGAAGGTTTTCTCGATGCCAACGGCGTAAGTCTCCATTACGCGCTTGCCGGCAACAATGGCCGGTCGGTCGTGCTGCTGCACGAGCTCGGCGGCACGCTCAATTCATGGGACGGCGTGGCGCCGCGCCTGGCAGAGCATTTTCGCGTGCTGCGCTACGACCAGCGCGGCGCTGGGCTCTCGGAAAAAGTGCGGCACGAATTCACCAACGATATGCTGGTCGAGGATTTCGAGGCACTCGCCGCCGCGCTCGCGCTGCCGCCGCCTTATCACTTCGTCACCGTCGCGGCCGCAGCGACGCAAGCGTTGCGCTTTGCCGAAAAATATCCGGACCGCGTCGGTGCGCTGGTTCTGTGCAATCCGGCGCCGGGCGTCGATCCGAGTCGCGCTGCAGTATTGGACGAGCGCGCCGCGTTTGCCGCGCGCGAAGGCATGCGCGCCTCGCTGCCGACCACACTTGCGCTGTCCTATCCGCCGCAGCTTGGCGAGCGCGCGGCTTACGAAGCCTATCTCGGGCGTTATCTCGCCAACGATCCGGTCTGCTTCGGCTTCGCGTTCCGCGCTTTGGCGCGCACCAATATGCTTCATATGCTGCCGAAAGTCCGCTGTCCGGCGATGGTCGTCGCCGGCCGCCACGACACGGTGCGGCCGCATGCTGGCTCGGCCGAGCTTGCCAAGAAAATTCCCGGCGCGCAGTTCACGCTCATCGACGACGGCGGGCACTTCCTGCCGACACAGGCACCGCGCCCGCTCACGGCCTTGTTGGAAGAATTTCTGCCGCGATGAGCGCATTCACTGAACATTTGCGCGAGAGGGAAATATGAAAGTCAATGCCAACGGCATAAGCGTCAATTACCAAGTCGACGGAGCCGAGCGCGCGCCTTGGCTCGTGTTCTCCAATTCGCTCGCCACGTCGCTTTCGATGTGGGACGCGCAGGCGGCGGCGCTGCAGGATCGGTTTCGCGTGCTGCGTTACGATCAGCGCGGCCACGGGGAGACCGAGGCCCCGGCCGGACGCTACGCCTTCGACACGCTCCTTGACGATGCGCTGGCGCTGATGGATGCGCTCGGCATTGCGAAAGCAACTTTCGCCGGGCTGTCGATGGGCGGCGCCACCGCGCTTGGCCTCGCCGAGCGGCGCCCGGATCGTTTTGAGCGGATCATCGTCGCCGATTCACCATGCCAATCGACGCCGCAATCGAGCCAGCAGTGGGAAGAACGCATCGGCGTGGCGCAGAAGCAAGGCATCGAAGCCCTGGTCGAGCCGACCGTCGCCCGCTGGTTTCCGCCCGAGACGGTCGCGAAGAACCCGCCCTATCTCGACAAGATCCGCGCCATGATCCGTTCAACGCCCGTCAATGGCTTCATCGGCTGCGCCGCGGCGCTTGCCGCGCATGACTACGCGTCGGCGGTCGGTACGGTGAAATGCCCCACCTTGTTCATCGTCGGCGAGAAAGACGGCGCCACGCCGGCCGCCATGGCCAAGCTTCATGACAAGCTTGCCAGCTCGCGTTTTGTCACGCTGCCGGGCGCCGGGCATATTTCCAACATGGACCGCGCGGCCGAATTTAATCAGGCACTGCGCGATTTCTTAACTGCTTGACGACGTCGCGCTATGCCTTTTCCGCGGGGTATGCTGCGCCGCCTGCAGGCGGCGCGTGCTTTCCAACAAACCGCGGAGTCACTATACCTCTCGCCAAAGGCTGGCTGAGGCGGCAGCGCCGATCAGCCGTTTATCCGATCCGTAGGGATGACCGCCCGCTCGCTCAAGGAGAACACCCATGGCCACCGTGACGATGAAAGCCCCTGCCCCGGGCGGGCTTTCCAACAAGGCGCGTGAGTTGATGGAGGCCATCAACAGCGAAGCCGCCAAGCACAATATCTGGGTGCGCACCCAAGCCAATGCGCCGGCGCAGCGGCCGTGGTTCAGCGAAACGGGCGGCGAAGGATCAGGCCAGCTCGGCAGCGGCCGCGTCGCCGTCAATCAGATGAAAACGCTTCCGCATATGTGGAAGTGGAACGAGTACAGCGCCTACTTAAAGCAAATTTCCGAGATCGCGCGCAAAGCCGACGTGTCGCCGATCGAATTCGCCGACCGGCAGAGCATCCTTCTCCTCAATCCCGGATTGAACGGCCGCCTGCAGGTGACCAACACCATCCGCTGCGCCATCTCGGTCTACAATCCGGGCGACGTCGCGCCGGTGCATCTGCATTCGCCGAATGCGAGCCGCACCATTCTGTCCGACAAGGGCGGCTACACCGTCATCGAAGGCGAGCGCTGCACCGCCAATCGCGGCGATCTCATCCTCACTCCGAACTGCACCTGGCACGACCACGGCAACGATGCCGACGAACCGGTGGTCTGGATCGACACGCTCGATTGGCCGCTGATGGAATTTCTCGACGCCGCCTGGGTCGATCACAACATGCCCGGCGCACAGGGCAATATGAACGTGCAAGCGGTCACCCATGCCGAAGGCTATTCGCAAAAACTTTATAGGCACGGCGGCATGAAGCCGGCCTTTGTCGACCATCAGCGCGGCGTCGGTCGCGCGCCTGCGCCGCTGTTCCATTATCGCGGCGCGGACGTGCTCGAAATGCTGCATAGCCTGCGCGCCGAGAAGGGCGATCCGCACGAAGGCATCAAGGTCGACTTCGTCAATCCGGTGACCGGCGAGCCGGTGTTCAAGACGCTCAATTATTCGGCGCAGCTCTTGCGGCCCGGCGAGGAAACCGAGTTCAAGCGCGAGACTGCTGGCACTTATTACGTCGTGATCGAAGGCCATGGCGCGACGGAGGTCGGCGGCAAGCGCTTTGAATGGGGCAAGAACGATTTGTTCGTGGTGCCGAATTTCTTGTGGCGCCGCCACATCAATACCGGCAAGTCCGACGCGGTGATCTATTCAGTCTCCGACGCCGCGCTGATGCGCAATATCGGTCAGTATTACGCGCAAGGCCGCGCCAAGGACGGCAAGGTCACCGAACTCACGGTGCATTAGCGAGCTTTCCCTCCCCCCGCGTAGCGGCGGGGAGGGTCGGCGAATTTCATGTCAGTGAAATGAGCCGGGGTGGGGGCGAACTATAAAAGCCCCCACCCCTGACCCCTCCCCACCACGCGCTGCGCGCGTGGGCGGGAGGGGAAATTTTATGTCGTGTTAGTTGATGTGCTTTCTTACGCCGCACCCTTCAGCTTCTTGACGCATTGGCTGTAATAGCCGCCGCCCTTTTGCAGCCATCGCAGCCCGCCATTGGCATTGCTCGCCTTGTTGGCCTTGTATTGATCGAGGCAGGTTTTGCGGCGCGCCCTGCCCGGCTTCTCACTCAAATATTTTGAATCGACGGCCGTCGGGAACACCGCGTTCGCGGCAACCATAACGTTGCCTCCGGCAGTCGCCGCCTGGGGCGGGCCGCCGCGCGCACCCATATCGCACTGCGATTTGCGGAAATCGTTCCAGGTCGCGCCGTTGAGCGTGCCGGCGGTTTTGGCGTCTTTGTACTTGGCGCTGCACTCGGTCATCGTGAGCGCGTGCGCCGGGCTTTGCATTCCAATTTGCATTCCAAGCACGGCAACGACTGCCGCGGCAGCAAACAAAAAGGTACGCGTCGTCCTAGCAGTTTCCTCTTGGCTGTTTCCCGTTCAGCATTTCAAAGTCGTTTGATATCCGCCGACGCGAAAGAAGCGGCCAAGCGGACGCAAAACTTGCATCCACAGCCTGCCACACGTCCTGATTGAATGGAAGAAAAGCGGCGGCGGAGCTGCCGCACAAATCAATGAAAAAATTTCACTTCTTCTTCGGCGCGTGATGGTGTGGCTCGCCGATCATGTCGGCGCAGCCGGCGCGCGTCGCCCAATATTGCCAGGCGCGCCAGGTCTCCGGCGAATGCGGCTTGTAGCCGGCGGCGCGCGCGGCGATCTCGCCTTTCGACAGTGGGATCGGCTTGCCGCCGAGCCGCATCGCATTCATTTGCACCCGTGCATTGCGCGGCAGATAGACCGAGAGCCGCACCACTTCGATGATCGAGCGCGCGGCGGAAGCAAAACCGTGGCCGCGCATCAGCGCCACATTGCCGGCATCCAAAGATTTCGCCAGATCGCGGCCCTGCGCCATATTGGTCACCAGCAGATTGGTGTCGCCAAATTTTTTGCGGATATCCCAGACCGGCACCTTGCCGCCGATGAAGCTGCCGGAATGGATCACCGGCTGCAGCGGTTCCTTGACCAGGCCGAACGGCAGCGTGTCCTCGGCATGCGCATGCACCACCGCCGTCACATCGGGGCGTGCTTCAAAGATCGCCGCATGGATGAAGCGCTCCAGATAGGGCTGGCGCTTATCGTTGATCGGCTCACCCGCTTGGTCGAACTCGATCAGATCGTGGCGTTCGACCAGTTCCGGCGCCAGCGAGCGCGCCATGAAGAAGCGCTTCGGATTGTCGGGATGCCGCACGCTGATATGGCCGTAGGCGTCGACCACGTCTTCATTGGCGAGGATGCGATTGGCGACCACAAGATCGCGCAAGAGGTCTTCGAGTTGGCTCATGGGGATTCCGTCGTCTTCATTGCGAACAATTCTTGCATGCCGCGTGGTTGATCAAACCAATATTTCCGTCACCCTGAGGTGGCCGCGAAGCGGCCCTCGAAGGGCGACGGCAGCCAACTCGGCTTTTGCCGAGTTGGACAACTATGGCCCGAAATCGGAAGCCCGATTTCGGCTGGCCGTTCATCCTTCGAGGCTCGCGGAGCTTGTCATCGGGCCGGCCACTTCGGGCCGGACCCGTTGGCTCGCACCTCAGGATGACGGATCGACTTGCGTGAATACGATAAAATTCCATCACCCGTAAACCGGCACGAACAGATCGTCGACTTCGACCGGCTTGTCGATCAAGCCCAGATCCTGCTGATACTGCACCAGCGCCTCCAATGTCTGCCGGTTCGGCTCGAGGCCATAAGGCCACGGATCGCCGTTGAAGACTTCCCAAATGTCATCGATCTCGCGCATCAAGAACGGCGTCATGTAGCGCACCGCGCGCAGATTGAACAATTTCTCCAGCGCGATCTGTTTCGATTTGACGAAAGCGTCGTAAAGGCTCGTGGCGACGAATGGATAGCGCTCGTAGACGCTCTTCTTGATCGCGACCAGATGCATGATCGGGTAAATCTTCTTGCGCTTGTAGAGATCCTTGTCGACATCGACGTAATTGGGAAACAGCCGCACCACGTCCGGATTGGTGCGAATCTCGTTCGGCAGGCTGGTGCCGAGCGTGGCGTCGATTAAGCCCTCGGCAAGGAGCTGGCCGAGCGTCTTGCCGGCGGTGTTGTTTTCGATCGAGATTTTCTTCAGGAGCGGCAGCACGGTCGGACTGCCGTGCGCGCCCTCGGTATTCATCGCGCTCTGCACCCAGCGCACCTTCGATAGATCGACGCCGAATTCGTTCTTGAGAATGCCATTGATGAAAATCGCCGCCGTCATCGTATAGAGCGGCACGCCGATCCGCTTGCCGGCGAGGTCCTTGGGATTTTTTATTCCCGATTTACGGTTGATCGCGATGAAGCCGAGCCTAAACGCGATCGACGGGAACACAGGAATAGCGACGAACGGGCATTCGCGATTGGCGAAACGCTGCACGAATTCGGAGGAGGAATATTCGGCGGCGTCGAATTCCTCACCCCCGGACATGCGATCGAAGATCGGCCGCGGCTGATCGATGGCGATGTAATTGAGATCGATGCCGGCGGGCTTCACCTCCCCGGTATAGAGCGCGAGCATCCGGTCATAGAGCCCGCAGGCAAACGAAAGTTGCAGCTTGGACATTTCCGTCCCGCTCTCCCCTCATATTGTTTTCGGCGCAATCGTTAGCACGCGCGTTGAGCGCCAGGAAGCGCAGCGGCCGAATGCGACGCG
>JBAQBC010000293.1:0-1698 GCA_049286035.1 Xanthobacteraceae bacterium
GGCAGCGGCCCGGCTTGGCCGCGCGGCGCGCTGCGTCGCGGTCAGCTTGCCCGGCGGCGAGCTTGCCGTCGAATGGCGCGAGAGCGACGATCATGTGCTGATGACCGGCCCGGTGGCGTATGAACACAAGGGCCGTTTCGATGCCGCCTTGTTCGCCGATCTGGGAGCCGCGTGATGAGTGTCGAAGTCGTCACTTTCGGCTGCCGGCTCAATGCCGCCGAATCCGAAGTCATTCGCCGCGAGGCGACGCGGGCCGGTTTTTCCGACACCGTCGTGGTCAATACCTGCGCGGTGACGACTGAAGCCGTCCGTCAGGCGCGGCAGGCGATCCGGGGACTCCGGCGCCGAAGGCCAAACGCCAAAATCATCGTGACCGGCTGCGCGGCGCAGACCGAACCGCAAACCTTCGCGGCGATGCCGGAAACCGATCGCGTGCTTGGCAACGGCGAGAAGCTGACCGGCGCCGGCTGGGCCAAAGTGCGCGCAGCTTTCGATATCGAGGGTTCGCCGAAAGCAATCGTCAACGACATCATGGCGGTGAAGGAGACCGCGCCGCATCTCGTCGACACCTTCGCCGGTCGTGCCCGCGCTTTCGTGCAGGTGCAGAACGGCTGCGATCACCGCTGCACCTTTTGCATCATTCCATTCGGTAGGGGCAATTCGCGCTCGGTGGCGATGGGTGCGGTGGTCGAGGACGTGCGCGGGCTCGTCGCGAATGGGTATTGCGAGATCGTGCTCACCGGCGTCGACATCACGAGCTACGGCGCCGATCTGCCGGGCGCGCCAAAGCTTGGCGCGCTGGTCAAACAAATCCTCAAACATGTGCCAGAACTGCAACGCCTCCGGCTTTCGTCGATCGACTCGGTGGAAGCCGACCGCGAGCTGCTCGAAGCAGTGGCCGATGAACCGCGGCTGATGCCGCATCTGCATCTGTCGCTGCAATCGGGCGACGATCTCATTCTCAAGCGCATGAGGCGGCGGCATGACCGCGGCCAGGCGATCGCGTTGTGCCGGACATTGCGGCAATTGCGCTCGGACATCGTCTTCGGCGCCGATCTGATTGCCGGCTTCCCGACCGAAACCGAGGACATGTTCCGCCGCTCGCTCGATCTTGTCGCCGAATGCGGCTTGACCTATTTGCATGTGTTTCCGTTCTCGCCGCGGCCCGGCACGCCGGCGACGCGGATGCCGCAAATCGCAGGCGTGGTCGTGCACGAGCGCGCACGGCGCTTGCGCGAGATTGGTGCGCTGGCGTTGCAGCGCCATCTCGAACGCGAACTTGGCGCCACGCGGCGCATTCTCGTAGAGTCGGATTGCACCGGGCGGACCGAGCAATTCACGACAGTGAAATTGCGCGCCGCGTCGCTGCCCGGAACGATTGTCGAGCGCACGGTCGCCGGTCACGACGGCCGCCAACTGCTGGCAGCCTAAGGCATGATCCCGAAAAGTGGACACCGATTTTCGGAGAAGATCATGCCCAAACAATAAGCTAAAGCGAAATAGAACCTAAAACCACTTCGCTTTAGCGCCCGAACTCGCGGATCAGGAGAGCAAGATGAAAGAGAGCAGCGATCATCGCGTCACCACGCTCGAAGCACTCGCGGCGCTCTATGGCGAGCCGTACGGTCCGGCGATCGTCAAGGAGATCGATCACATCAATCCGCATTACCGGAAATTCATCGAGGCGGCGCCGTTCTT
>JBAQBC010000294.1:0-7349 GCA_049286035.1 Xanthobacteraceae bacterium
GCCTCGCGCGCGCTCGGCATCGTGCTGACCAAACGCGGCAAGCATCTCGGGGCCGACATTCCGATGTGCGGGGTGCCGGTCGAGCGCGCCGACGAATATCTGCACCGGCTGATCGCGCTCGGCCATCGCGTCGCGGTTTGCGAGCAGCTCGAAGATCCGGCGGCGGCGCGAAAGCGCGGCGGCAAAAGCGTGGTGCGCCGCGACGTGGTGCGGCTGGTTACGCCCGGAACGTTGACCGAGGATTCGCTTCTTGACGCCAGGCGCAACAATTATCTCGCCGCGCTGGCGCGCAGCCGCGCCTCGGCCGGCGAGGATCGTTTCGCGCTGGCATGGATCGACATATCCACCGGCGAATTTCGCGTCGCCGAATGCGAGCGCGCCGCGCTCGCCGCCGCAATTGCCCGGATCGAGCCGGGCGAAATCATCATCGCCGATGCGCTCTATGCCGATGCCGAGCTGGCGCCGACGCTGCGCGGCCTCCCCGCTTTGACGCCGCTCACCCGCGATGTGTTCGATGGCGCGACCGCGGAGCGCCGGCTTGCCGCTTTCTTCGGCGTCGCCACCACCGCGGCGTTCGGCACGTTTTCGCGCGTCGAATTGGCCGCGGCGGCGGCCGCAGTCACCTATGTCGAGCGCACGCAAATCGGCAAGCACCCGCCGATTTCGCCGCCGGTGCGGGAAGCCGCCGGCGCGACGCTCGTGCTCGATGCCGCGACCCGCGGCAATCTCGAACTCATTCGTACGCTCGCCGGCGAGCGGCGCGGCTCGCTTCTTGCCGCCATCGATCGCACCGTCACCGCGGCCGGCTCGCGGCTATTGGCGCAGCGGCTCGCGGCGCCGCTCACCGACGCCGCCGAGATCGGTCACCGGCTCGATTCGGTTGCCGTGTTCGCCGCCGATGCGGCGACACGAAATGATCTGCGAGCGCGGCTAAAAAGCGCGCCGGATCTGGCGCGCGCTTTATCACGCATTGTCATCGGCCGCGGCGGCCCGCGCGATCTCGCCGCCATCCGCGACGGCATATTTGCCGCGGCGGAAATCGCGGCTCGGCTCGCAGCCCTGCCCGAATTGCCGCGCGACATCGCGCAAGTCGCGCTAGCGCTGCGCCAGACCGACGCCGCGCTCGCCCAGGAACTCGGCAAGGTGCTCGCCGACGAGCTGCCGGCGTTGCGCCGTGACGGCGGCTTTGTGCGCGCCGGCTATGCGGGCGCACTCGACGAGGCCCGCGCCTTGCGCGACGAATCCCGCCGCGTGATCGCGGCGCTGCAAGTGCGCTATGCCGAAGCGACCGGCATCCGCGCGCTCAAGATCCGGCACAATAATGTGCTCGGCTATTTCGTCGACGTTTCGGCGCAGCACGGCGAGAAATTGATGAGCGCGCCGTTCAACGCCAGTTTCATCCATCGTCAGACCACCGCCGGCCAGGTCCGCTTCACCACCACTGAACTCGGCGAACTCGAGTCGAAAATCGCCACCGCCGCGGAGCGCGCGCTGGCGCTCGAGCTTGAAATCTTCGAGCGCATGGCGGGCGCGGTGGCGGCGGCGAGCGTAACGATCAAGGATGCCGCCGAGGCGATCGCCGCGCTGGATGTCGCTTGCGCGCTGGCCGCGCTCGCGGTCGAGCGCGATTATGTGCGACCGCACGTCGACGACAGTCTTGCATTTGCAATCAGCGGCGGCCGCCATCCCGTCGTCGAACAGACGCTGGCGGCGGGGGGCGGGCCGTTCGTCGCCAATGATTGCGATCTTTCCCCGCCGGCTGATGCGACGGCCGGCCGGATCTGGATCGTAACCGGGCCCAATATGGCGGGGAAATCGACCTTCCTGCGCCAGAATGCTTTGATCGCGATTCTGGCGCAGATCGGCAGTTTCGTACCGGCGCGCGCGGCGCATATCGGCGTCATCGACCGGCTGTTCTCGCGGGTCGGCGCCGCCGACGATCTCGCCCGCGGCCATTCGACCTTCATGGTGGAAATGGTCGAGACCGCCGCCATTCTCAATCAGGCTGGCGCGCGCGCTCTCGTCATCCTGGACGAGATCGGCCGCGGCACCGCGACCTTCGACGGGCTGTCGATCGCCTGGGCCACCATCGAGCATTTGCACGAAGCGAACCGGTGCCGCGCTTTGTTCGCCACGCATTTTCACGAAATGACCGCGCTCGCCGCCAAGCTGCCGCGGCTGCACAATGCCACGATGCGGGTGAAGGAATGGCAGGGCGATGTGGTGTTCCTGCACGAAGTCATCGCCGGCGCCGCCGACCGCTCCTACGGCATTGCGGTGGCGAAGCTCGCCGGCCTGCCGGCGAGCGTCATCGAGCGCGCCAAAGTGGTGCTGGCGCAGATCGAAGCTGAGGATCGTGTGTCGCCGGCCCGCCGGCTGATCGACGATCTGCCGCTATTCGCCAGCGCGCGGCCCGCAGCGCCGGCGCAACAAGATTCCGCGCAAGGTTCCGCACTCACGGCTTTGGTGGAAGCGCTTGCGGCGCTCAATCCCGACGACATGTCGCCGCGCGACGCGCTGGAAGCGCTCTATGCGCTGAAGACGCAGCTGGCGAAGTCGAAGTCGTAGTCTGGGTTGAGCGCAGCGAAACCCGTTGCTCAAGCCGGGCTACGTTTCTGAAATCGCGCGAGCGCCGCAGTACGCTAGCTCCGCAAACCCGCGCCTTGCGCGACGGCCGTCCACCGCGCGGTTTCGCGGCGGATATGGTCGGCAAACTCGTCCGGGCCGCCGGTGAGCGTTTCGAACCCCTGCTTGCGCAGCGCTTCGTGCGCTTTCGGCGTCCGCAGCGCCTTCGGTGCGGTCTCGGCAAGCTTTTCAATGATCGGCCGCGGCGTGCCGGCCGGCGCGAACAGCCCGAACCAAAGACTGGTGTCGAAATCCACAATGCCTTGTTCTTCGAGCGTCGGCACGTCAGGAAGCGCTTGAGAGCGTTTGTGGGTTGCGGTCGCGAGTGGCCTGAGCTTGCCGGCCGCAATCTGGCCGATCACGGTTGAGGCCGGCGCGAATGTCGCTAGCGCGCGGCCGGCAATCACATCGGTCACGGTCTGCGGACTGCCCTGATAGGGCACCTGTGTCCATTTGATGCCCGCGCGTTGCGCGAACAGTTCGCTCGCCAGATGCGGCAAGCTGCCGATGACGGTGGCGTGGAGCACCTGGCCGGGCTTTGACTTGGCGATGGCGATGAGATCGGCAACGCTATGGACGTCGCTGTCGGGATTGACGACCAGAACGACGGGGACCGAGGCCAAAAGCGCGATCGGCGCCAGGTCCCTCTCCAGATCGAGGGAGGGATTTGGATTGATGATTTGGTTGACGATGATGGACAGCGTTGCAAGGAACAGCGTGTAGCCATCCTTGCCGGCATGGGCGACATATTCAGCGGCGATACTGGATCCCGCGCCCGGCTTGTTCTCGACTACGATCTGTTGGCCGATAATCGGTCCAAGGCTGTCGGCGAGCACGCGCCCGGTGATGTCGGCGGCCGCTCCCGGCGTGAATCCGACAATGATGTGAATTGGACGCGACGGATAAACATCGCCCGCCAAGGCAAAGCGTGGTCGAAGCAGCGCGGCAAGGCCGAACAGCGACACCGTCCGACGGTCGATTTGCGGCATTGCTCCCTCCCGGTGAGCGTATTGGCCGCTTATTTCGTCCTATTCATCGCATCTTTTACACGACGCGACTAGCCACAGGCTTCTTGTAGTTGAAGGACTTGCCCAACAAGCCTGATCAGCTTTCAAACTTCTTAAGCTAAGCATTTCTTCTAAAAACCCGCGCCATCCGCTTGCTCCGCACCGCCATGAGCATGCCGCTCCAGGCGACTGAGATGCAGAGTCCGATCACGAGCGCCCGCCACAAGCCGAGCGGTTCGGCGAGATAGTGCACGGCCATAAAGGCCAGCGTCAGCCCGATAAGCGCAACTTGCGCATGCGCCATGACGCTTGCCGTGGCCTTGCCGCCGACGCGCGGATGCAAAATGACGATCGAGCTGCAAAACACGATCGGGAACAGCGCGAACATTCCGGAGGCGAACGAGCCGATGCTGTGGCTCGCCGTGGTCACGACGACGACCACCGCCGCGGCGGCGAGCGCGCGCAGCGGAATGTCGTAACGCGTGCGCAGGAATTTCTTCGGCGGCGCCGAACTGCGGTAGCGCCAGCTCAACGGAATCGTCACCGCATAGACGGCGGCGTTAAGCGCGAGCGCGGACAATGGCGTCCAGCTCACTTGCCGCAGCAAGGCCGCGCACGCAAACCAGGCAAGCAATGACAGGCCGAGGCTAAACAGCAAACCATGCCGCTGCGCCAGCACGGCATAGACCGCGGCGAAGATCGCGACCGCGGCGCCGATCGCCATGCTGCCAACCGCACTTCCGGCAATGAAGGCGGGCGGATGTTCAATGGCGAGGATGACATAAGCGGCGCCGGCGGCAGTCGGCAATGCGGCAATCAACGCGCCGATGAACGGACCCGAGCGTTCGACCACGACCGAAATGAACACGACGACGGCCGCCGTCATCGCCATCTTGAAGGCGAGTTCGAGCCAGAATGAAAGGTCGGGGGGCATCATCTTGATTTTTTAAGTCGGCTGTTGCCGACTTGGACAACTATATTCCGAAATCGGAAAACCGATTTCGGTTGGCCGTTCATCCTTCGAGGCTCACTTCGTTCGCACCTCAGGATGACGGTGCAGACTCAATGAATATCTCTCAGTTGCGCTGCAGCTTGATCTCCACCGGCGGGCCGCTGCGGATGGTCTGATAAACCACGCAATAACGTTCGGTCAGCTTGAGCAGCTGATCGAGCTTGTTGGTTTCCGCATCGGTGTCGAGGTCGAAGCGCAGCCGGATCTGGGCAAAGCCGACCGGCGCGTCCTTGGCGACCCCGAGCGTGCCGCGAAAATCGAGATCGCCTTCCGCCGACACCGTTCCGGAGCGAAGCGCGATGTCGAGCGCGGTGGCGACGGCCTTCAGTGTGACGCCGGCGCAGGCGACCAGCGCTTCGAGCAGCATGTCGCCGGAACACAATTCCAGGCCGGAGCCGCCGGTCGCCGGATGCAGCCCCGCTACCGCGAGCGCGCGGCCGGTCTCGACCTTGCAGGCGATATTGGTATCGTCGAGCGCACCTTTGGCTTTCAACGTGATCAGGCCGGCTTTGGGATCGGTCTTGTAACGTTCCTTGATCGGCGCCTGCAGCGCGCGCAATGCGGCGGAATCCATTGGAGATTTTCCTTTCGTTATCAGGTATCAGGTAATCAGGAATAAGGGATCAGGCAATTCTGATTTCCTGATTACTGATCCCCGATTCCTGTCACCACCACATCGCCGCGCCGGCTTCCGCCTTTTGCTCGCCCTCCGCGCTTACCGGCGCGCGATTGAGCGAGCGGTCGAGCGCAGCGAGCACGCGGCGCTTGACGAAATCGAACGCCGCCGACTGGCGATCGCGCGGCCGCGGCAGATCGACGCCGACTTCATCGAAGATACGGCCGGGCCGCGCACCCATCACCATGACGCGATCGGCGAGCACGATCGCCTCATCGACGTCATGGGTCACCACAATCAAAGTCGGCTTGGCGTCGGCCCACAGATCGAGCAGATGATCCTGCAGATCGGTGCGGGTGAAGGCATCGAGCGCCGAAAACGGCTCGTCGAGTAACAGCACTTCCGGCCGCGGCACCAGCGCCCGCGCGATGGCGACGCGTTGCGCCTGGCCGCCCGACAATTCACGCGGCCATACCGACGCCTTGTCGGCAAGGCCGACGCGCCGTAGCGCCACGGCCACGCGTTCGGCGCGCTCGGCCTTCGGCCTGTCGTTAAGGCCGAACCCGACATTATCCGCCACTTTCAGCCAGGGCAGGAGCCGCGGCTCCTGAAAGATGATGCCGATCTTCTCGTGCGGCGCGCCGATCCGCTCGCCGTCCAGAATCACCGTGCCTTCGCTCGCCGGATCAAGCCCGGCGATGGCGCGGAGCAGCGTCGACTTTCCGCAGCCCGAGCCGCCGATCACGGCGACGATTTCGCCGAGATCGACTTCAAGCGACACGCCGCCGAGCGCATGCACGCCGCTGGGATAAGTCTTGCCGATACGGTCGAGCACGAGCATTGCTCAGAACCTTAAAGATGATGATGACCCCCGCCCCGACCCTCCCCCTTCCAGGGGGAGGGTGGAATAAACGGCGTTCCTTTTCCTCCCCCTGGAAGGGGGAGGAGTAAGGTGGGGGTCAATTTCAGAAAGCGAAACCATGGAAGACTATTCCGTCCGCACTACGTCTTCCCACTGCAGGAACGGCGCCGCGGCGAGCGCGATCAGCCAATCGGTCGCCTTGCCGACGATGGCGAAAGCAACGATGGCGGCGACAATTTCAGCCGGCTTGCCGAGCTGCTGGCCGTCGATCAACAGATAGCCGAGGCCCTCGGACGCGCCCATCAGCTCGGCGGCGACGACGAACATCCAGCCGAGCCCGAGGCCCGAACGCAGCGAAATCACATAAGCGGGCAGCACCGCCGGCAGCAGGATCCGGCGCACCATCTCGAAATCGGACAGCCGGAAGGCGCGGCCAACTTCAACGAGCTTGCGATCGACCGATTGGATCGCGCCCATCAGGCCGAGATAGACCGGAAAGAACACGCCGACCGCAATCAGCGTCACCTTGGACGACTCGAAAATCCCGAGCCATAGGATGAACAGCGGGATCCAGGCGATCGATGGAATGGCGCGCAAGGCCTGCAGGCTGGGATCGAGGAGCCGCCGCAGCAGCGGCGAATAACCGGTCGCCGCGCCGGCCACGGTCGCCACCGCGGCGCCGAGCGCAAAGCCGGCGGCCACGCGCGATAGGGTGATCAAGGTGTCGCGCTGCAATTCGCCGGTGCGGGCCAGATCGACGAAGGTTTGGAAGATGACCGACGGCGGCGGCGCCAGACGCCCGCTCGACCAGCCAAGCCGCACCACGATCTCCCAGGCCAGCGCCAGCGTCACCGGCACGACCAGGCCCAGAGCCGGCCGGATGAAGCGCGCGCGGCGGCTTGCCGCCGATCGTTCCTGCGCCGGTGTGCCTTCCGCGACGATCGTCATGCTGACAAGAGACATGGTGAAACGGCCAAATGCAATGTTGCGAAAATCACCTCTCCCGGCATGCAGAGAGGCCGGATTGCGCTATTCCCCCCACCGCAAGCGGGGGGAGGGGAAAAGGTGCGGCGATTCTTCATCGATCTCCCGCACGCGGGGAGAAGG
This sequence comes from Xanthobacteraceae bacterium, assembly GCA_049286035.1. Taxonomy (GTDB): domain Bacteria; phylum Pseudomonadota; class Alphaproteobacteria; order Rhizobiales; family Xanthobacteraceae; genus BOG-931. Next base: position 7,230 of record JBAQBC010000294.1, read on the forward strand.
AGCAAAACTACTCACGCGCTCACGAAGCGATCGTCGACCAGATCGTCGAGCGTTTTTTTGACGTCGACATTGCCGGGGATGACTCCGGCCTGCTGCAGCGCCAATCCCGCCTTGAGGATG
>JBAQBC010000295.1:0-4348 GCA_049286035.1 Xanthobacteraceae bacterium
ACGCTTCTCACAAGACTACCTGAACAGGATCGCGCGGCGGCTCAATCAACGCCCGCGCAAGACCTTGGGGTTCGAAACCCCTGCCGATAGACTACAAGCGGTGTTGCACTGACCGGTTGCGCCCGCCCCACAAAGCGGACATCGGTCGGTCGCGATAGAGAGCCAGAGCCGTGACAATTTACGACTTCAGTGCCCGGCTCGGTACGGGCGCAGAGCGCCACCTCGCCGACTATCGCGGCAAGGTGCTTTTGGTCGTGAATGTCGCCTCGGAATGCGGGTTCACACCGCAGTATATCGGCCTACAGAGGGTCTACGAACAATTCGGGCCGCGCGGCTTTGAAATTCTTGGTTTCCCGTGTGATCAGTTCGGCCATCAGGAACCAGGGTCAGACGCCGAAATCGCAACCTTCTGTGATCGTACCTATGGCATTACTTTTCCGATTTTCGCCAAAATCGAAGTGAACGGCAAAAACGCTGATCCTCTTTTTCGTTGGCTCAGGCAGCAGAAGGGCGGCCTGCTCGGCGACGCAATCAAATGGAACTTTACAAAATTTCTGATCGATCGGTCGGGCGCCGTCCATGCGCGTTTTGCTCCGACGACAAAACCGGAAAGCCTCATATCCGATATAGAGGGCCTGCTGGAAGGTGAAAGCAGCAGGTCGCGCTGGCCCCGCTGACAAACACGAAGTTTCTCGGATCGCGCGCGCATGCAGTCGCTCGCCGGAGCCAGCGCGCGAAGAATGGGCGCCGCACCACTAAAATATGGCGCTGTCTCGGCTAACTGGCGTTTCGCGGATCGAGGCCGTATTTCGCTCACATGTTGGTGACGATTGCGAAGTCCTTGCCGCCAGCGGCGAGACCGATGACGGCTGACGACACTCTGTTGCCGCTCATCTGTGCTTCGACGATGTAGGCTTGTCGGCCGTTATACGCGGCATAGGGACTCTGAGCGTCTACGGTCGCGCAGTAATTGACCGAGCCCTCGGTAACCACTGCTGGAAACTTTGCCCAATGGTATTTCGCCGACCCGGGATTGCGCAGCGATGGCGCCACCTCATCCATGATCACTTTCTTCTCTTCCGGGGTGAGATCGCGCTGGCCAATACTTACACCGGCGGAGGGCGGCGGCGCTTCGCTGGACGCAAGAGAGGTCCGCGTGGATGTCGTACCGGTGGCGCAACCTGAAAGCGTCAAGCCAACGGCCAGCGGGGCAATTATGCTGAAGCTCGATATTTGCAAAGCTCGTGCGCCGTTAAGAAGAGTGCTTCGTTCTGTTTGATAACGGTGGCAAATATTCGGCAGCGCCGCGGCAGGGCTAGATCACGTCATGATGTAAAAGTCGAAAATGATGCTGGCGCCCGGCTATATGTCCGCTTTCGGGGGTAAAGCGGACATCACTTGAACGCTTCTTGTGCGATTAGTCTCAGGATCTGCGCCGATTGATATTTGCTAAGCTTCGCGCTTAATCACAGCGCGGCGTGTCGCGCGCCGGCGGCGCGCCGAGAGGCCTGCTTGATCGATCGGCGCCAAACGCGCGCCGCTGGTCTCCAGGTTCGTGAGCTCGCTATTAGACGGGTTGGACTGGAATCTCTCATCTTCCCGTCCTCCTCCCCGTAAGGCCGCCAAGAATTCTTGTTGCCACCGATTGACATCGTATTCGCAAACTTTGGCGTACAGCGCCTCATGCCGGGCGCGCCTTTCCTTAAGCGGCATGGAGAGCGCCTGCGCGAGCGCGGTTGCGACCGATTCTGCATCATAGGGATTGACGAGCAGGGAGCGCCGGAAGTTGATCGCAGCGCCGACGAAGCGGGAAAGGATGAGGACGCCTGGATCGTCTGGATCCTGAGCAGCGACATATTCTTGCGCGACGAGGTTCATGCCGTCCCGCAATGGCGTCACCAGACCGACGCGCGCCATTCTATAGAGTCCAGCGAGCACCGACCGACTGTATACGCGGTTCACATAGCGGATCGGTGTCCATGACACCTCGCCGTATTTTCCGTTGATGCGACCGGCAGCCGATTCTAAGGCCGCTTGCAGTTCCGAATATTCGGGAATTTCGGTACGGCTTGTCGGTGTTATTTGCAGATAGGTCAGCTTGCCAAGCCACTCGCTGTGGTTCGCTAGAAAGATGTCAAAGGCATCAAGCCGTTGGATGAGCCCCTTGGAATAGTCCAGACGATCGACTCCGATCACAAGATTGCGGCCACCGAGACTTGCGACAAGATTCTTTACCGGCGGAGACTGCTCGTTACGCCGCGCTAGTCGCGAAAATGCTCGCGGCTCGATACCAACCGGAAAACTGCCGACTAGCGTCTGCTGGCCATTCACGCTCAGGGTGACGTGGTGGCCTGCCGTCTCGAACACCCGGATCTGCCCCATCTGGTCGCGTTCAGAAATCAGATAACGAACGAAATTCTGAACATCGCCGTCGGTCTGGAAGCCGACAACGTCATATTGCATGAGCAACGGAATCAGTATTTCGTGGTTCGGCAACGAGGTCAGGATCTCAGGCGGGGGAAGCGGAACATGGAGGAAGAATCCAATCCGGTTGCTATGCCCACGACGGCGCAGCGCATCCGCGATCGGTATTAGATGGTAGTCATGGACCCAGATTAGATCATCGTTCTTGATGATCTTTTCGAGCTCGGCCGCGAAATGGTTATTGACCCTGAAATATCCGCTCAGATCCCGCCGCGCAAACTCGGCGAGGTCCAGCCGGTAATGCAAGATCGGCCATAACACCCGATTGGCAAAACCGCTGTAGTATTCCTCAAAGTCGTCCTTCGACAGGTCGGTGATTACATATTCAATGTTCTTGTGTCGGATGAAGCGCGTTTGAAGCTCGCCCGCGGGCGCGACCTTGCCGCTCCAGCCGAGCCAGACGCCCCCGTTTTTCTGGAGCGCCGGCCGCAACGCTACTTCGAGCCCACCCGCGCGCGTGGAACCGTCGCCCGGAACCGAAACGCGATTAGAAACGACGAGTAGTCGTGCCAAGAGCGATCCCCCTGAGCATAGGGAGCCGATAGCGCCATTTGATTGTACTAAAATTTTCCTTCCGCGAATAAGGGTGTTCGCCGCCGGTGAAGACGGTGGGTTGATGTCGCCTATTGGCCCAAAGCAGACATCCTGATCGCGTGGGCGAATGTCCGCTTTTGGGGGTAAAGCGGACATCGAAATTTAAGAGCGTCATGTCCGCTTGTGACCCAAAGCGGACGTTGTTTTCGGATTGGCTACACTGGATTTATCAGGCAAGCATGAGCGGCGATCCAGTCGCGCGCACGCGTTGCAGAACGAAATCTGCCGAAATAACGCACGCAGCCATCTGACCGAGTGATCTGCACGCGCCACATGCGGCCCTTTCGCACGACCGATAAAACAGTGCGAACGTTATGCTGCTTGCTTCGCAAATGAGAGCGGCGCGCACGTGACTTTACAACACGTTGCGCCGTCCCACCGCGTTCGCTCGTCCCCGGCAGGCCCATCCCCCCACCGCCGGGACAGCGTGCGCCAGTTTGCGCCGCTCTGGCGGCTACGAGGCTCAGAGCTTTACCGGTGCGGTGGATGAAATCTTGTCTTATCGGGCCAGATAGTTGTTTTAGGGCGCCATGACGCAGATTGGAGAACGCTTACGGAAACGGCCTGAATGAGCAATATATTGACCTGAATTATCAAGCCACGGCAGACCGGCTGGGACTATTTCAATAGGAGTTTTCATAACGCTAAAGCCGAAGGAATGCGGAAAGAAAACGAAGAGCTCTGTTTTGAGGGTCTGAATCCGCCAACGCTATTCCGGGAATTTGCCGCCGAATGCATGGAATTAGCTCAGACGATTCCCTCGCATGAGAAACGCGCGCTATACCTGAAAATGGCCAGTGTTTGGCATCAGATGGCGCGACGCTGGGAAAAGAAAAGCTAGCCGTTACCCCAGATCGAAACAAATTTCTGTCTGGACATCCAAGAACTCATCCACAGGTTTGCTTAGTCGATTTGCGCAATGCCTTTATGGGACACAGTTATGATCGCGCTCGTGATCGGGTCTACCATTGCCTTCTGCTTTTGGGCCCGCATTCGGGCCACTGGAGGCGACGGCTAGGATCGCACTGGCGAGTCGATCCTCCACCAAACACTGTTGCGGCAAGTTAGTTTAGCGGCGGGGTCATTCCCCGTCCTTAGCCACAGTGGTTTCGTCTAGCTCGTCGGCCGCGTGGCGCAATAAGCCAGCAATTTCGTTATCCGCGAGGCCCTCCAACCGCATGTTCCGAATACAGTCTACAATCGGCGTAACGCGGCGATGAAGTCGACCACGATCTTCAGCTTCGGCCAACCGTCTAATGAGGGAATCGCG
>JBAQBC010000296.1:0-38995 GCA_049286035.1 Xanthobacteraceae bacterium
TGTTGATCGCCTCTTGACGGCTCGGCTTCTTGTGGTTGCTCATCTCGAGGAATTTCTCGCGATGAGCGATATCAAGATCGGTGATCGGCGTGCCGTTCACGAGCAAAACGATTTGTTGCGCCCGCGCCGGAACCGCAAATGTGGCAATCGCCGCGGCTACCACCGCGGTTATTACAATCGCTTTGGATCCGCCACGGAACGTGACTGGTGGCATCACGACTTGCTCCCCTTCACGCCAGGACGCATATTTGCCACCGCCGTCGTAACCGCTGCCCGGCCGTGCGTAGATCTTGCATGGCGGAGCCCCCAGGGCAAAATTCAGTACTGCACAGCGGCGATTGGACTAAGCGAATCGGGGCCTAGCGTGCGTAAGCTGAATTGCAACATGAATGTGTCGTTCCTGACCGGTCCCGAGCCGGTCGTCGTGTATGTATAGCCTCCGATCCAGTTCGCCGATAAAATCAAGCAATCGTCGACATAGCCGACGCCAAGGCGCGCCTGATCGACGCGTTCATTCTCGATGTCATAACGTGTCGAGCCAAGCAGGACCCAGTTTTGCGTGACCTTGAACGAGACTCCGGTCAGCAAGGCCTCGCGACGCGTGAGGAAGCCAATAAGCGGTTGAGCCGCATAGTCGCCATACAGCAACTGCAACGTCCAGCGCTCGAAATTAGCGCGATTCTCGATTTCGAGACGTTGCGGAGTGAAGCTGCTCTGGTCGAACCGGCCGCGCACGGCGAAGGAGTAAATCGAATTCGGCTGATAAGTGACGCTGCCGACGTAATCGGAAACGTTTTTGTCGAGGCCGCTGTTAAGGCCCGTATTGGTGGTGTCGCCGACGGCAAACGAGTTCTGGCCGAACAGGCGATACGATTGGCCGAACATGACATTGAGCGACCCGGCTCGATTGACCTGGGCGGTGTATTGTATGCCGACGTTGGCGCGGCCGCCGCCTTCAACGCGATCCCAGCCGGAATACTTGTCGATTGCGAACAGATTGCTGGTATCGAATACCAGGCTTTGCGCATCTTCATTGGGGAACTTTCCGATGTTTGTCTCATTGGGCCGCACCACAACCTGAGCGATGGGTTCGATGGTTTGCGTTCCCCATGACGACACGCTGATAAACGGATAACGATACTCCACCCCAGCGGCGGGCATGCCGCGTGCAAGCCCATCAGTTCCGGTCGCGATATAGTTCGACACGCCTGGTGTGTTGTCCACGGTAACCGTTGCGGCATCGCCGCGCAGGCGGAAAAACGGTGTGATCATCTGGCCATTGTCGGTGACCAGCGTGCGACGCCAATCCGCCTGTGCCGAAAAGCGCGTGTAATCGCCGGGTATGCCCCGCAGCAGGCAGTTCGCCGGTATGGCCGTATCGGCGGTTGGCGCTGAGCAGGCGCCGTTGCCTTGCGCGGCTTGCGTAACCGCATCGAACTCGGCCTCCTGCCGAGTCAAGCTGGTGAGATTGACTTTATAGCTAAGCTCGCCACCCAGCAGTTGCTGTGGCAGCACATTCGAATAGTCGAGCACCGGATGAATGATCGGGATTTGGCGTTGGACGTCGAATGAGGAGAAGCCCTGATAATAGATAGCGCGCACATCGAAATAGCTGCGGTCGCCCGCGCCACTAAGGTAAAGGTCTGAGGCAGCCTCCGCCGCTAAGGTGGATTGAAACGGATCCAAAATGCCGGCGAATTGCGTCAGCTGGTAATCGTAGACAAATTGGCTGTCGGTCGCCAAGAATCCATTCCATCCCCACACCCATTGGTCGCTCAGCGCGAATTGGCCGGTGGTTTGCACGACGCCGCGGAATGTGTTCGCGGTCGGGCTGGTGGGACCGTCGCGGGTGGCAAAATAGCCGGGATCCTGCTGGAAAATTCCCGCGGCTCGGATCGAGTAGGAGCCGTCGAGCAAACGATGGCGCCATTCACCCTTCAAAAGCGCGCCCTGCCGCGTTGTCAGCACGGTCGAGAGTGTCAGATCATAGTTCGGCGCCAGCGCCCAGTAATATTTGGGCTCGATGCCGAAGCCGTACTGGGTGGTATTGGAAAGCCCGGGGAAGAGAAATCCGCTCTTGCGTTTGACGGTCGGATCCGGCGCCGACATGAACGGCACATACGCAAGCGGTACCCCGAAAAACTCGATGCGAGCGTCTTCGAAGTAGAGCATTTTCTCGCCCTCATCATGAATGATGCGAGCGGCTTTGACTTGCCAAAGCGGCGGCTTTTGCGGATTGTCCTTGCAGGGTTCGCACGCGGTATAGACGCCGTTTTGCAGGACGGTGTAATTGCCCTGGGCGCGGTCGGCGCGGGCTGCGGCAAAGTATGTGTCCTCCGCCGTCTCAAGGCGCAGCGAGTCGACAAATCCGTCGCGGTAGTCGTCGGTCAGATCGATCACGTTGCCGTAGGTGATCTTGCCATCGGGCTCGGTGAGCCGGACGTTGCCCTCCGCGCGCAGCCGCTTGGTTTTTTGATCGTATATGACCTGATCGGCTTCGACAGTCGCGCCGCCGTAATAGATCTGCACGTTGCCGACCGCGGCAACCGAGCTGTTGGTATAGTCGTACCTGATCTCGTTCGCCTGCACGAGCATTGGAGCATTTGACGGCGGTGCCGGCTTGCGCGGCTGCGGCGGCGGCCGTGGCGGAAAGTGCAGGAGGTTTTGCGCCAGCACGGGCGCGGGCGCCAAACAGCCAGCAAACAGCAGCGCGAGCAGCGCCGCGAATGCCGCTACAGGCACGCGAGCGCCGCTTCGATAAGGAGAACGCGGAGACCTACGCCAGGCCACTAGCCGTCCTCCTGATACAACAGAGCGACAAACCCGGTCAGCCCGCCGATCACAACTGGAATCCATGCCGCCGCCACCGGCGACAACAACTCCGATTTGCTCATGTCTTCGGTGATCTTCGACAACACGAACAAAAGGAAACCGGCGAAGATGCCGCTCAGGATCATCTTCTGTATGCCGCCGAACCGGAACAGCCGCAAGCTCACTGACGCAGCGAGCAGGACCATCGCGGCGAGCAGAAACGGTCGCGCGAGGAGCTGCTGGTATTGCAGGCGGTAACCGGCGGCGAGCAGGCCTGCCCGATCAGCAAGGTCGATGTAGGTCGGCAATTGCCAAAACGGCACCGTTTCGGGCGTCGCGAAGCTCTCGCGCACCTGCTCGAGCGTGAGGTTGGTCGGCAGCCGGTAGGTGTGTTCGAAGTCGGGCGCTATGCCGGTGGTGACATAGATCCGCGCGTCTTCTAGCAGCCAATAGCCTTCCTGCAAGGTAGCGCTTTTCGCCTCGATCCGATCCTGGAAATGGCCGCTATTGTCGAATGTGTAGACGCTCACGCCACCGAGCTGTGCGCCTTGTTCGCGACTGCTGATCGCATTGATGATGGCGGCGCCGTCGCTACTTTTTTGCCGTACCCAAAAACCGCTGAGGAACTGCTGCAGCGTCGATGTATTGCCGCCCTGCATCTGGGCTTCGAGACGCTTGGATTGCTCATGCAACAGCGCCGAGACAGGGTTGTAAAGCGTGGTCGCCACGGCGCCGACGAGGAACGCGGCAACAACCGCGGGCGCCACGAATTGCCAGGCCGAAACTCCGGCGGCGCGCGCAACGACGAGTTCATGCCGGCGCGAAAGCGTCAGGTAGCACGACATCGCGCTCACCAGGACCGAGAACGGCAGGAGGCGTTCGGTGAGCTGGGGAACGCGATACAGCGAGATTTGGGCGAGCAGCCAAGCGGTGGCCTGGGGCCAGTCGGCGCCGCGCCGCATCAATTCGATATAGTCGATCATGGCGGCAAGTGCGACGACGCCGAGAAACGAGCCGATAACTGAGCTCACAAACCGTATGGCGAAGTAGCGTGGGAGCGTTCCAGCGATCATGGCCGCTCCCTAACTCTCGGCCGCGCGCGCCAGGCGCTCGCCGACGGCGGTTGCAAACCTGGATATGGCGGCGGCAGGTTCGACCGCGCGGCCGCGAGAGATTTGCCAAAGTCCCGCAGCCGTCGCACCGAACAGTGCGACATATTGCAGAGCAAGAGCGCTCGGCACCCGCACCCCCACGATCACGCTGACGAACCCGATCAGCCGCAGCAGTGCCACCACCCCGATCATGCCCAAGAGCGCCAGTGTGCGGCTTTGCCGCGTAGTCTGCGGCGGGCCGAGAAACGCGTAAGCCAGGATGACGAAGACGAGCGGATAGAGCGGCGTGGCCAGCCGGTCGTGCAGCTCTGAACGATATTGATCCGGCTGCGCCGCATACAGCGCGTCGTCAGACCGTGGCCACAACAATTCCCAGATATATTTCTCGCGCACGGTGTAGGTGACGCTTTGCGAATTGCCGGCGAATTGTGAGAGATCTAATGCATAGCGGTCGAAAGTCACAATCCGCGGATCGCGCTGTCCGGCTTCGAGACGCTGAATGCTGCCGCCCTGCAGGACCAGGAACGAGGCCTCGTCGTTCTTTACGATTTCGCCCTGCTCGGCGAGGTAAGTAGAGTGCATGTTTGGATCGCGCAGATCATCGACGAAAATGCCGACCAGCAATCCATTCTGTTTTCGGTCGGCAATATGGAAGGTGAGTTTACCGCCGACGGTGGTGAAGCGGCCCGGCTGAACGATGTTGGTAAGGATATCGGCGCGCACCTGCGCGCCCCAATCTCGCAGTTCGCGCAGACTGCGGGGCGAGACATAGGCGGCGATGACGGCGACCAACAGCGAGACGACGGCCGCGGAGGCGAGAAACGGCCGGAGCAATCGCCAGGGCGATACTCCGGCCGCGTTCATCACGATGATTTCGGAGTCCGAACTAAGCTTGTTGAGAAGGTGCGCCGCCGCCATCACCAGCGCGATGGGCGCGATCATCATCACCAAAAGCGGCACGATCATTCCGGTGATGCCGACGAAAACGAGCAGCGTCTGCCGTTGGCTCGTGATTAGGTCGAAATCGCGCATCGCCTGCGTGAACCAGATCACGACTGTCAGACTGACCAGAGTGATCAGGAATGCGCCCATGGTGGCGCGAAACATGTACCGGCCGATCGACCCCATTGGACTGAACATCCCCCCTGCCGGCCATGCCATCGCGGCGTTCGCGATGGCGCAGCAGATCCGGCAGCCGATCTCCCCAGAAGGCAGCATTTTCATGCGTTCACAAAATGGCCCCGCCAAGGCAAAGCTATTGAACATGCACACTAAAGCGTTAATACGGCCGTTTGATAAATCGAGCGGCGATAAGGCCTCATCACGCCCGCATTGTCCGCTTTGCCCGCCGGGCAAGTCCGGTCCATAAATCCATTCGCAACTGCACAATCCCGCCCTTTCGCAGAAGGCGGGGCGGATTCATCAAGGATTTGACAAGGATTTTGATATGGCTGCCGCCCTTAAATTCGTTTTCAACTCATTCGCAACGCGGCGCGACGTTCTTATTCTGTTCTGCGCCGAGAATATGAAATTTGGGCCGGCGAGCCGGCGCATTATCTCGCGCATGGGAGACAGTTTGCGTCGCGCCGCCGCCGCCGACCGTTTCACCGGGAAAAACGGGTCAAGCCTCGACTTAATTGCGCCTGCGGGCCTCGACGTGCCGCGACTGATAGTCGTCGGCACTGGCAAGGAAAGCGCCTTGACCTCCCGCGAACTCACCAAATTGGGCGGCGTCGCAATGGGAAAACTGACCAAAGCCGCCGCGGCCGCAACGATTTTTGCCGAACTGGGGTCGGGGGCGCTGAAGGCCGACCAGGTGGCCGATCTGGCGCTCGGCGCGCGACTTCGTGGGTATTCATTCGACCTCTACAAGACCAAGCGCAAAGATGACGAAGAGCCGGCGCCGAAAAGGATAGAACTGAACTTTGCCGGCGCGAATCCGGCATCGGCGGAGAAAGCCTGGGCACGCCGGGCTGCCATCGCTGACGGCGTTATTCTCGCCCGCGATCTCGTCAATGAGCCCGGCAATGTGCTTTATCCCGGCGAATTCGCTCGCCGCGCCTCAGGTTTGACCAAGTTGGGGGTTGGCGTCGAAGTGCTCGACGTTGCCGCGATGCGCAAGCTTGGCATGGGCGCGCTGCTCGGGGTCGGACAAGGTTCCGCGCACGAAGCAAGGCTTGTCGTCATGCGCTGGAACGGCGGCAAGCGTGGCGCCGATCCCGTCGCATTCATCGGCAAAGGGGTGTGCTTCGACAGCGGCGGCCTCTCGATCAAGCCGGCCCAAGGCATGGAAGATATGAAAGGCGACATGGCGGGAGCCGCCTGCGTCGTTGGCCTCATCCATGCGCTGGCGGCGCGCAAAGCGAAGGTCAATGCGGTTGGCGCCATCGGTCTTGTTGAGAACATGCCCGACGGAAAAGCCCAGCGGCCGGGCGACATCGTCGAAACGATGTCAGGACAGACCATCGAAATAATCAATACCGATGCCGAAGGCCGTCTCGTCTTGGCCGACGTGCTTCATTATGTGAACAAGCGATTCAAGCCAAAATTCATGATCAACCTGGCGACGCTTACGGGAGCGATCATCGTCGCGCTCGGACAGGAATATGCCGGCTTGTTCTGCAACGATGACAAGCTCGCCGAGCGGCTGGTAAAGGCGGGGGAGGCGACCGGTGAACGGGTTTGGCGGATGCCGCTCGGCCCCGAATACGACAAGATGATCGATTCAAAATTCGCCGATATGAAAAATGCCGGCGGGCGCTCGGGCGGTGCGATTACTGCTGCGCAGCTGTTGCAGCGTTTCGTGAATAAAACCCCTTGGGCTCACCTCGACATTGCCGGCACCGGGATGGGTTCGCCGCAAAACGACATCAACCGGAGCTGGGGCTCGGGTTGGGGCGTGCGGTTGCTTGCGCGACTCGTCGAAGATCACTACGAGCGCTGAGGAGGGGGCGTTGACCGAAATTCTATTTTACCATCTCAAGGGTCAGACCCTGGACCAGGTACTGCCGCCGCTTTTGCAAAAATCGCTCGAGCGCGGCTGGCGCGTGGTCGTTCAAGCTTCGTCCGAGGAGCGCGTTGAGGCGCTCGATGCGCATTTGTGGACCTGGCGCGACGACGCTTTCCTGCCGCACGGGACCTCCCGCGATCCCGAAGCGGCTGAACAACCGATCGTGCTCACCGCCAGTGCCGAAAATCCGAATGGCGCGGCGGTGTGCTTCCTGGTCGATGGCGCGAATTTGACAGTGGATGCGGGCAATTATCAGCGGATGGTGCTGCTGTTCGATGGCGATGATCCCGAAGCTGTTGAAATAGCTCGCATGCGGTGGAATGAGGCCAAGACGAACGGCGCCGAGGTTACCTATTGGAAGGCTGACGAGAACGGCCGCTGGCAGCGGCAAAGCGGGACGTGAAAGCAGTTTCCATTTTGGGAAAGATGTTTCTTGTATAGTACTGAAAAACCGAAGTTTTTTCTTATTCTGAACTGACCGATTTCAAACCCCTTCAAGTGCTGTTTCTGGCGATTATATTCTTTGCTCCACGTCATTTTGGGATGCTATAGTTGTTCCATGAATAAGCGTTCAGTGAAAAACAAGCGTCCCGCCAGAGCCGCCTCCAAATCCAGCCGAAAAACTGCGCCCCGCAAGGTCGCCGGGCGCTTGGGCGCGGCCAAAGCGGCCACTGCTTCGCGGCTTTCGGCGCGGAAATCGCAACCGATCAGCGCGCTGAAGCCGCCGTCGGCGAGAAAAATCACGGCTTCTGAGGCTTCCACGGTCACGATCGCGCAGATTACCGCGCTTGGCCATTCAGTGGGAATGCACAAATTCCATGTCGGCCAGACCGTATTTTATACCTCAAGCCCGATCAGTCGCCCCGGCGCGAGTGGCAGCTACAAGGTTGTGAGGCTGCTGCCGTCGGACGGTGAGGATTATCAGTATCGCATCAAGAATCCGGGCGAGGCCTTTGAGCGCGTGGCCAAAGAGAGCCAGCTCGAGGTCGAGTACTAGTCGCGCAACAGGCGACTGGCGCGCACGGCAGCACTGCGCCATACTCGCCTCCTTGGGGAAGCGACATCATCCCGCATAGGGCTTTCGATGCTCGGCATTGATCCGGACGTCGGACACTTGCGCTTCTGGGTCGCGTCGGGGGCGGCGGCTCTGCTCGTGCTTGTCTGCGCGCTCGCGCTCGATTGGACGCGGTCAAGGATCATCGCGCGATTCGCCGTGGCCGGACTCGGGGCTGCCTTTGGCGCGATATTGGCTTGGGCATTCCTCGCCGGCGGCGCGGTACGCGATCTCAGCGTCGAACGCCGGAATCTCGAAATGCGCGCGGCCCAGCTGACGGCGCAGGTGCTCGCACCGGGTTCGCCGCTTGCTTGTCTCGATGCGACCGGCGGCGAAAGCGTCGAAGCAGCGTGCGAAAAAGCGCTGTTCGCTGGCCCGGCAACAGTGGCGGCGGCCTCGTCCTATACAGCTGCGCGATTAACGCTGCTGTCCGATATCGCCGCCCACATCAAGGCCGGCGGCAATCTCGATTCGGTCTTGCCCCCGCTGCGCCGCGCGCTTGAGGCGGATCGCTTCGGTTTCGTCGCCCATACGCTCGCAGTACGCGACGGCTGCACGAGCAGCCGCTGCGGGACTTTGGCACTGCTGCGTGATCCGGAGCGGGTGCGGGCCAATTTAAGCGCGCAGACCTTCGATCGGTACCTCGACCGTTATTTGCCACTATGGGGGCAGCCCGAGACTCCCGTCGCCGAGGCTGCCCCTTCCTCGACTGCTACGCTTGCCGCCAGCCAACCGCCGGCGGGTCAGGTCCCGAAAAAAGTTGTGGTCGACGCCGATTTTCCGAGCGCTGCGTCGATTCCTGCCATCAGCATCATGAACCCAGAGCCAAAAGCCTCGCCGCCAAACACGGCCGGTGAGGCGCATGCGGCAGCATCCGGGCGCCGGTCTTCACGCAAAGCCGCTAATTCACCGCCGCCGGTGCCCGTATCCTCAGCGGCGACTTTGGTCCCGCAGGTCGATCCCGTCTGGGCCCCCGGGACCGCGCCATTCCCGCCGCCGCAACCCGCCGTCGCGCCATCGCAGCCCTCGCCGCCGCCACAGGCGAGTGCCGGCCAGACACCGGCCGCGCAATGAGTTGAACGCACGACCGTTACCCGCTCAGATGCGGCGAGATGCTGCGCTCCGTCCTCATCGCTAACCGCGGCGAAATTGCCTGCCGTATCGCGCGCACTGCGAAGCGCCTCGGCATGCGCACCATTGCGGTCTATTCCGAAGCGGATGTCGGCGCCCTGCATACCCGATTATGCGATGAGGCCTACCTGATCGGAGGCCCGCAGCCGCGCGCAAGCTATCTCGCAATCGAAAACTTGATCGCCGCGGCAAAGCGAGCCGGGGCCGAATGCGTTCATCCCGGCTACGGCTTTCTGTCCGAGAATGCTGACTTCGCCGAAGCTTGCGCGCAAGCCGGCCTCGTCTTTGTCGGTCCGCCGGCCAGCGCAATCCGCGCGATGGGACTCAAGGATCATGCCAAAAAGCTCATGGCGCGAGCCGGTGTGCCGGTTGTTCCCGGCTATCATGGCGAACGCCAAGATGCGAAATTCCTGCGGGAAAAAGCCTACCAGATCGGCTATCCGGTGCTGATCAAGCCCGCGGCCGGCGGCGGCGGCCGCGGCATGCGGCGGGTCGATAAACATGCCGACTTCGATGCCGCGCTCGAAGGCGCCGTGCGCGAGAGCCAATCGGCATTCGGAACCGGCCGGGTCTTAATCGAGAAATTTGTCACCTCGCCCCGGCACATCGAAATCCAGGTCTTTGCCGACAGCCACGGCAACGCGATTCATCTTGGCGAACGCGATTGTTCGCTACAGCGGCGCCATCAGAAGGTGATCGAGGAGGCGCTGGCGCCTGGCATGACGCCGGATTTGCGCGCGGCAATCGGCAAAGCTGCGGTGGTCGCGGCAAAGGCGGTCGAGTACCGCGGGGCCGGTACGGTGGAATTCGTCGCCGACGGCACGGCTGGACTGCGCGCCGACGGATTCTGGTTCATCGAAATGAACACGCGGCTGCAGGTCGAGCACCCGGTGACCGAGGAAGTTACCGGCCTTGATCTCGTCGAGTGGCAGTTCCGGGTCGCTGCTGGCGAAAAGCTGCCGCTGCGACAAAACGAGATTCAGTTCGCGGGACACGCGATCGAAGCACGCGTCTATGCCGAAGATCCCGAGCACGGCTTTCTGCCGTCCACCGGAACAATCGTCGCGCTGGAATTTCCCGACACGATTCGAGTGGATAGCGGCGTCGAAGCGGCCGACGAGGTGCCGCCGTTTTACGATCCAATGATCGCCAAGCTCATTGCCCATGCGCCGACACGCGATGGCGCACTCGATCGGCTCGCCCAAGCGCTCGATGCAACGGTGATCGCCGGGGTGCGAACCAACGTGCCCTTCCTCGCCAATCTGTGCCGAACCGCCGCCTTTCGTCAGGGCAAAGTCGATACCGGTTTTATCGACCGTGACCTCACGGCTTTGGGCGCAGCGCCTCGAGAGCCCGATTGGGGGGCCGCCGCGTGCGGCGCGACACTTTTGGTTGATGCGATTGCCGTCGCGCAGGAAGAGGCGTCGCCGCACGAAGCGGATGCCCCGGACGAATATTCTCCCTGGTCGGCGCGCGACGCGTTTCAACTCGGCAGCCGCCGCGAAATCTCCTTGCCAATCTTAATCGATGGCGAGGACGCCCAGGCGGTCATCACTTGTGGGAACGACGGACCGCGGCTTACGGTTCGCGGCGTCGAACCGGCCAGCGACGCGCGCCTGTTCCAATCGGGTGCGCAAGCCTACGTATTGCGTGGAGGCCGCCAGACCCGCGTCCGCATCAAGGATTTTGCAGCGAG
Source organism: Xanthobacteraceae bacterium (assembly GCA_049286035.1). Classification (GTDB taxonomy): domain Bacteria; phylum Pseudomonadota; class Alphaproteobacteria; order Rhizobiales; family Xanthobacteraceae; genus BOG-931. The sequence continues at coordinate 10,815 of JBAQBC010000296.1, forward strand.
CGCCGCCGAGGCCGGAGGCGGGGACAACGTGATTAAGGCGCCCATGCACGGGCGCGTTCTGGAGCTTCTCGCCGGCATCGGCGATCGCGTGGTCGTCGGGCAAAGGCTCGCCGTGATCGAGGCGATGAAAATGGAGCACACGCTGCGCGCGCCGTTTGCCGCCGTGGTGAAAGAGCTTCCTGTGAGTACGGGCGCGCAGGTTGTGGAAGGCGCCCCGATTATGGTGCTAGAGCCTATTGAGATCCTTAAGGCTTCGTCAGAGTGAGAAAAATATGACTGTGCATCTGATCAAGCTTTGCGTCGGTTGCGATTCCGTTCGCGAGCTCGAGGGTTGGATCAAGGAGAAACTCAAGGCCAAGCGCAAGAAAGGCGAGAAGCCCGAGCACATTCACCGCACCCGCATGGTGCCCAAGCGGGCGGCGGAGCTCGTCGATGGCGGATCGCTGTATTGGGTCATCCGCGGCGAAATCATGTGCCGCCAGCGGGTGCGCGCGATCCGTCCCTTCGTCGACAAGGATGGGATCGGGCGATGCGGCGTCGTGCTCGATCCCAAAGTGGTTTTGGTCGAGCCGCGGCCGCATCGCGCCTTTCAAGGCTGGCGCTATCTTGCTTCCGAGGACGCTCCGCGCGACCTCGACAAAGCCGCCAAAGGCGCCGCCGCCATGCCCGAGACTCTGCGGCGCGAGCTCCGCGAGCTTGGGCTGATGTAACCGGCTCCGGTCATTACCGGAATTGCCGCATGGCGTCCCCGGAAGCGATCACGTAAAGTCCGCGGCAAAAGCGCCGGACCGCTAAAGCCCGGCGGCCTGCGGAGCGGCACGATGATCATTGAAAACGAAAAAGACGTCACGAAAGCGGTATTGAGCGAGATTGCACGCAGCAAAAATCCGCGTTTGCGCGAGATCCTGTCTGCGCTCGTCCGCCACCTGCACGATTTTGCCCGCGAGGTGAAACTGACCGAGCAGGAGTTTCAGGCGGCGATCGGCTACATTGTCGCGCTGGGCAGGCATACGAATGAGACCCATAACGAAGCCGTGCTGATGTCCGGTTCGCTCGGCTTTTCGAGTCTGATCTGCCTCCTCAATAACGGTAATCGCGGCCAGACCGAGACCGACGCTAATCTTCTCGGCCCGTTTTGGCGCATGAATTCTCCGCGCACGGCGAACGGCGGTTCGATTGTGCGTTCGCCAACGCCCGGTCCAGTGCTGTTTGTCGACGCCCGGTTTCGCGATGTGAACGGCAAGCCGATCGTCGGCGCCGAGGTCGACATCTGGCAATCCTCGCCGGAAGGTTTTTACGAAAACCAGGACCCGGTGCAGGCCGACATGAATTTGCGCGGCAAGTTCACGACCGACGCGGAAGGTCACATCAGCTTCCGCAGTGTCAAGCCGGCGGGCTATCCCATTCCGATCGACGGTCCGGTCGGCGAATTGCTGCGCGCGCAGGGGCGGCACAATATGCGCCCCGCTCACCTGCATTTTCTGGTTTACAAACCGGGCTTCAAGACTTTGATCTCGCAACTCTACGTGCCCGACGACAAGCACATCGAGACTGACGTGCAGTTCGGCGTCACGCGCCATCTGATCGGCGATTACATTCGCCACGACGAGCCGTGCCCGCGGGCGGCGGACGTCAAACCGCCGTGGTATTCGCTCGAGCATAGCTTCGTGATGGAAAGCGGCGAGGCCCGCTTGCCGAAGCCGCCGATCACCGGAAAGGCCGAAGGCGAGCGACCCGAGATTCCGCATCTCGAGGCGGCGGAATGACCACGCCCGCGAACGGGCGGGTGTGACCACAAGTGGGGGGAATCACATGCAGCGTCGGACTGTGCTCAAGGGGATGACGGCAACCGCCGCGGCCGGGTTTTTGGCCCGCCGCGCGGCGGCGGAGACGCCGCTTAAAATCGGCGTCAGCATCCCGCTCACCGGCGCCGGCTTCAACGCCGTTGGCCGTCAGCTGCAAGCCGCGCTGAAACTTTACGTGCAGCAGCACGGCGATACCGTTGCTGGGCGGCAAATTCAGATCACCATCCGCGACGACGGCGGCGTGGCCGACAATGCCCGACGTCTTATTCAAGAGATGATCGTCGATCAAAAAGTTGACATTCTCGGCATTGGGATCACCCCGACCGCGCTTGCCATTGCGCCGCTGGCGACCGAGTCGAAGAAAGCCACTCTGGTGATGAGTTCGGGCGCTTCGATCACGACGACAAAATCTCCGTACTTCGTGCGCGCCGGTTTCATCCTGCCGCCGCAGTCCTGGATCCTGGCCGAATGGGCGGCCAAGAATGGCAGCAAACGCGTGGTCACGCTGGTCAACGACTGGGCGCCCGGAGTCGAAGCGGAAACCTCTTTCACGACGCAGTTTAAGCAGGTTGGCGGCGAGATCGTGGAATCGATCCGTATTCCGCTAGCCAATCCGGACTTCGCGCCGTTCTTGCAACGGATCGGCGACATTAAGCCGGACACCGCCTTCATTTACTTCCCCGGCACGCAAGCGCCGATCTTCGCCAAGCAATTTGCCGAACGCGGCCTGGGCCGTCGGGCATCAAGATCATCGGGCCGGGCGATCTCACCGACGATGACGATCTCAACAATATGGGCGATCAGATGCTCGGCATGATCACCGCCGGACCGTATTCCGCCGCGCACGATTCTGCGCTCAACAAGACCTACGTGGCGGCAATGCAGAAGGCGAACGGCTTTCGCCCGGACTTTGTCTCGCTCGGCGCCTATGACGGCCTGCACCTGATCTACGAGGCGCTCAGGAAGACCGGCGGCAATTCCGACGGCGACGCCTTGATCGCGGCGATGAAGGGCATGGCTTTCGAAAGCCCGCGCGGGCCGATCTCGATTGATCCGGATACCCGCGACATCGTCAGCAACATCTACATCCGCAAAGTGGTGAAGACGGACGGCCAGCTCTGGAGCGAGGAATTCGAGACTTATCCGAGCGTCAAGGATCCGTTGAAAGTGGCGGCGGCGAAGTAGCGGCGCGCCTGATTTACACCGCAAGATTGTCGATCAAACGCGTCGTGCCGATGCGCACTGCGGCGAGCAGCCGGATCGGTTCGCCGACCGAGCCTTTAAGCGGCTCGAGCGTGTCGGCATGGCGCGCTTCGAAATAGTCGAGTTGCAAACCGCCGCGCGCGATCGCTTCGCGCGCTCGCTTGAGTACTTCGGCAACGGGCGCGCCGGCACCGATCTTTGCCGCGGCTTCTTTAAGCGCGCGGTAGAGCATCGGCGCGGTTTGGCGCTGCGCGGGAGCGAGGTAGCGGTTCCGCGAAGAAAGGGCGAGGCCGTCGCGCTCGCGCACGATCGGCGCGCCGACGATCCGGGTTTTCAGGCCAAGATCCCGGCCAAGTTGCGTGACGACTTTAAGTTGCTGGTAATCCTTCTCGCCGAACAGGGCGATATCGGGCTCGCACTGGATCAGGAGCTTCGCAACCACGGTCGCCACGCCCTCAAAAAAATGCGGACGGCTGGCGTCTTCCAATCCGACCGTGGCCGGCCCCTCCGGAACGACCCGCGTGGCAAAGCCGTCCGGATACATGGTTTGAACGGAAGGCGCCCAAACGAGATCGACTTGCCGCTTGGCCAAAGCGGCAACATCGGCTGCGAATGTCCGCGGATAGGTGGTCAGGTCCTCGTGGGGAGCAAACTGCGTCGGATTAACGAATATCGATACAACGACGCAATCGGCCCGGCTTTGGGCCCGGCGCACCAAGGAAAAATGCCCTTCGTGCAGCGCTCCCATCGTCGGCACCAAGGCAATTGTGCAGCCGCGCCTGCGGAAATTCGCGATGGCGCGGCGTAGCGCCGGTTGGGTGCGGATGACGCGCGGATGACGCTTCGCTCGCTGGGAATTCTTCATGACGACGTTGCAGCGTGAGCACACCCCGGCGCGTTTCGTCGATGCAGCGTTTCGTTTACGATTAACTTATTTCGATAGATGCTGTATCTTGACCCGACGCGTTGCAAATTCAGAGAGTAGTCGCAACGCAGGGGTTGCGTCCTATGCTGATGCAGGCGGAGCTCGGCCGTCCGTTCTCGGCGCATGTGATTGTCCTCGGCAACGAAAAAGGCGGCTCCGGGAAATCGACCACGGCGATGCATGTCGCCGTCGCATTGCTGCAAGCTGGCCAGCGGGTCGCCACGATTGATCTCGATTCCCGCCAGAAGAGCTTCACCCACTATATCGAGAACCGCCGCGGCTGGGCCGCGCGCACCGGGGTTCAACTGGAAATCCCTGTGCATTATTGCATCGCACGCGGTTGTGGCGTGCGCCTTGATGAAATCGAAGCCCAAGAATTCGCCGCTTTCGCTCAAGCCGTAAGCGCGGTCGAGCAAAGCCACGACTTTGTGGTCATCGATACGCCGGGCACCGATTCCTACATGATGCGTCTGGCTCATTCGATGGCGGACACCCTGATCACGCCATTGAACGACAGTTTCGTTGACTTCGACGTGCTCGGCACCATCGATCCGATCTCATTCGAAGTCGCCGGGGTGAGCCACTATGCCGACATGGTGCGCCAAGCCCGCCGCCAGCGCCGGCTCGTTGATGGCGGCCTTATCGATTGGGTGGTGGTCCGCAACCGGCTTTCGACCTTGGGCTCGCGCAACCGCCGCCTGGTCGGCGAGGGGGTCGACGGTCTCGCCAAGCAGCTCGGGTTCCGCACCGTGGATGGTTTCGCCGAGCGGGTGGTCTACCGCGAATTCTTTCCACGCGGCCTCACCGCGCTCGATGACCTCAATGAGGACACGCTTGGCCTGCGGCCGACCAGTTCGCACGTTACCGCCCGCGACGAAGTGAAGGTCTTCATCGATTCGCTCCGGCTCCCAATCGACGAACGCGGTAAACGCCGCGCGGCGGCTCGCGCGGAATGGGTCGCGGCTGCGGGAAAGCCGCTTGACACGTACGATCTCCTTGCCGATTGAGCCGAGCGCGCCCGCCGGCTGAAATCGCTATCTCCAACGAAATCGCTATAAAGCTCGGATGCTTGGCCTCATTGGCGTCGTCATCCTTTTGGTTTTGCTCTGGGCGGCGAAAAGGTGGCGCCCGCGCGGAATCCTCAACGTCGCCCAGCAACGCCTCAGCGGTGCACTCGCAATTTTGATCGCCGCGCTTCTGCTGGTCCGCGGCGACTGGGGAGTCGGCCTCGGGCTCGGAGTTTTCGGGCTTTACCTGTTGGGCGAGGCGTTGCCTTGGCCGCTCAGCTCACTGGCAGCTTATTTTGACGGCGGGAGATCCGGCCGGCGTGAATACACGCAAGCTGATGCGGATACGACCCTCGGCGCGCGGCCTGCGGCTCGCAGCAAAATGACTGAACAGGAGGCTTATCAGATCCTTGGCGTTGCGCCCGGTGCGAGCATGACCGAGATCAGCCGCGCGCACCGCTCGCTCATGAAGAAACTGCATCCCGACCAAGGGGGGACGACGTATTTGGCGGCCCGCATCAATGAGGCCAAGGACGTGCTGCTTCGGAACCATCGCTGAGGTACTCGTTGCGGACCCTCGCGTGTCTTCCGTCCTCCGTCGCGCTTCCCTTCGATCGGTGATGATCTTCGCGATCACTCGGCCCCTTGAATGGGCTCTTCTTAATCTTTCAGCGCCTTAGTCTTTCAGTGGCATGCATTCGAAGTCGCTGCGCTTGAGCGCCCGGCAGGCGGCTTCGGCAGTCGACTTGTCGAATCCAGCGAAGCGGGCCCGGTAGAGCGCCTTGTCGCCTTTTTGGACTCGCTCGGTGAATGGATCTTTCGCGGCAAGCGGCGCGTGGACTTTGATCTGCGCTGCGGAGAGGTGCTGCCTGGCCTGATCCTCGTCATCGAATGCGCCGATCTGGATCAGCCAGCCGCTATGGGCGTGAGCAGGCGGAGCGGAATAAGCGGGTAGGGTTTGTACATTCGCTGCAGCGATGTGCGTTTCGATCGGCGCCGGTTCGATTTGCGCCGGCCGCATCTGCACCGGTTGACTCTGTGCCGGCGGCGCCTCGACGGACTTTAGTGACGCCGGCTCGCCGGCCGCAGGCGCCGGCACTGACGGTTCGGCTTGGGCCACCTTGAGGTCAACATTCGGCGCGGCAGCTGCGATCTCAGTCCGTGCTTGCGAACTGGCGCGGGTTCCCGCCTGCGCTGGAACGGCGGGCGCAGCAACCGCGTTCGGTTGCGGAGCCGCAGCCGTCGCCGCGACCGGAACCAAGGCCGGCATCGGCGCCAGTGAAGCGGTCTGCACCGGGGCAGTTCGGTAGGAAATCGTCTTCACAAGGAGTGGCCGGATCGGATCATTCGATCCGGCGCCCATGCGTGATGCCGTGCTTGGCGCCACACTTGGCGCTAGGCTTGGCTCCACGCTCGCGGTAGCGGTGCGGTCGGTCCGGGCCGCCGGCGATCGTACCGAAGCCTCTTCACGACGTTCGGCCGCCTCGGCAATCATGGGCGCGGTACGGCGCACTGCCGCTTCCTTGATGTGGGCGCTGATGAGCTCACGCATGCGTTCGTCGCGTTCGGAGGCTGAGGGACCTCCCATCACGACGGCGACGAGATAACGGCCGTCACGATGCAACGAGGTGAGCAGATTGAATCCGGAAGCGCGCGTGAAACCAGTCTTGATGCCGTCCACTCCATCGACTGCGCCGAGGAGATGGTTGTGATTACGCATCGCTTCGCCGTGATAGACAAAAGATTCTGTGGAGAAATATCGGTAGTAGTGCGGAAACCGCTCCTGGATGGCGCGTCCAAGGATGGTCTGATCGCGCGCGGTCGTGACTTGGTCGTCGTCCGGCAAACCCGATGCATTGACGTAAATTGTGTGTGACATGCCAAGCGCATGCGCTTTCTGTGTCATCAGCTTCGCGAAGCCGTCCTCATCCCCGCCCAGGTTTTCGGCGACCGCGACCGCGGCATCATTGGCCGACTTGGTGACGATTCCTTTGATTGCATCCTCGACGCTGATCGTCTGCCCGGGTTTGAGCCCGAGCTTGGTCGGTGCCTGATCTGAGGCATGTTCGGAGATTTTGAGCGCGCTATCGAGTTTCAGCCTGCCGGCTTCGAGACGCTCGAACAAAAGATAGAGCGTCATGACCTTGGTCAGCGAAGCAGGATGGCGCAAAGCGTCAGGGCTGGCGGCCTGCAAAACGGATCCGCTATTGCCGTCAACAACGATGGACGCAAAAGGCGGCGAATAATCTTCGACACGAGCGTGACGATGGCCATGCCCGGCATGGGCGTGATGCGCACGGGAATAATGATGCCGTCGCGCATCGGCGACATCGCCGGTGATCGTAAGGGCCGCGGCGACCGCGGCACTCGCCAACAGGCAGTAACGAAGCCCGAAGCGGGCTTCGAATTCCACCGATGCCATTAGTAACCCCGTCCCTGAACGCGCCTCACCCCGTAAGGCGGCCCCTCACTCTGTCTGCTGTTCCGGGACAGTGTACGGTGCGCTTAGCGCGAGACGGACACCACCCCAACTCGGTCGTTACCCCAACAACACGGTCAAGCAGGTTAGGAAGACGCAGTTGCGAAACGGTTAAGTGCAGCCGCGCCGCCGCCCGAAAAAACGCCTATGTGGCCGCTCTTGTGCGGCGCACCATATATATAATTACCGCGGCAAAAGGCCTTTTGATGGCAAACCGGTTAATGTCCCACGCGTTGAATTTGACGCCTGGACCGGTCGCCGGCGCGCCGCCGCCAGCTGTAGCCGGCGCCCTCCACGCCGTTCGGCCATACGCGGGCGACGGATTTACTAATGTGTCGCGCGACCGAAATTAGCCCCGTTCGCGAGTGCCCTGCGGTGCACGTCATGACCGCAGCGCCTCGCCAGAGCAATTTGGGCGAACCGCGCATGCTATCGGCCATCTTGTGCTCGGCGGCAGGTGAACTATGTGACCGTTTCGCCAGCACTTCGAAATTGTGCACGGTGACCATTCGCGTCCGGCCGATAGGCGTTTCCGCTTTGGAAGTTGCTCTATCGATTCGGCGCGTGATCCGCGCTAATTTTACGCGCTGTGTGGGGATTCTCGCAGGCAAGCGGTCGGCAACGGCGCTGGCCGCGGATGATCCAGCAGCCCGGAAGTCGAACGAACCAATGCCGTTGATTGACGTTACCACCCATGTGCCAGCCCGGCTGGCGGACGACGATCGCAAGCGTAAAGGCGACGGCTCGCCCGGGACCGCGGTCATTACCAAGACAAGGCCGCAAACCAAGCGGCCAAACCTCTATCGCGTGCTGCTGCTCAACGACGACTACACACCGATGGAGTTCGTGGTCCACGTGCTGGAGCGTTTCTTCAATAAGGATCACGAAACGGCGCATCGAATCATGATGCATGTGCATCAGCACGGCATCGGGGAGTGCGGTGTTTATACGTATGAGGTTGCCGAAACCAAAGTGACGCAGGTTATGGACTTTGCCCGCAAACACCAGCATCCTTTGCAATGCATCATGGAGAAGAAGTGATTCTGGGAGATAGCGTCCAATACAAACGATGAGAAATGGAAATGCCGACGTTTTCGCGCAGTCTTGAACAGTCGCTCCACCGGGCTTTGGCGCTTGCCAATGAGCGCCACCATGAATACGCGACGCTCGAGCACCTGCTGCTGGCGCTGATCGAAGATCAGGACGCCGCGGCAGTCATGCGCGCGTGCAATGTCGATCTGGAAAAGTTGCGGCGCAGTCTTATCGCTTATCTGGAATCCGAGTTGGACAATCTGGTCACCGACGGCAGCGATGATTCGAAGCCGACCGCCGGCTTTCAACGCGTGATCCAGCGTGCGGTGATCCATGTTCAATCGTCCGGTCGCGAAGAGGTGACCGGCGCCAATGTGCTGGTTGCGATTTTCGCCGAACGCGAGAGCCACGCCGCGTATTTCCTGCAAGAGCAGGACATGACGCGCTACGACGCGGTCAATTATATCAGCCACGGCATCGCCAAGCGCCCCGGCATGTCCGAAGCGCGGCCGGTGCGTGGCGCCGACGAGGAAACCGACGGCAAATCCGGCGACGAGCCGAAGAAGAAAGGCGACGCGCTCGACGCCTATTGCGTCAACCTCAACAAGAAGGCGCGCGAGGGCAAGATCGATCCGCTGATCGGCCGCGAGTCCGAGATCAATCGCACCATTCAGGTGCTGTGCCGACGGCAGAAGAACAATCCGCTGTTCGTCGGCGAAGCCGGCGTCGGCAAGACCGCCATCGCGGAAGGATTGGCGCGCCGCATCGTGCACGGTGAAGTGCCCGACGTGCTGCGCAACGCAACCGTGTTTGCACTCGACATGGGCACGTTGCTCGCCGGGACACGCTATCGCGGCGATTTCGAAGAACGCTTAAAGCAGGTGATCAAGGAACTCGAAGCCTATTCGGGCGCGATCCTGTTCATCGACGAAATCCATACCGTGATCGGCGCCGGCGCTACTTCGGGCGGCGCCATGGATGCGTCGAATTTGTTAAAGCCGGCGCTGGCGTCCGGCACGGTGCGCTGCATCGGCTCGACGACCTATAAGGAGTACCGGCAGTATTTCGAAAAGGATCGGGCGCTGGTTCGCCGCTTCCAGAAGATCGACGTCAACGAGCCGACCATCCCCGACGCCATCGAGATCCTCAAAGGGCTGAAACCCTATTTCGAGGATTATCACAAGCTCAAATATACCAGCGACGCGATTAAGGCGGCGGTCGAGCTTTCGGCGCGCTACATCCATGACCGCAAGCTGCCTGACAAAGCGATCGACGTGATCGACGAGTCGGGCGCGGCGCAAATGCTGCTGCCGGAAAATCGGCGCAAACGGACCATCGGATTAAAGGAAATCGAGACCACGATCGCGACCATGGCGCGGATTCCGCCGAAGGCGGTTTCCAAGGACGACGCCGAGGTGCTCAGGAATCTTCAGGAGACGCTCAAGCGCGTGGTCTACGGCCAGGACAAGGCGATCGAAGCGCTGTCCGCTTCGATCAAGCTTGCCCGGGCCGGGTTGCGCGAGCCGGAAAAGCCGATCGGCTGCTATCTGTTCTCCGGCCCGACCGGCGTCGGCAAGACCGAGGTGGCCAAACAGCTGGCGGCGTCGCTCGGCGTCGAGCTGATCCGCTTCGACATGTCGGAATATATGGAGCGCCACACCGTGTCGCGGTTGATCGGCGCGCCGCCCGGCTATGTCGGCTTCGATCAGGGCGGACTGCTCACCGACGGCGTCGACCAGCACCCGCACTGCGTACTCCTGCTCGACGAGATCGAAAAGGCGCATCCGGATCTGTTCAACGTGCTCCTGCAGATCATGGACCACGGCAAGCTGACCGATCACAACGGCAAGCAGGTCGACTTCCGCAACGTCATTTTGATCATGACGACCAATGCCGGCGCTTCGGATATGGCGCGGGCGGCGTTCGGCTTCACGCGAACCAAGCGCGAGGGTGACGACATGGAGGCGATCACGCGCCTGTTCGCGCCGGAATTCCGCAACCGGCTCGACGCGATCATCACCTTTGCGCATCTGTCGCCCGAGATCATCAAGATGGTGGTCGAGAAATTCGTGCTGCAGCTCGAAGCGCAGCTCGCCGACCGCGATGTCACCATCGAGCTGACCGACGAAGCCACCAAATGGCTGATCGCCAACGGCTACGATGAGCTAATGGGCGCCCGCCCGATGGCGCGGGTGATCCAGGAGCACATCAAGAAGGCTCTTGCCGACGAGGTTCTGTTCGGTCGGCTCAAGGGCGGCGGCCATGTCCGCGTCATCGTCGTCACTGACGAGGCCGGCAACAGCAAACTCGGCTTCGATTACCCGGACGGGCCGGTCAAGCCGCGGCCGGAGAAGCTGCCGGAGCCTCGCCGCGCAAAAGCGAAGCGGCGTTCTTCGCCCAAGCGTAAGCCGCCGAGCGGCGGCGACGACGGTCCGCCGCGGCGTGGCATCGTTCCGAAAGTGCCGCTGGTAAAAGCCTAGCGAATTCCTCCGGCGGGCGGTCAATCCTCCCGCCGGAACCGTTTCAATTCCCGTACAAACCAGAGGGCGAGCGCCGGCAGCGCTATCGCGGTCGCCAGAAACAATGGCTTCGCGCTGGCGCGGTCGATCACCAACGCGCCGGCCGCGACGCCCGCGGTTTGACCGACGTAAAGCGCCGACGAGAACAAGCCCACCGCGGTGCCGCGCGCCTGCGGCGTCATCTGCGTGGCATTGGTCTGCAGCGTGTTGTGCAGCATGTAGAAGCCAAGCCCGATTGCGGTGGTGGCGATAGGCGCAAGCCACCAAACCGGGCCCATCGCAAGCTCCAGATAGGCCACCGCGAGAATAAGCCCGCCGGTCACCGCGAGACCGGGCTGGCCCACGCGATAAACAAGCAGCTTCACCAGCGCGGCGTAGATCAAGCCGCCGATGCCGAAACAGGCGACGACAGCGCCGACCAGCGAGAAGCTCAAGCCAAAGCGCAGGTGCAAATAGGCGCCGATATAGGCAAAGGCGCCCCAGGCCAGCGCGCCTTCAAAGAAGCCGGCGATCAGCACGATGCGCGCGAATGGATTGGTCAAGACCGCGGCATAGCCGCCGAACGCGCCGTGCGTGCCGCGGCTGCCGGCCTTGCGGGTCTGCGGATTGACCGCGAGCTCGAAAACTAGACCGGCCGCGGCCACCGCGAACAGCCCAGCAAGCACGAAGAAGACGTTGCGCCAGCCAAGCAGGTCGCCGAGTACCCCGCCGGCGGCCTGACCGAACAGCTGGCCAAGAATCTGTCCAGAAATGTATCGCCCGAGAATCTGCTGCAGGCGGTCGTGCGGCGTGACATCACCGACATAGGCCATCGAGATCGGTATGACCCAACCGGCGGCTGCGCCGGTGGCAAGGCGCGCCAGCGCGAGCTGCGGCAGGGTCGAGACCGTCCCGCAGACGGCCACCAGGACGGCGCCGATAGCGCAGGTAAGCGCCACGGTGCGGTATTTGCCGAAGCGGTCGCTGATCGGACCGATAATGAGCTGGATCGAGCCGTGCGTCACCGCGTAGGCGGTGACCACCATGGCCGCTACGCCGACGGTGGTATGCAGATCGGCCGCCACCTGCGGCAACAGCGAGTCCATCACGCGGACCTGGGCCTGGCTGGCAAAGCCCGCGACAGCCAGCAAAATGATGGAGCGCGTCGAGTCCGGTCGCGAGGTTGCTGGGAAAGAAAGCACTGGGGTGTTCGTTATGCGGCGTCAGCGGAAGAAACGTTGACACTCTGCGGGGCACAGGCTTTCTAACCCGCGCCGAAGCGAAACGACAATGATCGAAAGCAGATACCAGCCGAGCCAGGTCGAAAGCCGCATTTATGCCGCTTGGGAGGCCGCGGGCGCATTCCGTGCGGGCCGGCCTGAACGTGCCAATGCCGAGCCGTATTGCATCGTCATTCCGCCGCCTAATGTCACCGGCTCGCTGCATATGGGCCACGCGCTCAACAACACGCTCCAGGACATCCTCTGTCGTTTCGAGCGCATGCGCGGCAAGGACGTGTTGTGGCAGCCGGGCATGGACCATGCCGGCATCGCCACCCAGGCCGTGGTCGAGCGCCAGCTCGCCGACCGCAAACAGCCGTCAAGCCGCGAAATGGGGCGCGAGGCTTTCATCAAGCGCGTATGGGAGTGGAAGGCGGAATCCGGCGGCACGATCATCAGCCAGCTCAAGCGGCTTGGCGCCTCCTGCGACTGGTCGCGCGAACGCTTCACCATGGACGAGGGGCTGTCGCGCGCGGTGCGGAAAGTTTTCGTCGCGCTGTACCGCGAAGGCCTGATCTACAAGGACAAGCGGCTCGTCAACTGGGATCCCAAGCTCAAGACCGCGATTTCCGATCTCGAAGTGCGACAGGTCGAGAGCAAGGGGCAGCTCTGGCACATCAAATATCCGATCGAGGGCTCTGGCGAATTCATTGTCGTCGCCACCACGCGGCCCGAGACGATGCTCGGCGACGTCGCCGTCGCCGTGCACCCGGAGAACGAGCGGCTTGAGCATCTGATCGGGAAAACGGCGATCTTGCCGCTAGTCGGCCGGCGTATCCCGGTCATCGCCGATGAATATGCCGATCCGGAAAAAGGCTCCGGCGCGGTGAAGATCACGCCGGCGCATGACTTCAACGATTTCGAGGTTGGGCGGCGGCACGGTCGGCCACTCATCAATGTACTCGATGACGAAGCTTGTATCCGGCTCCAAGGTAACACACCGTTTTTAGATAGCATGTGGCCCGCATCGATGTTGATGGTCGGTTCGCAGGCAAGCCAAGACACGAACGACGTTTTGGCGCTTGATGGGCTTGATCGTTTCGACGCTCGTAAGCGGATAGTTGGGTTATTGGAAAGTCGTGGACTGATCGAAAAGGTCGAGACGACGACTCATGTAGTACCGCATGGCGACCGATCGGGTGCCGTGCTCGAACCCTATCTCACGGATCAATGGTACGTCGATGCCAAGACGCTGGCGCAGCCGGCGATCGCGGCGGTGCGCGAGCGCAAGACCGTGTTCGTGCCTGCGCAATGGGAAGCGATGTTCTTCAACTGGATGGAAAACATCCAGCCATGGTGCATTTCACGGCAAATCTGGTGGGGCCATCAGATACCGGCCTGGTATGGACGAAAATTTATTGCACACCGACATTGGGCTCAGGCAATAGAGGACCCCACGCGGCGTGACCTGCGAGCTGACCCCGAAATATTCGTTGCTAGTTCTGAAGCCGAAGCGGTCGAATTAGCGCAACAGAAATATGGATGTGAAATTCGCGTACTGAAGAACCCACCATCCGGTGATCTTGATCCAATCTTTCAACAGATTGCTAATGACGAGACAGCAGGTAAACCCCGATGGGAGCCCATCTGGCGCGACGAAGACGTGCTTGACACCTGGTTCTCGTCGGCGCTGTGGCCGTTCTCGACTTTGGGCTGGCCGGATCAGACGGCGGAGCTGAAGCGCTTTTATCCGACCAGCACGCTCGTCACCGGCTTCGACATCATCTTCTTCTGGGTCGCGCGCATGATGATGCTGGGTCTGCACTTTATGGAGCAGGTGCCGTTCCGCGACGTTTACATCCACGCGCTCGTGCGCGACGAGCGCGGGCAAAAAATGTCGAAGTCAAAGGGTAACGTGATCGACCCTCTGGCGGTGATCGACGAATACGGCGCCGACGCGCTTCGCTTCACCCTTGCCGCGATGGCGGCACAGGGGCGCGACATCAAGCTCTCGGCCCAGCGGGTGGAGGGCCACCGCAATTTCGCGACCAAGCTCTGGAACGCCGCGCGGTTTACCGAGATCAACGGTTGCGCCCGCGATCCTGCTTTTGATCCGCGCAGGTCAAAGGAAATTTTGAACCGCTGGATCGCGCACGAGACGGCGAAGGCTACGCGCGAGGTCACCACGGCGGTTGAAGCTTACAAGTTCAATGATGCAGCCGCCGCCATTTATCGTTTCGTCTGGAACGTCTATTGCGACTGGTATCTGGAATTGATCAAGCCGGTGCTAACCGGGCCGGATGGTTCCGCCAAGAGCGAGACTCAAGCCGCCGCAGCATGGGCGCTCGATCAAATTCTGAAACTTCTCCATCCATTCATGCCGTTTGTGACGGAGGAGCTGTGGACGGTGACTGGCGCACCAAAACACGATCCGCTTCTGACTCTCAGCCAATGGCCGTCGCTCGAAGGCATTGGTGACCCTGGAGCGGAAACTGAAATTGGCTGGGTGATCGATCTGATCACCGCCATTCGCTCTGTGCGCGCGGAGATGAACGTAAACGTCGCGCTGCCACTGGTAATGATTAGGGTCGGTGATCACGTTTGGGAGCGAGCGCAGCGCTGGTCTGAATTTATAAAGCGCATGGCCAAAATTTCGAGCGTGACGAGGGTTCCAATACCGAAGCCTGGGACCCTGCAGCTCGTCGTCCGCGGCGAAATCGCAGGTTTAGAGCTGGCGGGGTTGGTAGATCTTGCCGCCGAGCGCGCCCGGCTCGCCAAAGAGATGGCGAAATGCGACGCCGATATTGCCCGCGTCAACGCCAAGCTCGGCAACCCGAATTTTGTCGCGCGCGCGCCTGAAGAGGTCGTCGAAGAAGAAAAGGAAAAACGCGAGGAAGCACAGTTGCGCAAAGCCAAGATCGCCGAAGCCCTGCAGCGGCTTGAAGGCGCGGCGTGAGATGATCGCGTGAGGATATTTCTCGCGGGCGCGAGCGGCGCTATCGGCCGCCGATTCAGCCTTCAGGCTTAAACGGCTTGCTGAGAAAAGCCGAGCCTTTCAGGCCATAGCGCCACGGCTTCTCCGCCGCCTTGGTGATCCCGATGCGCGGTCCGGCGATGACCTCAACCTCGCCGGTCCGTGCAAATAACGCAAACGGGGGCTCGTCCAGCGCCAGTCCATTGTGCGCTGCGGTAATTCCCAGTGCCTCACAGACCCGTCCCGGCCCGGCGCCAAGAAGCCGCACATCGGTCAAGCCGCGGCGCCGGCGCATTAGCGGCAAACCGTCAATCGGCTCCAGCGCCCGGATCAGGACGGCGCTGGCCGAGCCTTTCGGCTCGCAGACCAAGTTCAGGCACCAATGAATGCCATAGGAGCGGTAGACATAGGCGTAGCCCGGCGGCCCGAACATGACCGCATTGCGCGCCGTCGGCCCGCGATAGCTGTGCGCGGCCGGATCGGTATGATGGTAGGCCTCGACTTCGACCAGCCGCCCGCCGACCCCGTTGAAGAGGAGCGTCGCTCCGATCAGGTCGGGCGCGACCTCGTGAACGCTGCGGCGGAAGAAGGCTTTGCTTAGGCGTCTGGACACGCTGCATCGTGGCAGGTTGGCAACAGCGTGGTAAATCGCCACTTAACAGAAATGCTTCCGGCGCGTTGAATCTGTGGCCGCGCGGACACAGCGGTACAACATTTAATCTTACCGCAATGCACCCACGGCCAGCGCCGCTTTTTGGCCATAGGATTTCTCGACATCGATGGCCACGCGGCGGACATGTTCATGTGACCGAACATGGTCTGAAAAACGTTGTCGATACGTCCGGTCTGGAAAAGCGAGCAGGCTTTGGACCGGATGAAGAGGGGCGAATAGGGCCAGTTTGGCTCGCTTGAGTTTGATGGACGCCAAGAGCGACTTGAAATTACGGCTGCCAAGCCGCCACGCTACCGAGGGCCCCGACCGCGCGCCGCACCGGGCGTTCTATTACGCCATGGGGCTGACGCGGGAGCAGATTCATCAGCCCTTCGTCGGCGTGGCGACCTGTTGGAACGAGGCGGCACCGTGCAACATCGCGCTAATGCGGCAAGCCCAAGCCGTGAAGCTTGGCGTCGCCGCCGGCGGCGGCACGCCGCGCGAATTCTGCACCATTACCGTCACCGACGGCATCGCCATGGGCCATGCCGGCATGAAATCGTCTTTGCCGTCACGCGAAGTGATCGCGGACTCGGTGGAATTGTCGGTGCGCGGCCATTCCTATGACGCGCTGATTGGAGTGGCCGGCTGCGACAAGTCGCAACCGGGCATGATGATGGCGATGTGCCGGCTCAACGTGCCCTCGATCTACATCTACGGCGGCTCGATCCTGCCGGGCACCTTTAAGGGCATGCCCGTCACCATCCAGGACGTGTATGAGGCGGTCGGCAAGCACTCAATCGGCGCGATGACGGATGCCGATTTGGAGGTGCTTGAACAGAATGCCTGCCCGTCGGCCGGCGCGTGCGGCGCCCAATTTACCGCCAACACGATGGCGACGATCTCTGAGGCGATCGGTCTTGCTTTGCCCTATTCGGCGGGCGCGCCGGCGCCTTACGAGATCCGCGATAAGTTTTGCGTTCTCGCCGGCGAGATGATCATGGATCTCATCGCCAAGAATATTCGGCCGCGCGACATCGTCACCCGCAAGGCTTTGGAAAACGCCGCGGCGGTCGTGGCGGCGACCGGCGGCTCGACCAATGCAGCCTTGCACTTGCCGGCTATCGCTAGTGAATGCGGCATCAAATTCGATTTGTTCGATGTCGCCGAAGTCCTGAAAAAGACACCATATATCGCGGATTTAAAACCATCCGGCCGCTATGTCGCCAAAGACATGTTCGAAGCTGGCGGCGTGCCGCTGTTGATGAAGACGCTCCTCGACCATGGCTTCCTCCATGGCGACTGCATCACCGTCACCGGCCGGACCATCGCCGAGAATTTGAAGTCGGTGAAATGGAATCCCGACCAGGCCGTTATCTGGCCTGCCAATAAGCCGATTTTGCCGACCGGCGGTGTCGTCGGACTGAAAGGCAATCTCGCGCCTGAAGGCGCGATCGTGAAAGTGGCAGGTATGGAGCGTTTGCAGTTCTCCGGTCCGGCGCGCTGCTTTGACGGCGAGGAAGCCTGCTTCGAAGCGGTGAAGAACCGGCAATACGCGGAAGGCGACGTGCTGGTCATCCGCTACGAGGGGCCCAAGGGCGGACCGGGCATGCGCGAAATGCTGTCGACCACGGCCGCGCTTTATGGACAGGGCATGGGCGCGAAGGTCGCGCTGATTACCGATGGCCGTTTTTCCGGCGCCACGCGTGGTTTCTGCGTCGGCCATATCGGCCCGGAGGCGGCGGTCGGCGGGCCGATCGCGCTCGTTCGCGACGGCGACATCATCACGCTCGATGCGGAGCGCGGTACGCTCGACGTCAAGCTCAGCAAGACTGAGTTGGATCGGCGTACGAAGGAATGGAAGCCGCGCGCCTCCGAATTCACTTCCGGTTACTTGTGGAAATACGCCCAGCAGGTTGGATCGGCGCGTTACGGCGCACTGACCCATCCGGGTGGAGCGGCCGAGACGGCGTGCTATGCGGACATCTAGCAGCATAATCCGTCTTGCGACCGGCGCCGCCGCGGTGGCGGTGCTTGGTCTTGCGGTCATGGTCGGCTCTGGTGGGCGGCACGACGACATCGGCGGCATGCTCGGCGCTGCGCCAGCTTACGCGTTCGACGGCACTACCACGCCGAGCACGGCCGCTTTGTCGCCAGGCGAGGCCTTGCGTGCGAGCCCGCATCCGCCGGAAACCGCCCCGGGCAAAACCAGCGCGCTCACCGCGCTGCAATATGCCGCGGAGCAGGGGCAGCCGGTGGCGCAGTGGAAGCTCGGCCGTATGTATGCCGATGGCGATGGCGTGCCGCGAGATGATCTACGTGCGTTCAGCTATTTCAGCCAGATCGCCAACAGTCATCCCGATGAGGCGCCTGGCACGCCGCAAGCGCGGTTCGTCGCCAATGCCTTCGTTGCACTCGGGCATTATTATTTGACCGGCATACCCAACACAAAAATCGCGGCCGATCGCGCCCGCGCGCGCGACATGTTCGGCTATGCAGCGACATATTTCGGTGACGCCGACGCGCAGTACGAGCTCGGGCGGCTTTATCTCTCCGGCATGCCAGGCGATCCGCACCAGGCAGCACGCTGGTTGCAGCTTGCCGCGACCAAGGGCCATTGCCGCGCCGAAGTTGCGCTTGGCGACCTCTTGTTCCAGGGACAGGCCGTGCCACGCCAGGCGGCGCGCGGTTTGATGTGGCTCACCCTGGGCCGCGACTGCGCCGGCACCGACGAAACGTGGGTCAAGCCGGTCTACGACAGCGCTTTCAAGCGCGCGAGCGACGACGAACGCGCACTCGCGCTCGTCTATCTCGAAGATTGGCTCAAAGGCCGGCGAGATTAATTGAGGCCGTAGGATGGGTTGAGCGAAGCGAAACCCATCGCCTCTTGAATATCGAGGATGGGGTTCACCGCGTTCAACCCATCCTACAAACCATCGCCATTTCGCTATTTCGACTCGATCTCAAGATCGATCCATACCGGGACGTGGTCGGAGGGCTTCTCCCAGCTGCGGACGTGACGATCGACCCCGACAGCGCTGAGCCTGTCCGCGGCTGCGGCCGACAAGAGTAGATGATCGATGCGGATGCCGTTGTTCTTTTGCCAGGCGCCGGCTTGATAATCCCAGAACGTGAAGAGCCCGGGATCGTCGCTGGTCGCGCGGAGCGCGTCGGTCAGCCCGAGATTGATCAGGCCACGGAATTCGTCGCGCGTGCGCGGCAGGAATAAAGCGTCATTCACCCAGGCTTGCGGATTGCGGGCATCAGCCGAACTCGGGATCACATTGTAGTCGCCGGCCATGACGAGCGGCTCTTCCAGGCGCAGGCGTTGGCGCGCATAGGCGGAAAGACGTTTCATCCACGCGATCTTGTAGGCGTATTTCTCGGTTTCCGGCGGATTGCCGTTCGGCAGGTAAATGCTGGCGACGCGCATTGCGCCATTGGCGGTGGAAACGACAGCTTCGATGAAGCGGGCGTGACCGTCCTGATCGTTTCCCGGAAGCCCGTTACTGACTTCGTCGAACGGAAATCTCGACAACAGCGCAACGCCGTTGAAGGTCTTTTGCCCGTGCACGGCAACGTTGTAGCCGAGGCCCTCGAACGGCTCGCGCGGAAAAGCGTCATCGACGCATTTGGTTTCTTGCAGGCAGACGATGTCCGGCTTGCGCTCGGAGAGCCAGGTCACTGCGGAATCGAGGCGCTGCTTGATCGAGTTTACGTTCCAGGTGGCGATGCGCACGGAAGGGTCAGAGTGCGAAGCTGGTGCCGCAGCCGCAGGACGCGGTGGCCTTCGGATTGTTGATCTTGAACGACGAGCCGATCAGATCATCCACGAAATCGATCTCGGATCCAGCCATGTGTTTGAGCGAGACCGGATCAATCAGCACGGTCGCGCCGCTGTGCTCGATCACGACATCGTCGTCGGCACGCTTGCGTTCGGTGTCGATTTTATACTGAAAGCCGGAGCAGCCACCGCCTTCGACGCTGACGCGCAACATCGTGCCGGCGGGCTCCTGACGCAGGATCTCGCCGATTCGCCGCGCGGCGCGCTCGGTCACCGTGACGTTGCTGGTCATGGCATTGACGGTGCTGGTCATGGCATTGACGGTCATTTGCTCTCCGAATCGCAATCGGCCCGATTGCAACACTGCCAACACGATAGTTAAGTGCGGTGGAACCGAAGGTCAATTGCTGGCCGACAAATGGATTCGATCATCTCCCGCGCGCCATATGCCTGCGATCCGGATCTGAGCCGCGGCCGGCTTTATCCCGAGCCGCCAAGCATGAGCCGAAGCGCCTTTCGGCGCGATTGCGATCGCGTCATCCACGCCACCGCATTCCGCCGCCTCAAGCATAAGACCCAGGTTTTCGTCTTTGACGAGGGCGACCACTATCGCACACGGCTTACCCATACGCTCGAGGTCGCGCAGGTTGCGCGCGCGCTGGCGCGGCGGTTGCGGCTCGACGAGGATCTGGCCGAGGCGCTGGCGCTCGCCCACGACCTGGGCCATCCGCCATTCGGCCATGCCGGAGAACGCGCGCTCGATTCCTGCTTATCGGCATTCGGCGGCTTCGATCACAACGCCCAGACGCTACGCGTGGTGACGGTGCTGGAGCGGCGCTATCCGGCGTTCGACGGGCTGAACCTGACCTGGGAAACGCTCGAGGGCCTGGTCAAGCACAATGGTCCGCTGACCGACCGCGCCGGCGCGCCGCTTGAGCACTATCAGCGTCACGGCGTACCGGTATTCATTCTCGATTATTGCCGCGCGCAGGACCTGCAGCTCTGGAGTTTCGCCGGCGCTGAAGCGCAAGTCGCTGCCGTGGCCGACGATATCGCTTACGACGCCCACGACCTTGATGACGGATTGCGCGCGAAGCTGTTTGAGCTCGAAGAGATTATCGCCGTGCCGCTGGCGGGCCGGATCGTTGCTGCAATTCGTGCAGATCATCCCAACCTTGATCACGACCGGCTTGTTCATGAACTCATTCGTCGGCTCATCGGTTTGCTTATCGATGATGTCGTCAGCGAAAGCACCGGCCGGCTCGCCGCGCTCAAGCCGCATTCGGCCGACGATGTGCGCCGCGCCACCGCGCCGGTCGCGGCCTTCTCGCGCGAAGTGGGGGAAGAGGATCGCGCGATCAAAAGCTTCCTCAGACCGCGCATGTATCGGCACCCCCGGGTGATGAAAGTGATGGACCAGGCCGCAGACGTCGTGCGCGATCTGTTCGCGCGCTACGGCGCCCGGCCGCAGGACATGCCGGCAGAGTGGGGCGAAGGCCTTGCCGGGCTTGACGAGGCTGCGCGGGCTCGCCACATCGCCGATTTCATTGCCGGCATGACCGATCGCTACGCGCTCGCCGAACACGCGCGGCTCTTTGACTCGACTCCGGAATTGCGTTAGGCGCGCGGCGCGATTGAATACAAAGCCCGTGTGCAAGGCATGCCGTCCATCAACATCTTCGCCGAAATGCTTGAACGCGTTCGCGCCGCGAACGAAGCATTGATTGCCGCGGGCGTATTGCCGTCCGATATCGATCAATCGCGCGTCACCGTGGAGCCGCCGCGCGATGCTGCGCACGGCGACATGGCGACCAATGCGGCCATGGTTTTGGCCAAGGATGCCGGACGCAAGCCGCGCGAACTCGCTGAAACCATCGCGGAACAACTCCGGGCTGACGCGCTGGTGGCCAAAGCAGAAGTGGCCGGCCCCGGATTCGTGAATATCACGCTTCGCCCGGCGACTTGGGTCGATACCTTACGTGCCGCCGTGGGGTTGGGCGCGACGTACGGAAAGATCGACCTCGGCAATGGCGCGCCGGTGAATATCGAATACGTGTCGGCCAATCCGACGGGGCCGATGCATGTCGGCCATTGCCGAGGCGCGGTGTTCGGTGACGCGCTCGCCAATTTGCTGGCGTTCACCGGCTTTACGGTCACGCGCGAGTACTACATCAATGACGCCGGGGTGCAGGTCGATCTTCTCGCCCGTTCCGCGTTCCTGCGCTATCGCGAGGCGCTCGGCGAAAAAATCGGTGCAATCCCCGAAGGGCTTTACCCCGGCGATTATCTCAAACCGGTCGGCGCAGCGATCGCTACCGAATATGGCGACGCGCTCGCAAGGCAATCGGAGACGAGCTGGCTGCCCATCGTGCGCGACAAGGCGGTCGCTATGATGATGGACGCGATCCGCGACGACCTCGCGGCGCTCGATGTGAAGCCGGATGTGTTCTTTTCCGAGCGCTCGCTCTTGATGAGTGGCGAGGATCGCGTGGGAGCGACGATCGAACTCTTACGTCAACGCGGCTATGTCTACGAAGGACGCTTGCCGCCGCCCAAGGGCGCGCCGACCGAAGACTGGGAGGATCGCGAACAGACATTGTTTCGCTCGACGGCCTTCGGCGACGACGTCGATCGCCCGCTGAAGAAGTCCGACGGCTCGTATACTTATTTTGCTTCCGATATCGCCTATCACCGTTCAAAGCTTGAGCGCGGATTTCGCACGCTGATCGACGTCTGGGGAGCTGATCACGCCGGATATATCAAACGCATGCAGGCGGCCGTCGCGGCGTTGAGCGATCGCCGCGCCGAGCTCGACGTTAAAGTCGTTCAGCTGGTCAAGCTCTTGCGCGCGGGCCAGCCGGTCAAAATGTCGAAGCGGGCAGGGGAGTTCGTCACGCTTCGCGAAGTGGTTGATGAAGTCGGCCGCGATCCCGTGCGCTTCATGATGCTGTTTCGCAAGAACGATGCCGTGCTCGACTTCGATCTTGTGAAAGTGCTGGAACAATCCCGCGACAATCCGGTCTTTTATGTCCAATACGGGCACGCGCGTGCGCAATCGGTATTTCGTAACGCCCGTGCCGCTTTTGCCGACCTGCCGCATGACGTCGCGCAATTAGCTGAACGCGCCGATCTCGCGCGCCTTGACGATACGGCGGAACTTGCGCTGATGCGCCAAATCGCGCTCTATCCGCGCATCCTTGCCGGCGCCGCGGCGGCACACGAACCGCACCGAATTGCCTTTTATTTGTTCGATTTAGCCAGTGAATTTCATGCACTTTGGACGCTCGGCAATGCATCGCCACATTTACGCTTCATTATCCAGAATGATCGACAACTGACCGAAGCCCGGCTTGTGCTTGTTCAGGGGGTTGCCACCGTGCTCGCATCGGGGCTGGCACTGCTCGGGGTCGAAGCGCCAAACGAGATGCGATAGGTCGACTCGTTTATTGGTGCTGCCGCTCGGAATTCGCAGGCGGCGACTACTGGTCAAAAGTTTCGGGGCTTTTGTCTGCTGTAACGGCTGAACGAGTCGAATCTCATGGCTGAAAACGATCAGCGTGCCTATCGCGATCCGCTTCGTCGGCGCAGCGCGGAGGAGGCGCCGCGCGCCCAGGCTGACGATCCGCTTGCCGAATTGGCCCGACTCATTGGTCAGAGCGTGCCGACGAACAAATCGGGCCAAGATCGCAGGGCGGTTGCGCCGGAGAGTGCGGACGATCAGCGCGGCGAAGCCGACCACGCCGCCAGCTATCCCGCGCCCGACGAGGTCCTGCGAGAACCAACCGAGGACCGATATTCGGCGCCCGAGGTTGAACAGTACGAACGAGACGTCGATCCGGACTACCGCGAACGCAGGGACGAGCGCTACGAGCCAATGACTCGCGTCAATCCCGCACCGCCGCCGCACGCCTCTCGTTTTCGGCAGGAGCCCGATTTCGCCATCGAGCCGGCGCGCGATGCCGCCGATGGTGAGGCAGGCGAGGCTGACGAGGTCGCACACCAAGAGACGGCAGACTCGCACGACCGTGCATCGGACGAGCACGACAGCCACTATTCGGACGAATACTACGAAGATGAACAGCATGACGCCGACGATCATGCCTACAGCGACGAATACAGCGGGGATCAAAGCACGGGCCGGCGCGGCGGTTTCATTTTTGTCGCGGCAGTATTCACGTTGGCCGTGCTCGGCACCGCCGGCGCTTTCGCCTACCGCGCCATGTTCAGCAATCCAGTGCTGCCAGCCCTGCCGCCCATCATCAAGGCCGAGGGCGGTCCGAACAAGCTCATACCGAGCGGTGTAGGCTCACAAGGCAGCACCGCGCGTGAAGCGGATGCGAATAATGCGGCATCACCCGAACGGGTGGTGTCGCGGGAGGAGCGGCCGGTGGACATTCCGCCGCCGGCGGTGAGCACGGCCCCGCGGCGGGTTGCGACGGTGCCCGTCTTCCCCGACCCGCCGCCGATGGGGGGCTCGGGCGGTATCGTTGGCTACTCGGCTGGCGCGACATCGAGCAATCCCGCAATGTCGACGGAGTCGCAGGCCTCGACCGCTCCGGCAATGACGACGGCGACCGCCTCGAACCCGGCACCGAGCGCCAATCAAGCCCCGCCGCCGGCAGCGGCGCCGACAGTTTCTACGGCCACACCTGCCACACCGGGCGTGCCGGCGGCGCCTGGGCCGAAGAAAATCCGCACCGTCACAATCCGCGCCGACCAATCCGGCGCTACCGACGCGGTTGCCGGTTCATCGCCGAGCGTTCCGGCGCGGCCAGGAACACAGTCGCCGCAAGGAAGCAACGGGCCACTCTCCATCGTGCCTCCATCCGCCGAAGCCTCAGCCGCACCGGCACGTCCGCGCCCCGCTCCCGCCCAACCCGTGCCGCTCAACAAACCACCGGCAAACGAAACCGCGTCAGCGTCACCCGGGGCGGCACCCGTGGCAGCACCCGCGGCGGCACCAGTGGCGACAGGCGGCGGCTATGCCGTTCAAGTTTCGTCGCAACGGAGCGAAGAGGAAGCCCAGTCCTCGTTCCGCGACCTGCAGGCCAAATATCCAAACGTACTCGGCGGCCGCGCGCCGATCATCCGCCGCGCCGATCTCGGCGCTAAAGGCATCTTCTTTCGCACTATGGTGGGTCCATTCGCCTCGGCGGATGAGGCCACAGAGTTGTGTTCGAACTTAAAAGCCGCGGGCGGCGCCTGCCTCGTACAAAAGAATTGATCCGCGGCGATACGCGATATGGCGAGCTTGCATTCGTTAGGCTGTCGCGCTTCTAGTGGGCCGTGATCGATTTCGGATGCTCCTACCGGATTAGGCTCGCAGCCTCATTAGGCCCGCAGCCTTGGCCGGAACCCGGTCCTCTTTACGGTAAATGCGCGC
Source organism: Xanthobacteraceae bacterium (assembly GCA_049286035.1). GTDB lineage: Bacteria > Pseudomonadota > Alphaproteobacteria > Rhizobiales > Xanthobacteraceae > BOG-931. Next base: position 35,777 of record JBAQBC010000296.1, read on the forward strand.
ATTCATAACCGGTCTTTCGGGGGCCACCCTCACAACGGCGGAACGGCACTTTGTGCAGGAGGCGGCCCCCTGGGGGCTGATCCTGTTCAAACGAAACGTGACGACGCCCGATGCGCTGCGCCGGTTGATCGGTGAGTTCCGCGCGATGGTCGGCCGTCAAGCCCCGGTCCTGATCGATCAGGAAGGGGGGCGGGTGCAGCGCTTGGGTCCGCCGCATTGGCAGACCTATCCGCCAGGGGCTGCCTATGGTGCGGTCTTCGACCGCGATCCCGACGCTGGGCTTAGGGCGGCGAGCCTGGGCGGGCGATTGATTGCAAATGATCTGGCGCAGCTCGGCATCGACGTCGACTGCGCCCCGGTTGCCGACGTGCCGGCGGCGGGTGCCGATCCCGTGATTGGCGATCGGGCCTATGGTGCCGATCCGGCCAAGGTGGCGGCGCTGGCCGGGGCTTTTGCCATGGGACTGACGAAGGGTGGTGTCTTGCCGGTACTCAAGCACCTGCCTGGGCATGGCCGCGCCACGGCCGACAGCCACCAGCGCCTTCCTGTCGTGACTGCCGATAGAGCCACCCTGGATGCTACCGATTTCGCCGCGTTCCGGCCGTTATCCGGTCTGCCCCTGGGGATGACCGCCCATGTTGTGTTTACCGCCATCGACCCGGTCGCGCCGGCGACCACTTCGGCCAATATAGTGAAACAGGTGATTCGCGATTCGATCGGTTTTAACGGGCTGCTCATGAGCGATGACATTTCGATGGGAGCACTTTCGGGCTCGCTGTCCGAGCGCACCAGGGCGGCGTTCACGGCCGGCTGCGACGTGGTGCTTCATTGCAATGGAATACTGTCGGAAATGATCGAAGTTGCTGGCGAAGCGCCGACACTGGCAGGCGACGCCGCCCGCCGGGCCGAAGCGGCGCTGGCAGTGCGCAAGCCGGCGGCGCCCCTCGATGTTGCCGAGAGCCGCGCCGAACTCGCCAAGCTGTTGCACGACACTCGCCCCGATGCAGGGTTCGCATGAACGCCGAACAAGAGTTCGACACCGAATTGGCCGAGCGATCAGGCGACGAGCCGTCGCTGATGGTGGACGTCGAGGGCTTTGAGGGGCCGCTCGACCTTCTGCTGACGCTGGCGCGCCAGCAGAAGGTCGATCTTGCCAAGATTTCGATCCTCGCATTGGCTAATCAGTACCTCGCCTTCATCGAAGAGGCGCGCAAGATGCGCCTGGAACTCGCCGCCGATTATCTGGTGATGGCGGCGTGGCTCGCCTATCTGAAGTCCCGTCTGCTGCTGCCTGAACAGCATCCGGCCGAAGGCCTGAGCGCCGAGGAGATGGCCAATGCGCTGGCGCTGCGGCTGCGCCGACTGGAGGCGATCCGCAAATTTGCCGAGCAATTGATGAACCGGCCGCAGCTTGGCCGCGACGTTTTTCAGCGCGGTCAGCCGGAGCCGATCGCCGAGATCAAGCATCCGCAATGGTCGGCGACGCTCTATGACCTGCTCTCGGCCTATTCGTCACGGCGGCAAATCCAGACGAGATCGGTCGTGCGCGTTCCCAAGCGCACGGTCTGGTCGCTTGCCGAAGCGCGCGAAGCGCTGGAGCGGCTGATCGGCCAAAGCATGGACTGGAGCCCGCTCGATCAATATCTGGTCGCGTATCTGGTCGATCCTTCGATGGCCGCCACGGTGCTGGCTTCGAGCTTTGCTGCGGCGCTCGAAATGATCCGGGAAGGCCGGCTCGAGGCGCACCAACAAGGCGCTTTCTCGCCGCTTTATTTGCGCAAGAAACATAATGCCGACGGCGCCCTGTCACAGGGCGGAGCCGCGGAACCGGGGAATGGCTAAGAGGGAGAAGAAGCCAATGGGGAAAGTCGCGGAGATGCGGGTGATTGTCGGCGACAAGAAAGATCCCGATCTCGCCGAAGGAATGCGCATCCTTGAAGCTTTGCTGTTTGCCGCCGAAGCGCCGCTGGATGAGAAAGTCCTGGCGTCCCGGCTGCCGGCCGGCATCGATGTGCACGCATTGCTCCAGCAATTGCAGCGCGAATACGCGCCTCGCGGCGTTAATCTCGTGCGCATCGGCGGCAAGTGGACGCTGCGTACCGCGACCGATTTGGCGTGGCTGTTAACGCATGAATCGGTGGTCACGCGAAAACTGTCGCGGGCGGCGATCGAGACGCTGGCGATCGTCGCTTATCATCAACCTGTGACCCGCGCCGAGGTCGAGGAAATTCGCGGCGTGAGCACGTCAAAAGGAACGCTGGACGTGCTGCTCGAAACCGGCTGGATCCGGCTGCGCGGCCGGCGCAAGGCGCCGGGCCGGCCGGTCACCTATGGGACGAGCGAAGCATTCCTGTCTCATTTTGGGCTCGATGCGCTCAACGATCTACCCGGGCTGGACGAGCTCAAAGGGGCGGGCTTGGTCGACGCCACCATGCCGGCGGATTTCGCGGTGCCGGTTCCTTCCGACGATCCGGCGCTGCGGGACGACGAAGAACCGCTGGGCCCTGAGGATATTGACCTCGGCTTGGCGCCGCGGGTCGAGCGCACCGAGGAATAAAGGACGGCAAAAGCTGATCCTCGGTCGCGCTGCAGGCCGCATCGGGCATAAGGCGCGTTTAATTGGCGCGTTTGCCTGCGGCGCGGCGGCATTGCCGTTGTGCTTGTTTTTGCCGATCCCGACGCCTAGTTTCTGGCTTAAATCGGCAACTTGCCGGCAGGTGCGGCGCGATCTTAACAAGGCTGCGTAAGCGCCTGGCGGACGGAGGATTTTATGGGTTCCTTGAGCATCTGGCACTGGTTGATCGTCGGCGCCGTCGTCCTGCTGGTGTTTGGAGGCCGCAATAAGATTTCCGACATGATGGGCGATGTCGCGCGCGGCATTAAAGCCTTCAAGAAGGGCATGGCCGACGACGACACCGCCGAGACTGCGAAATCCGATGCGCCGGTAAAGACGATCGATCATCAAGCCTCCGCGGATGTGAAGCGGCGGGCGGAATCCGAGAGCAAAGTCTAGCTCGGGGGCTCTCGCGCCGGTCGCGGCAACTTCACATCTTGATCGGCGGCTGCGGCTGACGAAGGCGCGGCCGGAGACTCTTCATGTTCGACATCAGTTGGACCGAATTCCTGCTCATCGGCATCGTCGCGCTGATCGTGATCGGGCCGAAAGAGCTGCCGGCGGTGATGCGCTCGCTCGGGCAATGGACGCGCAAGATTCGGAGC